>NZ_LZTE01000075.1:0-288351 GCF_001665925.1 Gordonia sp. 852002-50816_SCH5313054-c
TCAGCGGGCGGGGCCCGGTCAGCGTGCTGGGTCTCGATCGGCGGGTGGGGCGCTCGACAAGCTCGATCAGCGGGTGGGGCGCTCGACCCCGGGAGGGTCGGGGCGGCACACTCAGTTGGGCTCGTCGGTTTCGCTGATGAGTTTGGCGAGGACCGGCAGGGCGCTGCGCAGGGTTGCGCGCTCGTCGTCGGTCAAGGCGTCGATCTGGTCTGACAGCCAGGCGCGTCGGGCGGCGTGCTCGGCGACGATCACCTCCTCGCCTGCGGGTGCGAGCGTCACGATCGCCTGACGCCCGTCGGTGGGGTGCGGCGCGCGCTCGATCATGCCGAGATCGGACAGCGATGCCAGCACGCGCGTCATCGACGGTGGCTTGACCCGCTCGGCGGCCGCCAGCGCGCCCGGCGTCATCGCGCCCTCGATGTGTAGCGTCGACAAGGCCGACAACTGGGTCAAAGATACGAGTTGGTTCTGCCTACGTAGGCGCAGTCGCCGCGCCAAGCGCACAATCGCTAGCGCCAGGGCACCCGATAAACCGTCGTCGGTCGGTGTACTCACGGGCTTTACATTAGTTTGCCGCACAGCATTTGCAGTACTGACCGACCGTTTTCACAACTCGAACGGACGACATCGGCCCGAATTGCCCGTTTTTCTGGTCAACTGATCAGGTTGGAGATGGGTTCGCGCGCGAAGTAGAGGGCGAAGACGATCGCGATCGCCCACATCAACGGGTGCACCTTGCGCGCCTTGCCCGCCGCTGCGGCCATCACCACCCAACTGATGAATCCGACGCCGATGCCGTTGGCGATCGAGTAGGTGAACGGCATGGTGACGATCGTCAGGAACACCGGGAGTGCGTACTCGAACTTCGTGAAGTCGATGCGGGTCACCTGACCCATCATCAGCGCACCGACGATGACCAGTGCCGGCGCGACGGCCTCGGACGGGATGACCTCGTACAGCGGCGTCAGGAACATCGCCACGATGAACAGTCCACCGGTCACGATGTTGGCCAGACCCGTTCTGGCACCTTCGGCGATACCCGACGCCGACTCGACGAAGACCGTATTCGAAGACGACGACGCCACACCGCCCACGATCGCGCCCGTGCCCTCGACGACCAGCGCCTTACCGACGCCGGGCAGATTGCCCTTGTCGTCGGCGAGTCCGGCTTCGCGGCCGAGGCCGGTCATCGTGCCCATCGCGTCGAAGAAGTTCGACAGCACCAGCGCAAAGACGAACACACACGCCGCGAGCACACCGATACGTGTGAAGGCGCCGAAGAGGTCGACGTTGCCGACGAGACTCAGATCGGGCAGTCCGCCTGCCGAGTCGGGGATCTTGGGCACCGACAGCGACCAGCCGCCCTGTTTCTCGGCGCCCGAGCCGAGATGCAGCGTCGACTCCAGGATGATCGAGATGATCGTCGTGATGATGATGCCCAGGAGCAGACCACCCGGCACCTTCATCACCATCAACGCGCCCATGAGCAGGACGCCGATCACGAAGATGAGCGTCGGCACCGTGGTGATCGAGTTACCGAAACCGAGCTGGACGGGCGTGGTGGTGCCCGCGGCGTCGGGGATACGTCGGACGAATCCGGCGTCGACAAATCCGATGAACGCCACGAAGCAGCCGATACCCGCCGCGATCGCTGCTTTCAGCTCTGCGGGAACAGCATTGAACACCGCGGTGCGGAATCCGGTGATCGCCAGGATGACGATGATGATGCCGTCGACCACGACCAGCCCCATCGCCTCGGGCCAGGTGACCTCGGGGACGATGGTCACCGCCAGCAGGCTGTTGATGCCCAGACCGGTGGCGATGGCGAACGGATAGTTGGCGACCAAGCCGAAGATGATCGACATGACACCCGCGACGAGCGCCGTGACAGCCGCGACCTGCGCGATGGGCAGCACGTTGCCGAGGACGTCTGCGTTCTTGGACTCGCCCGGTATGCCGCCGATGATGATCGGGTTGAGCACCACGATGTAGGCCATCGTGAAGAACGTCACCAGCCCGCCGCGCATCTCGCGGCTCAGCGTCGAACCGCGTTCGCTGACCTTGAAGAAGCGGTCGACGGCACCGAACCGCCGCGCCGGTTCCGCCGGTTGCGCCGACTGGGCGCTCGGTTCCGCCGACTGGGCGCTCGGTTGCGCCGACTGGGCGCTCGGTTCCGCCGACTGGGCGCTCGGTTCCGCCGACTGGGCGTCGGAGTTCGATGGCCCAGTCGGATCACTCGAGGGATCGCTTGTCACAAGGGGGAAGTTACCCTGTCCTCCGTGGCCGATGAACCCGAGATCCCCCAATTGCCGCAAGCGCTGCGGGCGCCCGAGCCGGTGATCGTCGTCGGCATGGTCGCGTGGCTGGTGGCGACGATCGTCGTGTGGGCCACCGGATGGGGAGGCGGCCGCACGCTTGCCGTATGTCTTGTAGGTCTCGCCGTCGGCGTAGCGGGCACGGGAGTCTTCCTCCTCCAGCGCGCCGCGTCTCGACGCGGCGACCGGACCGCGCAACGCGGTCTCGACTGAACGCCGACCGCCCAGCAGACGGCGGGGCGTCGAGAACACGGTTTCGACGCAACACACCCACGCTCACCAAGCGCTTGCTAGGTTCAGTGTTCATGCGGATTCGGGGATTCTCACTACTGGTTACGGTCGCGGCAGCACTCGCCTTGCTCGCCGGGACGACGACTGCGGGCACCGCGTCGGCGGCTCCTCTGCCGGTGACGTTCAACTTCTTCTCGGGCATCCCTGCCGAGTTGTCGAACCATGGCGGATCGCTCCCGGGCTCCAACGACTTCTCCTGCCGCCCGACGTCGAAACATCCCTACCCCGTGGTGCTCGCACACGGAACGGGCGGATCGCAGCAAACCAATTGGGGCACATACGTTCCGCTGCTGAAGAACGAGGGCTACTGCGTCTTCGCGCTCACCTACGGGGCGCTCGATGAGCTGCCGTGGCCCGGTCCCGCCGTCGGCGGAATGGGACTGATCGAAGACAGCGCAGCACAATTCGGACGTTTCGTCGACAAGGTCCTCGCGGCAACGGGCGCATCGAAGGTCGACGTTGTCGGACATTCGCAGGGCACCGTCGTGCCCGCGTACTACGCGAAATACCTTGGCGGACGGGGCAAGATCGACAAGCACGTATCAATCGCCCCGGCGTGGCGTGGTTCAACGGTGGCCGGAGCCGACCAGATCCTGCCGACGGTCCGCAAGCTCGGCATCTCCGCGGCACAGACCCCGCTCTGCCAGGGATGCGCCGAACTCGACCCCACCTCCGACGTGATGCGCAAGATCGCGGCGGGCGGCTATTACTACCCCGAGATCAGCTACACCAACATCGCGACCCGCTACGACGAGGCCGTCGTCCCGTACACGCTCGGCCTGCCGCCGGGTGGCTCCAACGTGCGCAACATCGTCGTCCAGGACGGCTGCCCGGTCGATTACACCGAACACGCGGGCATCGCAGGCTCGCGTCGCGCCGCGTACTTCGTGCTGAACGCGCTCGACCCCGCACACCCCCGCCCGGTGCCGTGCGATCGAGCCGCACCGCTCAGCGGCGGCGCCTACTAGGTAGCGCCCAGGTCAGAACATTCGACGCAACAGCGCCTTCGCACGGTCGCTGTAGGGAGGGTAGACGAGGTCGAGGTCCATCCAAAATGGCTTGTACAGAACAGATTTGCGATGACTGAACTCTTCGAACCCCCACCTGCCGTGATAGGTACCCATTCCACTCGCGCCAACCCCTCCGAACGGCAGCGTCGGGATGAGGCGGTGCAGCGCAACGTGATTGATCACCGCACCACCAGCCGGAATCTGATCCACCAACCCCCGTGCAGTCGATTTCGACTTGGAGAACACATACACCGCAAGAGGTTTCGGACGTCGATTGACAAAGGCCACCGCGGCGTCGAGATCCTCGACGCCCAGCACCGGAAGAATCGGGCCGAAGATCTCCTCCTGCATCATCGGCTCCCCCGGTTCGGGGTCCACGATGACCGTCGGCTCGATAGTGTTCGACGCACGGTCGAAACCACCGCCGACCGCAGGCCGCCCCTTGGTCGAACCGAGATAGCCCGCGAGCCGTTCGAACTGCCGCGAGTTGACGATCGGCTGACCCGACGGTTCTCCTGAGCGAAACTCGGTCAGGTAGCGGGCGAGCTTGTCGACCAGCTCGCCTTTGACATTGCTATGCGCGAGAACGTAATCGGGGGCAATGCAGGTCTGGCCCGAGTTCATCAACTTGATCCACGCCAGGCGGCGCGCCGTCACGTCGAGATCGGCGTCCTCGGCGACGATGACCGGACTCTTTCCACCGAGTTCCAACGTCACCGGCGTCAACGTGCTCGCAGCGCCTGCGAGGATCTTGCGACCGACCTCCGTGCCGCCGGTGAACAAGGCGTGGTCGAACCCCTGTGCCAGCAAACCCTGAGTCACCACGCCATCGCCCTCGACCACGGTGATCGCTTCACGGTCGAGATAGAGCGGAAGCAAGCGTGCGAGCAAGCCCGATGTCGCCGGAGCGAGTTCGGATGGCTTCACACACACCGTGTTTCCCGCAGCGATCGCCGACACGAGTGGTGAAAGCGTGAGGAAGACGGGATAGTTCCACGGCCCGATCACCAGCACGGCCCCCAGTGGCTCGTACTGAATCCATGCAGCTCCTGGCCGCTGCAACAGGGGCATGCGCTGCCGACGGGGCTTCATCCACCGCTTCAGACCGCGGCGTGCCTCCTCGATCTCACCCTTGGTCCCGACGATCTCGCCGAACCACGCGTCGTGCGCGCTCCGTCCGAGATCGGCGTGGATCGCATCCGCTATCGCGGCTTCCTGCTCGACGACGAGTTGCTCGAGACCGTCGAGTTGCGCCTCACGCCACTCGAGAGATCTGGTGCGACCGCCGGCAAAGACCGCTCGCAGGCGATCTGCTAAGTCGGCTGCCGCGGTGCCTGTGTTCGCGGTGCCGGTGTTCGCGGTGTCGGTGTTCGCGGTGCCGGGGTTCGCGGCCTCATGCTGGATGGTCATCCTCAGTACTCCGGTACCGGCACGGTGCCCGAGAGTATGGCTCCCGAGATACCGCCGTCCACGTTGATCGCCTCGCCGTTGATCCACCGTGCAGAGTCGGACGCCAGGAACAGGACGACGCCTGCGACGTCTTCCGGTGTCGCATGCCGCCCCAGCAGGCTGGCGACGCCGTCAATCGTGTCCTCTCCCATGGTTTCTCGAAAGTCCTGCAGGATCGGCGTCTCGACCGGGCCGGGCAGCACCGCATTGATGCGGAAGCCCATCTCGTTGAAGGCAAGGCCCATCGAATGGACGTACACGGTCGTGCACTCCTTGGAGAAGTTGTACGCATTGCCCTCCTGCGGGTGCGCAGCGAACCACTGGGCGCCCTCCTCGAAGTTCTCCGTCTCCAAGAACTCCCGGATCTGTGGCAGACGCTTCGGCCAACCGAAGCCCGCCGTCGAGGACACCACCACCACGGCACCGCCGGGGTTGAGTCGCTCGAAGAAAGCCTCCGCGAGTTCGCGAGTGGCAAGCGTGTTCACAGCGAATACCGTTGCACTGGGGGCCGTTCCGGGGACACCGGCAATATTGAGCAGTCCGTCGTATCCGTCGCCGAGCACATCGAGAGCGGCTCCGATGCCGGCCACATCGGCAAGGTCGACCGGGATGTGCCTGGCCACAGGGACGGTCGGCTCATTGCGATCGAGGCTGTGCACCTCAGCGCCAGCCTTACAGAGCAGGTCGGCGACCGTATGCCCGATCCCCGACGCCGCGCCCGTGACGACGTAGCGTTTGCCACTGAACTCTGACATTCTTCTCAACTCCTCATCGGCGCCGTGATCCGTTGAGCTCGGGTTCTCGTCGACGATCGCTCGCACGGTCACAGAACATAACGTGATTTATGTTTCCCGTGGTCGCAGCCTATCCGCTCGACACGAGCCGCGTCGAGGTTTTTCTAATTTGAATTCGGTTTTGTGCCGAGCCGGCGAGGCGTCGGTACGTGAGCGCCCTGAACTATCATCCATTCATGGCAGCCCGCAGAACCCCGAGTCCGGGAGTCGACAACGATCCCGCTGCGCAGTCGAAATCTGAGCGCACACGGGCGCGGATACTCGACGCCGCCGCCGAGGTGCTGAGCACGAAGGGCTACGCCGGTACACGCCTGACCGATGTGGCTCGGGTCGCCGAGCTTCAGGCCCCAGCGATCTACTACTACTTCGACTCCCGCGAGAGTCTCATCGAAGAGGTCATGTGGGCCGGGACCGCGGACATGCTCAACCACGTCACCACAATCCTCGACGAGCTACCCGAAGAGACCGACTCTCTCGAGCGGATCATGGTTGCCGTCGAATCCCACCTACGCCACGAACTGGAGATCTCCGCGTACACGACGGCGTCGATTCGCAACGCGGGCCAGATCCCCGACCACATCCGTAAACGCCAGGTTGCGGAGGAACGAAAGTACGGGCGCGTGTGGCGCGACCTGATCCACCGCGCGCACGAAGACGGCCTGCTGCGCCATGACCTCGACCTCTACGTCGCACAGATGCTGATCCTGGGATCACTGAACTGGACCGCGGAGTGGTGGAATCCTCGGAAAACCGGCTTGGACAAGGTCGTACGGCAGGCACAAAATTTCGTCCACGGCGCACTGACCTCCGACTGAACCGACTTCCGACTAACGTGCCGCCGCCGCGCTCTTTCGCTTCTCGGCGAAGGCGAGCGCGTCGTCCCACGATGCACCTTTGGTAATCATCACCCGGTACTTCATGATGACCGTTTGACCATTGACGGTCAGCGCCCCGATCAACCTGTCACCTCGGCGATACAGCGCCACCCATTGGTCACTGACGCCCGGCTCCCCTGCGACTACCCGTACTTCGTCCGCGTTCGGCGAACCGACGAACTGAATGCGGACGTCGTACCAGTCCGACCAGAAATACGGGGCCGTGCCATAGGGTTTCGCGTTCTCCGGATCGAGCGCGTTGCGTGCGGCGGTCGCGCCCTGCTCGGCAGCGGCAGTCCAATTCTCCATCCGCTGACGTTCACCGATCACAGCATTCGGCCAGTTGACGACGTCGCCGGCAGCGTAGACGCCAGGGACGCCCGTCCACAGAGTTTCGTCGCAGCGCACGCCGTCGTCGATCAAAACACCCGATCCGGCAAGCCATTTCGTCGCCGGAGTCACACCGACACCCACCACGACGAGATCGGCGTCAATGCTCGACCCGTCGTCGAGGACCACTCGTTGCACCCGATCATCGCCTTCGATAGAACGCACACCGTGCCCACATCGGAGCGAGGTTCCGTTGCGCTCGTGCAGCGATGCGATGGCTGAGCCCATCTGTGCGCCAGCAGCACGGACCAGGGGTGTCGGGAGCGCCTCGACCACGGTCACCTCCCCGCCACGCAGCCGCGCGGCAGAGGCGACCTCTGAACCGATGAAACCGCCACCGATCACAACCGTACAAGTGCTGTGCGACAGCGCTTTTCGCACTGCCATCGCATCCTCGATGGTACGCAGCGCATGCACGCCTGCAAGTCCCTCTCCCATCGGGAGCGTCCGTGGCGCGCATCCTGTCGCGATGACCAGTGCGTCATATCCGATCTCGCGGTCGTCGATCAGAACACGCTTGTTCTCCGCATCCAAACCGGTTGCGGGCGAACCGAGTACGAGTTCGACTCCCAAATCGTTCTCGAGGATTTGTTTGTCGCGGAAGTACGGTGGCGACGGTTCTTTGTCTGCCGGTTCAAGAAATGCCTTCGACAACGGCGGTCGATCGTACGGGACATGTGCTTCCGCACCGATAAGCGTGATCCGCCCGTCGAACCCCGCTCGACGCGCAGCCTCAACCGCGCGCAGTCCTGCCAGTGATGCACCGACGACGACGAGGGACCGGGGATTCCCTGCGCTGCTGGGCGATCCCACCTCAGTCGCGAGCAATGCGTAGCGCCTCTGTCGGACATCCTGCGACAGCGTCTTCGACCGCCTGCAGTTCGTCGGGATCGATGTCGGCCTTGAGAACCGAGAGTTCTCCCGACTCGTCAACCTCGAACACCTCTGGTGCGATCGACTCGCAGATGCCCAACCCGGTACACCTGGCTGCGTCGACGATGACCTTCACGCCGCTCACCCCTCGATCAGTTTCATGGTCGACTGCCGAGCGGCAATCGAACTTCTCTAATTGAGATTAAATTAAATTACGGAGGCGCCGCAAGTCGTCGCCCGAATTCTTCACCGCAGCGGTCACCGCCGCACGCGTACCCACGACGCCGCGCGCATCGGCCAACTCCGCGGTGAACGAGGCAGCTCGTCGACCGACATGCTTCGCTTCCACCCTGATCCCGGGCGAACCAGCCGAAATGGGCAGCGGCTTGAGGAAGTCCACTGTCACGTGCCGCAACTCGACTTCGGCGCCGGTGGTGACCTCGGCATACTCGGCGATCACCGAGAACATCGCCGCAGATTGCACACCACCATGGATGACGCCGGACGGATTGGCGACGCGGTCATCAACCGGCAGCCTTCCGCAGCCCGCCGTGGCGTCGACATCGAGACGCAGCAGCTCAGGAATCGACTGGTGGACTTCGGTGACCGGGGTACCGGCATAGCTTCCCGGCAACAAACCTGGCACCGCGAAAAAGGTGCCGGTTCCGGTGGCGACGAGGGCACCGCCGACCGTCCGGAGCTCGCAGGTGCTGACCGAGTGTGACTCGCCTGCAAACGATCGTCGCGCAACACCAAGGATGTGGTCGGCACCACGGAGTACCTCCACGTCGATATGGAGGTCGAGCGAGGTGGTCACGCAGGTTCCCGGCCCATCGGAATCGACTGCCGCCCAAGCCAGGATCATGTCGCACAGGACCATCAACCAGCCCGGATTTCCGTCGCCGACCAGCGAGCGACAATCGCCCGCGGCCAGTCCCCGACGATGCCCGAACAACGTGACTCCGAACAGTTCGTCGTGCAGCCCGGTCGGTCCGCCGACGTGGCCGTCGGCGTCGGGTTCCATGCACAAAGCGATGTCGTGATCGAACCGATTCTGTTGCAGCAGGGCATGTTCGGATCTCGAGTCATCGTCGCCTACCGGCGAGGGGAAAGGCAGCATGCGCCGTGATGCTACCCGACCCAGACGCTTTCGGACCTACAGCCGGTAGAGCGATTGCCAGATGATCTCCGCGAGCGCATCGGCGTGACGCCGAACCATACGCGGCTTTGCCAGGCGCACCTGTTGGTACAGGCCACGTTCCACCATCCACACAATCCAGCCCGCGGTCGGCTGAGGATCAACGTCGGCACGAACGAAGCCCTCACGTTGTCCGCGCACGATGTGTTTCACCAACTCGTCGTGTCCGGCGCCGAGTAGACGATGGAACTCATCACGGACAAGCTCATCGGATGTCGACGCCTCGGCCAGTGCCGCCAACAGCTGTTCGCGACGGCGATAGGTCTGCACCAGGCCCCGGATCGCAGCTTGCAGTTGCTCCGGCGTGATGTCGGCGCCCAGACTCATCCACGCTCTCGCAGCGTCGATGATGTCGGTGACCACTCCCTCACCGAGCGCCCGGAGTAGGTGCCCCAGGTCGTCGAAGTGAGCGTAGAACGTCGACCGAGCGATACCCGCCCGGGAGATGACACCCTCGACACTCAGTTCGTTGAAGGGCACGCCTTCGGTGAGCAGAGCCTCGGCGGCGTCGGTGGCACGACGAATGGTCGCAGCACGCTGGCGCTCTCGGCCGGGCGTCCTGGCCGGCTCGCGAACACTTCTCGACATGACAACACCGTATCGCGAACCGCTTCCGGGATCCCCGAGCGCGTTGCAACTGCGCCGTAGACCTTGGTCAAAAGTTGAACACGATGTACGGTAAAAAATCGAACACCATGTCTCTTCTCTGGCGGCAGATCCGTCCCCGTACCCAGAGACCACATGTCCTTCCGCGCGCTATCTCGGCAGTCGGATCGCCACAGCACACCATCACCAGGAGTATTCATGACCCTCGACACCAGTGTCGGCCAAATAGATTCGGACGCGCTGTATGAACCGGAGCACGAACAGTTCCGAGAAGCGGTACGGGCCTTCATCGAACGCGTCGTCGCACCCAGTTTCGACCGCTGGGAGGCAGCGAAGATCGTCGATCGAGACATGTTCTCGCAAGCCGGAGACGCAGGGCTCCTCCTGTTCCCCACTCCAGAGGAGTACGGCGGCGCTGGAATCGATGACTTTCGCTTCAACGCGATTGTCAACGAGGAGTTCGCGCGATCCGGAATGGCCTCTGCCGGTTTGGGAATCGCGCTGCAGAACGACGTCGTCGGTCCGTACCTCCTCGACCTCACCACGGCCGAGCAGAAGCAGCGATGGCTGCCCGGCCTGACCGCGGGCACACTCATCGGCGCTGTCGCCATGACCGAACCGGGGACCGGTAGCGACCTGTCGGGGATTCGCACCCGCGCGGTACGCGACGGCGAGCACTACGTGATCAACGGCGCCAAGACCTTCATCTCCAACGGACAGAACTGCGACCTCGTTGTGGTTGCCACGCGCACCTCGGATGACCCGCACAAGGGGCTCACGCTCATCGTGGTGGAAGCAGGAACCCCCGGATTCGAGAAGGGACGCAATCTCGACAAACTCGGACTCGCAGGTCAGGACACGAGCGAACTGTCATTCACTGACGCACGCGTTCCGGTGGCCAACCGACTCGGCGAGGAGGGCGAAGGCTTCTACCAACTGATGCGCAATCTCCCACAGGAACGCATGTCGCTGGCCGTCACGTCGGTGGGCGCCGTGGCGGGGATGCTCGACCGAACTCTCGAGTACGTCAAGGAGCGCAAGGCCTTTGGAAAATCGATTGGCTCGTTCCAGAACAGCCGGTTCGTACTCGCCGAACTGGCGACGGAACTCAGTGTGGCGCAGGCGTTTGTCGATCGCTGCATCCGCCTGCTCGTGCGAGGCGAGCTAACGCCTGCCGAGGCGGCGAAAGCCAAGTGGTGGACGACCGAACTGCAGGTGCGCACCGCAGACCGGTGTCTGCAACTGCACGGCGGGTACGGCTACATGAAGGAGTACCCGATCGCGCGGTCATTCGTCGACTCGCGCATTCAGACCATCTACGGCGGCACCACCGAGATCATGAAGGAGATCATCGGGCGCTCCCTGGGCCTGTAGCCATCTGGCCGATAGGCAACGCTCCGGGCAAGAACCGCTGCTCAAGCGCGACGGGCGGAACCCGATAGGGTTCCGCCCGTCATGCTTTTCCGACTCAGGACGCCAATGCGCCACCGCTACAACGCAACGCGTTCGGTCGCGCGGCTCTGACCCGACTTGAGCTTCTCGAGGCCGGTGGCAATGCGCTTGGTGAACAAGCCGCGCTGGACCAGATCGTGTGTCACGCGCAGTTCGTAGGCCGTCGCACCGATGTGATCCATGTTCTGTGCGCGCAGCGCCACTTCCTTGAGAACGGTGGTCAGTTCCGCTCCGTTCTCGGCAATCTGCTTGGCCAGGGCCAGCGACTTCTCGCGGACCGTACCGACCTCGACGAGCTCGTCGACGAGCCCGACCCGATATGCCTCCTCCGCGGAGATCGGGTCGCCGGTGAAGAGCATGCGACGCGCACGCTGGGTGTTCATCTTGCTCAACATGCCGTGATAGAAGCCGTTCATCGCGTACTTCACCTGCGTCGAACCGAACTTGGCATTCTTCGACGCGATCGTGATGTCGCACATGTTCGCAACGTCCATCCCGTAGCCGGGAGCGACACCCGCAACGCCCGCGACCGTCGGCTTGCGATAGTCGTAGATGGCCACCATCAGTTGCAGCGCCAGATCGGTGAACCTCGTGCGGTCGGCATCCGTGGTGTCCTGGAGGACGTCGAGTGCCCATCCCGCACAGAAGTACTCTTCGGTGCCGATGAAGAGCACCGCGGCCACCTCGTCGTCGTACGCCCACTCGTCGAGGGCACCGATGATCTCCTGGTGCAGTTCCCACCCGAGCGCGTTGCGCTTCTCGGGATGGTTGAGCGCGATGATTCCGACCCCGTCCTCGATGGACGTCATCAGATACTCGTACTTGGACATGATGTGAACCCCTTGCCTTGGAATTGAAGATTCGCTTGGTATTGCAGACCTTGGAATGCAGAGTTGTCGGGAGGTTGCTTGGGGAGTCGCCGCCAAGTGACGACGCATCTCCGCTCGGTCGGTGGGACCGCCTATAAAAGCGTACATCGAGTTCGATTTTTTGATCAAGAAAAGTCCGAACATGGTGTAGCGTTTGTTGCGCACGCCACACTACACACGGAGCGCTCACCCATGCCTCACACCACCAATCCCGCCGATGCGCCGCCCAGTTCGGGGTTGCAGCTCGACGAGAGAATCGGCAGCCTCATCGACACGCGGGCGCAGGCCCATCCCGACCGCGAACTCTTCGTCTTCGACGATCGGCGAGTGACATACGGCGAGTTCGCGCGGTGGACCAATGCCATCGCAACCTCGCTGGTGGACAACGGAATCGGATACGGTGACCGCGTTCTCGTCCAGCTACCCAATTGCCTCGAGGCACTGGCACTACAGGTCGCCGCGTTTCGTATCGGTGCGATCAACGTCCCCGTGATTCCGATCTACCGTGAACACGAGACGTCACAGATCATCGCGGATGCGAGACCCGCGGCCATCGCCGTCGCACACACGCTGGGCAGTCGTTCGCCGCATGTCGAGGTCGACGGCATCCTCGCAGACACCGGACACCAGCCGAAACTCAAGCTTCTCGTCGGAGGGGCCGCGCCCGGATGGTCCGAAGTTCCCGGCCCCGACAGCCCGATTGCGAGCACGCTTCCCGAACCGCTGCCGCCGGAGGAACCGGCATTGATCCTGTACACATCCGGTACGACGTCCGCCCCCAAGGGTGCGCTTCTGACCTCGCGGGCACTCATCGCGCATCTGCGGAACTTCGCCGCCGCGTTCAGCCTTGACGAAAGTGCGGTCTTGCTCGCGGCCACTCCCCTCTCACATCTCGGCGGATTTGTTGCGGGACTGATTTTTCCGTCGTACCTGGGTGCACGTTCGGTCATCATGGGCGGCTGGAACGCCGATCGCGCGGTCGACCTCATCGAGAGCGAGCGGGTCAGCCTGATGATGGGCGCGACGGTCTTTCTACAGGAACTCATCGATCGATACGAGCAGGGTCTCGGCGCACAGCACCGCCTCGACGACTACGTGTGTGCGGGAGCCACGATCCCGTCTCGTCTGATTCGAGCCGCAGATGCGGTCGGGGTCACTGCGACACGCAGCTACGGAATGACCGAGACTGCTGGAATCTGCACCGCGGCCGACGAATCGGACCCACTGGAGCGTCGCGCAGAGTGGGACGGTCGCCTCCTTGATGGCATGGAGATCGAGGCGGTCGACGAATTCCGTCAGCCGATCCCGGAGGGGCAGATCGGCGAGCTCAGAATTCGTGGACCCCAGATGTTCTCGGGATACACGGATCCCGTCGCGACCGCCGCGCAGATCGACGACGAGGGTTGGTTCTACCCGGGAGATGTCGGGCAGGTCAGCGACCGTTGGGTCCGGATGACCGGACGCAGCAAAGACATCGTCAACCGTGGGGGCGAGAAGTTCTCCACGCAGGACATCGAGGCGGCATTGCTCTCGCACCCCGACATCGCGCAGGCCGCGGTCACCGCGGTCCCCGACGAACGGTTCGGAGAGTCCGTCGGCGCGTGGATCTCGCTGCATGACGGGGTCGATTGGACCGGCGCGGACGTCTACCTCGCTCACCTCGACTCGCTCAGACTCGCGCGCGCAAAGCTTCCCGTCGAGTGGCACGTCGTCGACTCGATTCCGACCACGGCGTCGGGAAAGGTTCAGAAGTTCCGCCTCGCCTCGTCGGACGATATCGCCAGTGAACACTCGGCACGATTGAAAGGATGACCTCGCGGATGAAACTCGGTCTGCAGTTGGGCTATTGGGGAGCCAGTCCGCCGGACAACCACGCTGAACTCGCCTCCGCTGCCGAAGCGAACGGCTTCGACAGCATGTTCACCGCGGAAGCGTGGGGATCGGACGCCTATACACCCTTGGCGTGGTGGGGTTCGAGAACCCAACGAATGAGGCTTGGCACCTCTGTGCTCCAGTTGTCAGCCAGGACACCGACAGCCTGCGCGATGGCCGCACTGACGCTCGATCACCTTTCGGGTGGCAGGCACATCGTCGGACTGGGGGTGTCGGGGCCACAGGTCGTCGAGGGCTGGTACGGCCAGCGATTCGCCAAACCGCTTGCGCGCACACGAGAATACGTCGACATCATGCGGCAGGTCTGGGCTAGGAGCGCCCCGGTTACCAGCGCCGGTCCGCACTATCCACTACCCCTCGTCGGCGACGGGACCACGGGACTGGGCAAGCCACTCAAGCCCATCGTGCACCCGCTCAGGTCGAGCATCCCGGTCTTCCTCGGAGCAGAAGGACCACGAAACGTCGCGCTCACCGCGGAGATCGCCGACGGGTGGCTCCCGCTGTTCTTCACACCTCGGATGGGCGACACCTATCAGAACTGGCTGGCCGACGGTTTCCGCGTTCGTAACGCGCCGACCGATCAGGAGGCGTTCGAGATCTGCGCTACCGCGAACATCGTCATCACCGACGACCGCCGCGCAGCGCTCGACGCCATGAAGCCGTTCATCGCGCTCTACATGGGCGGCATGGGCAGTGAGGACACCAACTTTCACGCCGAGGTCTACCGCCGGATGGGGTACGCGGAGGTCGTCGACGAGGTCACCGCGCTGTACCGAAGCAACCAGAAGGGCAAGGCCGCCGAGGTGATACCGGACGAGGTCGTGGACGATTCCGCGATCATCGGGTCTGTGGATCACGTGCGCGTGCAGGTCGAGGCGTGGGAGAAGGCAGGCGTCACAACGATGTTGGTCTCACCGACCAGCGTCGCCGAGATCGAACAACTGGCAACGACGGTGCTCGCCGACCCAGTGCGCCAGGACATCTCATGACCCGCTCGTTCACCGAGATCGCGGCCACCATCGACTCCGGCGTCGGAACCATCACGTTCGATCGCTTCGACAGGAGGAACGCGCTCAGCCTCGAACTATTCGCCGACCTCAGCGAATGCCTCGACGACTGGGCCACCGATGTCGACGTCGCATGCGTGGTCCTCACCGGCGGCGAGGATGTCTTCTGCGCAGGACTCGACCTCAAACTGCAGTCGATGTTCACCAACCACCAACGGCGCGAAGAGTATTCGGCCGCATGTCTGCGGGCATATGGCACCCTTCTCGACTACCCCAAACCCACCATCGCGGCGGTGGGTGGTCCAGCACTCGGTGGCGGCTGCGATATCGCGGTTTTCAGCGACATCCGGATCGGTGCGGACAACGTCGTCATGGGCTTCCCACAGATCAAGATGGGGCTCACGCCCTACTTCTCGCCGCTGTGGAAGATCGTCGGTCTCAGCCAGGCCAAGATCCTCACCTTCTCCGGCGACCGAATCGACGCCGCCGAGGCGTTGCGCATCGGCTTGCTCGACCGACTCGTACCCGCGGGCACCGTTGTGTCCGCGGCGACCGCGATGGCACGGTCGATAGCGGAGACCTCGACAGCCTCTGCGGTCAACAACAAGGAGATGGCACGACGCTCCACCGCGATGGACCCGATCAGCGCGCTCACCTACGAAACCCTCGCTTATCGCGAGGTCATCTGGCATGACGACGTCATCGAACGAATCAACAACGCGTACAACAGACTCGGCGAATGAGGGCCTCGTGATGACGACAGAATCCGGACTCCTCCCGACGGCCGACTTCCTCGACGACTTCTCGACGCGATGGCTCGCAGCGTGGAACTCACATTCCACCTACCGCGTGCTGGAACTTCTGCACTCTGAGATCGTCTGGGACGACCATGTTTTCTGGCCCGAAGTCATCCACGGTATCGCCGGAGTCGAGCTCTATGTCGAGAAGATCTGGGAAGCCATGCCCGACGTCGCAGTCGACGAGATCGAGCGCTTCAGGTCGGATCGCGGCCGCCTACGAGGCGGGGCCTATCTTCTCTCGCTGCGCGGACGATCGTGACACCAGCGGTCGCGCTTCCGCTTTCAGGTCGAGCGATGATCGTCACCGGCTCGACGCGCGGGCTTGGACGAGCGATCGCTGGGGCCGCAGCCGACGCCGGCGCTTCGGCGGTGATCAACGGCACCAATGAACTTGCGGTCGACACGGCAGTCACCGAGATCGAGTCTCGCGGCGGCACAGCACTCGGCGCTACCGGATCGGTGGCCGACGACGGCTTCTGCCGCAGACTCGTCGACGAGTGCGTGACCTCGTTCGGAACCGTCGACATCCTGATCAACAATGCAGGCATCATTCGGGATCGCTCGTTCACGAAGATGTCGGTCACAGAGTTCGACGACGTCCTCGCAGTTCACCTGCGCGGAACCTTCTCATGTAGTTCGGCCGCGGCTCGCGTGATGCGCAGCGCCGGAGCGGGACGCATACTCAACATCGTGTCCGGCTCCGGTCTCTACGGGATGTTCGGGCAGGCCAACTACGCAGCAGCCAAGGCCGGAATCATCGGGATGTCGCGCGTGATGGACATCGAGTTGTTCGGAAAGGACATCTCCGTCAATTGTCTTGCACCCGTTGCAGACACGGACATGACCCGGGGCTTGGCGGCCGATTCCGGAGTCTCCCACGATCTCGGGTTTCCAGCGGCCGACGACGTAGCCAAAGCAGCCGTTCACATCGTCGCTTCGGATCGGGAAGACCTTCACGGACAGTGTCTTTCGTTCGACGGAGACACCCTCGCAGTCTGGACCCATCCGCACCAGATTCCCCTGGGCCGGATTCCGTCGGGCCAGGGCCCGTCGACAAGCCACGAAGGATCGTGGACGGCCGGCGATTTCGAGCGCGCACTCGGCACCGCCGCCCCGGAGTTCCCTCATCCCGATCGTTGGGGCGCAGGCGTGTCGCGAGCGCAGTGAGCGACCACTCGGCGGCGCTACGAAGCCGAGCTACTTCTGCCCGAGGGGAGCGTCGACTCCGCCCACGTCGGTGATGAGCCAGTTCTTCGACTTATCCAGCGTCACCGTGTACGTCGCTGTCGACTGAACGCCGTCGGGCGCTTGCGCGTTCTTCGTCATCACGCTGACGAACGCCGTGACAATGTAGACGCTGCCATTGTGGGATTTGAGTTGAGCCGCGATGGGCGAAGCCGACGACGTCCACTGCAGCGGGGTGATGACCTGCTCCATCGACTTCGCAGCATCCGTCAACTTGGCAGTGAGTTCTGGCGAGGTCCCCTCGACCAGGCGCTTATCCCACGAACCCAGATCCTTGTAATCCATCGACGCCGCTTTGACCGCATAGTCGAGCGCAACGTTTTGCGCCTTCGTCGCGTCGGCGGTCGCCGCGTTCATCTCGTCCACACGATCACTCTTCTGCGCCAACAGGATCGACAGCGTCACCACTGCGGCGATCAGTGCCACTCCCAGCAGTGCAACGATCCCCAGCGTCAGACGCCGACGACCGACCGGGGTGTTTCCCTCGCCTGCGACCTTGCCGGCGTCGCTCGGTTGCTCATCGGTTGGCTTCGCATCATCCTGTACCGGTGCGTCTTTCGTAGCGGTTTCCATATCTGATTCCTTTCCGGGAAGTTCGTGTTCTTTCACGTCGCGCGACGGCGCCGCGAGGCGATCTGGGGTGTCAGCCACCTGCCGATACCACGACGGCATCGCCACTTCCGGCAGTACTGAGTGCGATCCGCATCAGTTGACTGAGATCTGCCGTCTTGAGGATTGACGTTGCCGATCCGACGGATGGCAACGCGGCGTCGCCGAGCACCTTGAGATCGGGCGCGACCTTATCGAGAAATACCTGGGCTCGCTCCAAGAATGGTCCGGCCCCCTCGGTCAGCGCCGTCGGCAGGTTGTCCTGGACGATGAACTTGGCACACCAGTCGAGGAACACCCGGATCTTGTCGGCCATGGCAGCGGTCGGCGCGCCGGATGCCGCGAGTGAATCGCTCAGGCCGGCACCGCGATCGAGCACCGTCTGAAAGTCTTTCAGCAATTGCTCAAAGGGCGCGGTGGTACTCAGGATCGCCGAATTGAGCAGCACGCCTGCATGATTGAGATCGGTGAGAACGCCCTTATCCGACGGCAGTGCACTGTTGAACTCGGCGACGAGATCGTTGACCTTGTCGGTGTGTAGCTGGCCGAGCGCGGACGAGACGTGCCGACAATTCGTCGAACGTTGTTGGTACGGTTACCGATCGCGCGGTCAGCACGGCGTCGTCGTGTAACGACGGACCATCGTCGGACCCGGGCACGACTCCCAGATAGGACTCGCCCAGAGCGGAGAGATTGTCGACTCGATAAGTCGAGCTCGCGGGAATCGCATACGAGTTGTCGTAGTTCCACCGGACAACGACCCCATCGAAGCTCGACTCGACATTCGTCACCTTTCCGATGGCGACGCCCCGGAACAGCACGCGCGAGCCCTGGACAAGACCGTTGGCGTTCGCGACACGGAGTTCAGCTTTGCTGACACCGATCCCGTCGGATACCGACAACCCGACAGAGTGCATGTAGCCGAGAGCAACGATCACGACGGCCAGCATCGCAGTCACGGACGCCACGTTCTTCGTATTCACTTGATTGCTCCCAACATTCGGAGGATGCGATCGGCCCCGTCGAGCACGTTTGCACCCTGCGGTGAATCGGCAGCCACGATCGTCATGTCCGGCCGTTTGAGGAACGGGAATAGATTTTCGGTGAGGAATCGGCGGATCAGATCCTCATTCTGGCCGACCGCGTCGATCCCGCCGCGGACGATGCCGATCGAACCGTTGACCTCGGTCAACATCGGGTTCAGCCAGAACCCTCCCTGGAACACGCTGCCGACGCTCGGCAACACGATTCCCACCTGCTGGAGTCCGAGTGACAGTTCATTCCAGTACTGCATCGCGCCGGGCGAGAGCATCTCGCGGAGCGCGGTTGACCGGTTGTTCACCACGCCGGTGAGATTGTCGATCGCGGTCAACATCGTGTCGAGACTTGTGGTTCCGCCTGCGAGACTTCGCATGTCGATGGCGGCGATGTCGGCCACCCTCGCTGTCTGCTGCGCAGAGGGAAAGCTCCTGTTGATCATGTCGACAACCTGCTGGGCGTCGTGGACACTGCCGTCGTTGACGAAGTTCGCCAGAACAGCAAGCGTGTTCTCGAGCGGTGGGGGCGCCGTCGTCTGCTGGAGCGGAATCTGTCGAACATTCTCTGCGGCAGCGCGTTCGATATCTGCGGGCTCGGCGTCGAGTGACACGAACGAATCGCCGAGGACAGTACTTTGACGTATGGCTGCACGCGCGGTCGCGGGTACACGCTGATCCCCGTCCAGGACCACGTCGACGTTCGCATACTCGGGACCGAGCGTCACCGTCCGTACGTGTCCGACGCGCACTCCGTTGAGATTGACGTCAGCGCCGTCGGTGAGGTTGAGGACGGACGCGAAGTGAATCGAGAGTGATCGCCCGCCGCCTGCCGACTGTACCTTTGTCGCAAGAGTTCCCGGGTTCAGTGAACAACCTGCCACCATCGCCACGAAGAGTGCTGGGACGACGGTCCTGACGGTGATCCCACTGGTACGTCGTAGGCGTCCCGGAATCCATTCTCGCCGAGTCATTGTCGACCTCCCAATGCAAGCAGGCTCTCCATCTTGACGATGACCGCCGCATTGTCGGCTGCAACCTGACATGAACGCGGGGCGGTCCTGTTGACCTGTCCGCACACCTCGGACGGCGTGGCGACGGGAACTCGCACCCGCGGTGCCTGCACCCGTAGGGCAGCGCCCCGGCCTCGTTGGCTGACCATCTGAGCCGACGAGGCGAGAGCGGGCAGCGAGTTGAGGGACTTGGTGATCACGCCGACTCTGCTCACAGCGATGTGGAGTCCCTCGGCGACGAGATCTGATGCGGGCCAAAGGTATTGCCCGTAGTTGAGTTGCACGTCGCTCACCGCGTCGATCAGCGGGATGAGTCCCGCCACCATGTCTGTCGCGCCGGGCCACAGCATTTGGGCTGCCAGTGTCGCAGAATCGGGCAGTTTGGTCACGATCGAGTCGATGTCACCCCACTGTTGCAGCGCGGTCGACGTGAGCGGTGCCATGTTCACGATGATCGAACGAAGGTCCCCGATACTCTGCTCGGGCGCCTGAGCTGCTGATGCGGCCGTGCGCAGAACACGTCCCACCGACGGACCGACTCCGGCCATCTCCTTCGACATCGCATCGATCGCACCCTCGATGTTGCGCGAACTCTGCATGGGTGCGAGCTGGTCGAGCAGATCCGCAGCCGATCCCGTCACCTCGGAGATACTCTTCGGTGTCATCGTGTTCCCAATCGGGATGCACTTGCCCGGCCGCAGCTGCGCACCCGAATCCGCCGCCGACACCAGCTCGACCGACCTGTCGGCGAGTACGGATTTCGAACGGGTGACTGCCTTGGTACCTGCCGAGATTGCCACGCCCCGGTCAAGGGTGAAGTCGACGCGCACAGCCGTGTCGAGCGGAGTGATCGTCGTGATCTTCCCGATGGGTACACCCATGTGCGTGATTTCGTTTCCGGTGTAGAGGCCGATCGAATCGGTGAACATTGCACAGAACCCGGATGTCGCGGCATCGGCGCGACTCTTATCCACCCAGACAACCGATCCCGCGACGACGGCTGCCACGGCCGCGAGTGTCACTACGGTCAGCAGCGCCTTCTTTCCCCTCATCAGCACGCCTTTCCCGCAACCGGAAGGCAGATCGCAGCACCGTCGATCTCGTTGGGGTCCTTCTGTTGTCCCGCCGACGTGGCGAATGCCGACAACGTCGACTGCAGCGGAGCCAGATTGTCGATGAGCCCGTCCATCCCGTCGCGGAGCTTTCCGGCGCCATCACGTACACGGCCGACGATCGTGCCGATCTGTTCCTTGTGATTCACGTAGAACTTCGCAAGCGCACCCAACCGCAACAACACGCCACCCAACTGTTCGAAGGCCTTGGAGAACCCGGCGCGGTATGTGTAGTACGTCGACAGGACGATGTTGACCTTGCGCAGCAACCCGAAGACGAACTCCTTGCTCTGGTTGAAGGTGCTCAGATACTCGTTCGTCAAATCCAATGTGGTGGTTATCTGCGCGCGCTGACGATCAAGAATTGTTGCGAGCGATTGCATTCCGTCGACAACGTTCCGCAGCGCGCCGGGGTTGTCGCCAACTCCCTTGTCGATCTCCTTGAGGATGTCGTCGATCGGCGCCCCCGCGACGTTGTCGGTGACGCGTGGCAAATCCTGCAGCGTGTCGGCGATCGTGTAGGGCACGGAGACCCGCTCGATCGGGATCGTGACGGCATTGCGCACGACATCTGCGCCACCGGGCTCCAGCGCGACGAAGAATCCTCCCACCGCGGTGAGCAGACGCACCTGGACCCGCGCGTCGTCGCCGAGATGCACATCGGACTTCACCGACATCGAGACCGTGACGTTGTTGTCATCGGACGCCAGCACAACGTCTTTCACCTTTCCCACGGAAATACCGGCAACCCGCACGTCCTCGCCGCCGCGGAGCGATACCGCGTCGCGCGTCGTGAACGTGACGGTTCGCTCGTTGGGAGGCGAAAGGTAGAAGTAGGCGGCCACTGCTGCAAGCACGGCCACGACGCCAATCGCCACGAGTCCTACTGCGGCATCGCTCATTTCGAAGCGTTTCAGCCTGCGTTGCATACGACGACCCCACTTCCGTTCATCAGCACACGAACAATCCCAGGGAGCTCGGCTTGTCCGCGGCTGCACTGTCGATCGGCGGCGGGTGCGGCACTCGCGGACTGCATCGCGGCGGCAACTGTTGGCAACAGCCCCATGGACTTCTGGAGATTGTCGATGGAGGGGAACGCTTCGCTGAGCAGTGCATCGATATCGGTCGTTGGCTCGATTCCCAGGCCCGCGAGTATCTGGTTGATGTTCCCCATCAACTTCGGACCGTAGCGGTCGGCCTTCTCGAACTCGTCGAGCACCGACATCGCAGAGTCGATAGGCCGCTCGACGTCGCGCAGGAACTCGATGATCTGCGGAGACTTGCCACCGAGCGTGTCACTGATCCGCGATAGATTCGCCACGAGCGTCGAGACAACCTGTTGGCGATCGGTCGCATATCGGCTCAGCTTGTCGACACTCGCCAGTAGCGGTTTGAGGCCGGAGCCGTCGCCCTGCAGCAAGGTGAGCGCGTTCGACGTGAACGTGTTGATATCGGCGGGACTCAGTGTGCGCAAAGCGGGTTGAAGCCCGTTGAACAGCGTCGTGATGTCGAACGAGGGCACCGTGCGATCCGCGGGCACGTGGTCGACGCGCCGCCCGGACCCCTCGCCATCGATCACGTCGAGGTAGCGCACGCCCGAGAGATTCGCATACTTGACCGCGACCCTCGAGCGGTCGGTGAGGTGATGAGAACTGTCGATGGTGAAGTCGACTGTCGCCGAGCTGCGGGTACCCGATTGCGAGAGCTGCACGTCGGTCACCTTGCCCACGCGGACGCCACGGACACGTACGTCGGCGTTTGGCCGTAGTCCCGAGACGTCGGTGAAGTCGGCCGAGACGCCGTTGGTCGGTGACTCCGTCGGATTCTTGATCGCGTTTTGGATGAGGACGAACAGCAGTGCGGCCACCACGGCGGCGGCAATGAACCGAAGCAGGGGTGCAACCATACGGCGCGGAACAAGTCGAGTCAGACGCTGCATCAGTGCGAACCCCCTTGCCGGGCACCGAACGAGGTGATGGGGGTCTGCAGCACGGGAAGGGAGTCGAGCTCGACTCGCACGCGAAGCGTGCGTCCACCACCAGGTGACTGCGCGAACGCCCCGTCGAGTCGTCCCACGAGCGTCCGTAATGTCATCGGCGTCAGGGCGTTCTGTCCGATCGCGGGCAGGACCGACGCGACGTCCTGCACGATCTGCACCGTCGACGACAGGTTGCCCTCATTCGACTTCAACAACCCTCCGACGAGCGTGAAGAACTGATCGGCAATGGCTTTGAGCGCCGCCGCGTACCGCAGACGAACGTCGCGCCCCGCGGGCCGCATCTGACTCGCGTACAGACTCTGTCAGGAGTCGACGACCCCGTCGGCGAACGGCAGCAAAGCTGTGGCGATCGTGTTGTACTTCTCGACCAGCGGGGTCGGCAATGCGCGCTGCGTGCGTTGAACGGAGTCGGCGACAACGACTCCGGTATGGATGAGGGGTTGCAGCGCAGCGGAATACGCCAGAGTTCGCTTGATCGAGTCGACCAGCGGCGCTTGGAGTGAGCCACTCACGAACTCCGAACCGTTCTCGATCATCATCCCCATCGTGTAATCCGCTGCGGCGCCGGCGACCACGACGTCGTGTCCGGTCAGCAACGGCCCGCCCGTGCCCGGTCCGGAGATGTTCACCGCACTGACCCCGAAGTAGTTCTGCGGACGAAAGTCGAAGGTGAAATCCTTGCGCATCCCGGCCACACTGTGCCGATCGACGTTCAACGTCATCTGTGCCTCACCGGATGGTGCTGCACCGATGGAACTCACCTCACCGACGCGAACTCCGTTGAGTATCACGGGTGTTCCGGTTGTCACACCGATACCCAGGCGAGGAGTTTGTACGGAGAAGACGAGACGATTCGGATCATCGCGCGTGAGTATCGGCCGCAAGAACACAACGCCGAGGATTACCACGACGAGCGCGATGACGAACGCGCAGCCCACACGACGCATCAAGCGCGCCTGCGACTCACCGGTGCCGATGAGGAAGCCCGAATACATCATCACCCCTTGAAGATCAGGTCGGGATGCAGGCCCCAGAGGACCAGCGTCATCACGAGATTCAGGACAATCGTCATCACGAGGCTTGCCCGGATGGCCCGGCCGGACGCTCGGCCGACGCCCTCAGGCCCACCGTTGGCGAAAAATCCGTAGTAGCAATGGATCACGGTGATCACGGCACAGAACACCACCGCCTTGATCAACGAGTAGGTCACCTCGACCGGGTCGAGGAACTGGCTGAAGTAGTGGTTGTACGTGCCTGTCGGCGCACCCCGAAAGAGCCGAACGAACAGACTGCACGTCAAGAACCCGATCGCCAGCGAGAGGAGGTATCCGGGAATCACGCACAGCATGCCCGCAATGAGTCGCGTTCCCACCACGAACGGAATGGACCGGATGCCCAACGTCTCGGTGGCGTCGATCTCCTCCGAAATCCGCATGGACCCGATCTCGGCCGTCATGCGACAACCGATCTGCGCCGCAAAGCCGATACCGGTCATGATCGGACCGATCTCGCGAATGTTGAAGAACGCCCCGACAACTCCTGTGAGTGGTCCGAAGCCGATGAGGTTCAAGCTGTTGTAGGCCTCGATGGCCACCGAGATGCCGATCGCGACGCCGAGGACCACGAGGAGCGAGATCACGCCGCCGTCGACGATGATCGAGCCTCGCCCCCAGGCCATCGTGTTCATCGTCCGCATTGTCTGTTTGCGGTAGTGCTTGACGGTGATCGGCAAATACATGATCGTCTGAGCCGTGAAGATGAGCCATCGCCCGATTCCTTCGTTGGCCGAGTACAGACGCTTCTTCATCGAGCCGAGCACACGCAGTGGGCGGTTGGCGTATGACGCTTGCGAGACCATGGACTACCCCACCTGACTCGGAAAGAACATCGACTGCACTTGAGTTGCAACAAGGTTGGTGATGAAGATGGCCACGAAGCCGAGCACGACCGACGCATTGACGGCGTCGGCGACACCGCGCGGACCGCCCTTGGCCTCGAGTCCACGCAAACTCGAGATGATCACGATCAACATGCCGAAGATGACAGTCTTGCCGATGGCGAAGTAGAGGTCGGTGCTCGAGGCGAATGCACCAAAGGACTGCCAGAAGCTACCCGGGACAACACCATTGACGGTCACGGCGAGCGAATATCCTGCAAGCACCGCTGATGCAACGATCACGACGCACAAGATCGGCGAGATCAGCAGAATCGCAATGAACCGGGGGAGCACCAGGCGCTGTACCGGATCGACGCCCATGACCCGCATCGCGTCGATTTCCTCTCGAATCGACCGGGCTCCGAGATCGGCCGCGATCGCGGACGCGGCCGCACCTCCCATCAGAAGACCAGCAGCCATCGGGGCACCCTGCTGGATGACCGCGATGCCACTCGCCGCGCCGGCCAGCGACTTCGCGCCAACCTGATTGACAATCGCGCCGACCTGCACCGAGATCTCGGTACCGAACGGCAAGGCGATCAGCACTGCGGGAAAGGCGGTGACACTGAGCAAGAACCACGCTTGCTGCAACGCTTCCAACATGGGCAATCGGAGTTGCAGAGTGGCAGACACCCCGTAGCGGATGACGCTCGCTCCCAACCGCACCGCGCGACCCATGGTTGCCATGGACTGGCGCGGAACGGTTGTCACGTAGCGAATGATTCTGTCGCCGAGCAGCTTTAACCTGGCCGGCGGCACCGGTGGCGCGCTCGTGTCAGCGACTTCGTACTGGACTATCGACATTAGGGGTGGCACCTTCAGACGAATTACACAGTCGGGCAGCAGAATAGGTGATCAGTGACCGATCGCCGCACCTCTCGGCGAACGCACTTTTTAACCGAAGTTAACAGATTACGTGTGACGCACACCACCCCGGGCCGATTGTGCGCCTGCCTCACCGCGCGTGTGGACGACGCGATCCGGAATGGGCATGGCCAGCATCATGATCTCGTTCTCGGTGTACGAGCGACCCGGGTGAGCCGAGGCCAGGTGAGACCCGACTGCACCGATGAAATCCTCATCGACCGCGGCAATCATTTCGCCGCAGGGACAGTTCAATTGGTAAGCCATTGTCGTTCCTCTCGGCGTGGGGCGCCGTCGGCGCTGCGCATCAATTCGATGGTGGAGGGCTAGAATCAAGACGTAGCGCCTTTTCGATCAAGGAGTATGCGTGGCGATTGTCAACCGGCAGGACTACTTTGATGCCGCGCTCGAACATCTTGCGAAATCGGGACATGCGAGCCTCCGTCTGACCTCACTGTGCCGGTCCCTTGGCGTGACGACCGGTTCTTTCTACAACTGGTTCAAGGACTGGAACGACTTCGTGGAGCAGTTCCTCGAGTACTGGCAGTCTGAACAGACCCTCAGCGTGACCGCGCAGGCCGACAAGATCCCCGATCCTCACGAACGGCTCGACGCGATGGTCGAACTGTCGCAAGAGATCCCGCACGACGCCGAAGTGGCTGTCCGCGCCTGGTCGTCGACCGACCCTCGTGTCGCCACGGTCCAATCGACCGTAGACGACCTGAGGCTCTCCCTGATCGAACGAACCCTGCGCGACCTTGGTCTCGCCCAACCGCTCGCCCACCGATGCGCAGCACTCGGTCTGAGCATCGTCATCGGACATCAGCATCTCGACACAGCACAGATGCGGTGGTCTCTCGAGCAGTTCAATGCGCTCGTGTACGTTCTCGCCGCCGCCAGCCGCGACCAGTGAAGTCAATTGACCGTACACGGCATCGATTTCACCGATCGGATCAGGCAGCCTGTCAGATATTCGGGTTCGCCGACGCGTAAATCGGGGACTCGATGAAGTAGCTGACCGAAGATTTCGGTGAGCTGGATCTTCGCTACGAAGTTGCCCATACAGAAGTGCGGGCCTCTGCCGCCGAACCCGACATGCGGATTGGGGTTGCGGGTGATGTCGAATTCGTGGGGGCGGTCGAACACCGCGTCGTCCCGATTTCCAGACGGATAGACCAGAACCACCCAATCACCCTCGTGCAGTTGCTGTCCCGCGAGTTCCACGTCTTCGGTTACCGTGCGGCGAAACGTCACCACGGGAGAAGCGAAACGCACAAACTCCTCGACAGCCGTCGCTATCTGACCATCGAAGTCCGACATCAGGAGCTCTCGTTGGTCAGGGAAGTCCTGAAATGCCTTGGTTATCAGGGTCGTCGTGTTACGCGTGGTGTCGTTGCCCGCGACCGACAAGAGCACAAAGAACGCCCCGATCTCGTCGTCGGTCAGGCGTTCGCCGTCGACCTCCGCCTCGACCAGTGCCGACATGAGGTCTCCGCAGGGATCAGCGCGTCTGCGGGCCGCGAATTCAATCCCGATGATCAGCAACTGGACGAGCGCGTCGTTGAGCAACTCCATCGGCTGCCGTCCCGCCGCGACGTCTTCGTCGTTCCATGCCACCATCTCCTCGGCGTAGAACGCGGCCCGCTCCCGAAGTTCTTCTTCGAGGCCGAGCATCTCGTAGATCGTCCACATCGGCAGCCGCTTCGACACGAGGGTGACGAAGTCGCCCTCCCCCGCTGCAATCAGGTCGTCAACGATAGTCGTTGCCTGCGAGTGGATCTGGTCTCTGATGAGAGCGACGCGCTTGGGAGTGAACGCCGAACTGATCACTTTCCGCAGCCGATTGTGCTTCGGGTCGTCCATCCCCAGGAACGACGAGGCAGCCTCCAGTACGTCTTCCGGCAGATCCTCCATCGTCACACCACGCGCCGAGCTGAAGATCTCCGGCTTCCTGCTTATGTGAGTGATCAACTCGTGCGACGTCGCCACCCAGATCCCATCGATGTCCGGGGTGAGCAAGCCGCCCTTCATCGGTCGATGCCACGACAGCGGGCGCTCCTGTCTGAGCACTTCGAAAACCTTGTCGCGCTCCTCGGCCGTTCGTGACCAGAATTCGAGCTCCGAAATGTCGAGGGGATCGTATTGTCGACCGATGAGCGTGCTGGTCATGCTGTGACCTCCTGATTCGCGTAGCTCTCGACGAGTTTGCGCTTGAGCAGTTTTCCCGTTGGTGTGCGCGGGATTTCGTCGACGAAGTCGACGGTGCGCGGCACCTTGAACTTGGCCACCCGCGAGCCGACGTAGTCGATGAGTTCCGCTTCGACATCGGCTCCCGGTTCGATCCCGGGTTTGAGCTGCACGACGGCTTTCACCTGTTGACCCATCTCCGTGTCGGGAACCCCGATCACCGCGACGTCGAAAATCTTGGGATGCATGGTGAGAGCGTTTTCGACTTCTTGCGGGTAGATGTTCACACCGCCGGAGATGATCACGAACACTTGGCGGTCGGCGATGAACAGATAGCCGTCGTCGTCGAGATGACCAAGGTCCCCGACCGTCGTCCACGTCGCGTGTGTGGGATGTGTTGCCTTGTCCGTCTTTTCCGGATCCTTGTGGTACGAGAACGGACGCACGTCACGTTCGAAGTAGATCGTCCCCACCTCACCGGCAGGCAGTTCAGTACCTTCCTCATCACAGATGTGGACGACGCCGAGCCCCTTCTTGCCCACCGAACCCGGCTTGGCAATCCACTCAGGGGTGGAGATGAAGTACATGCCATGTTGTTCGCTCGCACCGTAGTACTCGAACAACACAGGCCCCCACCAGTCGATCATCGCCTGCTTGACCTCAGGCGGACACGGCGCAGCCGCATGAACGGCCATACGGACCGAAGACGTGTCGTACCCGCCGCGAACGGAGTCGTCGAGCTGAAGCATGCGCACGAACATCGTCGGTACGAACTGCGCGATGGTCACGCGATAGCGCGCTATCGCGTCCAGCGCGCTCTCGGGCGAGAACTTCGCCATCTGAATCACCGTGCCGCCCAAAGCCTGGACCGAACCCGCCCATTTCAGGGGCGCCGCGTGATAAACCGGCGCCGGCTGAAGATAAACATCCTCGGGCCCGACCCCGAACATGGCGGCCATCATCGCAGTGATCGGCTCACCCGGCTCATCGACCTGGATATCCAGCAGCGCAGGGCGTATCCCCTTCGGCTGCCCGGTGGTGCCGGACGAATACAGCATGTCCGAACCTCGCGGCTGATCCGTCAACCGAGTCGCACTGCTCTCCACCACATCTCGGTATGGGCGGTACCCCTCGATGTCACCGCCGACGGCAAAGCGGTGCTCGACCGCGGGTGTGAGTTCTACGACGGCACCGGCGATATCCGACAGACCCGCAGACGCGAACAGCACCTTGGCGTCGGAGTCGTTGACGATGAACGCGACCTCGTCCGAGGTGAGATGCCTGTTGATCGGTGTGATGTACAGGCCGGAACGAATTGCAGCCCAGTAGATTTCGTAGCACTCGTTGGTGTTCTCGGAGAGCAACGCGATGACGTCACCCTTCCGAAGACCGAGGGCGAATAGCTCTGCAGCAATCGCTGCCGACCGCTCGTCGAGTTGCCGATACGTCAGCACCTCGCCCGTCTCGTAGGTAATGACTGCCGGCTTGTCCGGCGTTGCCTGTGCGACTGTTCCTGGAAACATTGACTTCGACTCCTCGACGCTAGACCAGCAGATCCTCGCGGCCATCCGCCTTCAACCTGTCGACGTAGGCCGGAATGAGGCGCTTGGTGAGGGGCGCGAGCTTCAGCAGTGAAGTGATGTCTCCGCTCACCTTTACCTTGCCCTTGGCCATCGCCAGCGGAAGGTTCACCTTGCCCTGCCAGTACGCGTTCCCCGTGTCGGCAGACATCTTCATCTCGGCGGCATCCACCGATGCACCGTCGGCCCGCGAGACCGTCGCATTGCCCAGGTCGACGATCAAGCTGACCTCCGGGTCGGAGTAGGTCGTCTGCAGCTTCGCGCCCGTTGCTCGGAGTTTCGGTCCCAGTTCCGGATCCGCGAACGCATCCTGGAAGATTCCTCCGAGGTACTTTTCGACTTCGTCCGCGTTCGCGAATGCCACGATGCTCTCCTTGCCTGATGGGCTGTCGCCTGTATGGGTGATCTGGGCCAACGCCGATGTTCAGCGTGATCCGCGTCTCAAACATAACTAGCGTTACGTAGTCCTGTCACTACTTTTGGCGAGATTTTTGACTCAAACTTCAAAACTGGCACGCCGTCGGGAGGATTTGCAGGAACTCGCCTGGATGTCCTCGCTCTTCGAAATCGCCAGGTCAACAGCCATGTGCGGCTGCCCGATCGGGTCGCAGCCAACCAGTCGAAACAGCTTCAGCGGAACGCGAAGAGAGAGCCCGGTGCGCCCACGTCGCGCTGGCACGGATCACTGTTGTCAGTAACGCTCGTCATCTTTTCCGCGCCCTGGCGCGTAGGTCGGATGATTCCGGCGGCAAATCCTGCCGCTCTTCGTCGAAGAGGCGGCCCGCGAGTCGATTGTGACCCTTGACACGTCGGGTCGAGTGAATGTACGTTCATTCACTATGAAGTCCGAGTCACTCCGTCTCGGCGACCACCTTCGCGAAGGAGCAGCGACATGAGCTACGGCACCACCGACTACGAAGACATCGAGTACGTCGTGGAGGGCCCGACGGCGGTCATCACGATGAACCGCCCGCAGCGCTACAACGCATTTCGCGCCAAGACCGTCGAGGAGATGATCAACGCCTTCCGACGCGCCTGGGCCGACCGCAACGTGCAGGCCGTGATCCTGACCGGCGCCGGAGAGAAGGCCTTCTGCACCGGTGGCGATGTCAAGCAGCGCGCCGAGACCGGCGACTACGGGCCGTCGGAGTCGGGCATGTTCGAGATCGGGAACCTGCACAAGGTGATCCGCGACATCCCCAAGCCCGTCATCGCGGCGGTCAACGGACTCGCGATCGGCGGCGGACACGTGCTGCATGTGCTGTGCGACCTGACCATCGCCGCAGACACCGCACGCTTCGGCCAGTCGGGCCCCAAGGTCGGCTCATTCGACGCCGGATTCGGCTCGGCCTACCTGGCACGGGTCGTCGGCGAGAAGCGGGCGCGCGAGATCTGGTACCTGTGCCGCCAATACGACGCCGCCACCGCTGAGCGATGGGGCCTGGTGAACTGGGTTGTCCCGGCGGCAGATCTGCTCGACGAGGCCAAGAAGATCGCTGCCGAGATCGCCGAGAAGTCGCCGACGACGCTGCGCTTCCTCAAGCAGAGCTTCAACGCCGACTCCGACCATCAAGCCGGATTGTCCAATCTCGCGATGAGTGCGCTCGACCTGTTCACCCATTCCCCCGAGGGACTCGAGGGCGCAACGGCTTTCGCCGAGAAGCGCGCACCCGACTTCAACAAGTACGTCGGCGCCTGACCGCAGCAACCACAGACCACAGGAGCAAAACCCATGAGCACCAACAGCATCGCCGTCGTCACCGGCGCAGGATCAGGTATCGGTAAGGCCATCGCGCTCGCATTCGCCGAGCAGGGCACCACGGTCGTCGCGGCCGATCTCGACCTCGACGCCGCCAAGCGCACCGCTGAGCAGAACGCCGCCATCGTGCCGATGTCCGTCGACGTCGCCGATCGCACCACTGTCGACGCGCTGCGCGACGCCGTCAACGCCGAAGTCGGTATCGCCGACATCCTCGTCAACGCAGCAGGATGGGACCGCACCGACCAATTCCTCAATGCGAGCACCGAATTCGCGGAGAAGGTCGTCGCTATCAACTACCTCGGACCGGTCCACATGGCGAGCGCCTTCCTGCCGGGAATGGTCGAGGCGTCGAAAACCGAAGGCTGGCAGGGCGGCCGGGTGATCAACCTTGCCTCCGATGCCGGACGAGTCGGCAGCGCAGGCGAATCCATCTACGCGGGCGCCAAGGGCGGCGTGATCGCCTTGAGCAAGTCGCTCGCACGCGAAATGGCTCGTCACCAGATCACCGTGAACGCCGTGTGCCCCGGCCCCACCGACACCCCACTTTTCCAGGCTCAGCCCGACAAGCTCAAAGAGGCCCTCGTCAAAGCGATTCCGTTCCGACGACTGGCCCGTCCCGACGAGGTCGCAGCGCCCGTTCTGTTCTTCGCCTCCCCCGCGGCGTCGTTCATCACCGGCCAGGTGATCAGCGTCAGCGGCGGACTCACTATGGCCGGCTAGGGCCAACCCCGAGGTCACTGGAGATCATCATGAGCACCCTCGACAGTCACGACGCCGCAACACCGTACGTCTACGACGCAGCACAGTATCGCTCGTTCTTTGAGCACGAGTTCACGTATCTGAACGGCTTCCGCCGCAACGTTTCCCGATACGCACAAACCACCGCGATGATCGACCCGACCACCGATACCGAGTGGACGTACGCAGAGCTCGGCGCCGCCGTGGACTCGTTGGCCGCAGGCCTCGCGGCCCACGGTGTCGGCGACGGCGACGTCGTCGGATATCAGTTGTTCAACGGTCCCGAGTTCGCGCAGCTCTACCTCGCCACCCAGGCAGTAGGCGCCGTCGGATCACCGATGAACTTCCGGTTGGCCGCAGGCGAGACGGCGGTCATCCTCGACGTGAGCAGGCCGTCGGTCTACATCTACGACACCGAGCTCACCGACATGGTGTCGACGGCAATCGAGCGCGCGGAGCACACCCCAGAGGTCCTGATCGGCGTGGGCACAGGCACTCTCGTCGACGGTCCGCGGTCGATCCGATTCACCGACCTGCCGGCCGACGCTCCTGCACCGCGGACAACCCGCGGCGTTTTCGACGAGACCACCCGGCTCTACACCTCCGGCACCACCGGCATGCCCAAAGCGGTGCCGATGAACAGCGCGATCGAGATCTTCTCGGCGCACGACGTGATCATGCACTTCCCGCTCTCGCCGGAGGATCGCACGCTGAACATGACCCCGTGGTTCCACCGGGGCGGACTCTATTGCGCCGGACCCAATCCCACGTTCTACCTCGGATCGTCGCTGGTGCCGATGCGTGTGTTCGACGCGGCGACGACACTCGACTGGGTCGAACGCTACGGACTGACATTCCTCATCGGCGCACCGACCAACCTCGCGATGCTCGCTGCCGAGCAGCAACGTCGTCCGCGCGACCTATCCAGCCTGAACGGCATCGTCACCATGGGCGCTCCCCTCGAACGCGACGCAGCACTGCTCTATCAGCGGGTACTCACCCCCAGGATCTTCAACGGATACGGCAGCACCGAAGGCTTCTGGAACACCTTCCTGCGCCCCACGGACCTGCCAGCGCACGCCGGAACCGCGGGGCGTGCCTGCCTCGACGACGACGTGCGCGTGGTCCATGTCCGCGACGACGGACGGCTGGCCGACCCGGACGACGTCGTCGCACGAAACGGCGACGAGGTCGGTGAAGTGATCATCCGTTCACCGAAATGTGCTGCAGCGTACTTTGATTCACCTCAGCAGGAGAAGGCGAAGTACAACGGTAGCTGGCTGCACATCGGTGATCTCGCCACCTGGGACGCCGACGAGTTCGTCACGATCGTCGGACGTAAGGACGACATGCTGATCTCCGGCGGCGAGAACGTGCATCCGGTACAGGTCGAGGAGGCCCTCAACGGCCATCCCGCAGTCGCGGATTCGCTCGTCGTCGGGGTTCCCGACGATCGGTGGGGTCAAGTCGTCGTCGCCTACATCGTGCCCGTCGACGGCGCCCACCCGTCCCCGGAGGAACTCGACGACTTCTGCCGCGAGCATCCGATGCTCTCGCAGTTCAAACGTCCACGCGCCTATCGCATCGTCGAGTCGCTACCTGTTTCCGCGACCGGCAAGAAACTCCATTACCGGGCAACCACATCCGCTGCCGCCGAGATGTCGGCAGGCGAATTCGATGCCCCCGCAACCCTCACAACGTCGACCACCAACGGAGCCGCCCGATGAGCACCATCGCCAGCACGAAGTTTTCCGCACTCGACCCCCTCAACCTGGATCTCGGATACTCCGACGACGAACTGGCCGTACGCGATTCGGTCCGCGGATTTCTCGCCGACCACGTGACCCCGTACATCGCCGACTGGTTCGAGGAGGGCGGAAGCCCGATAGCGCGCGAGCTGTTCAAGCAGTTCGGTCAGCTCGGCGTTCTCGGTATGCATCTCGACGGATACGGCTGCGGCGGAGCGTCGTCGGTACATTACGGGCTGGCAAGCCTCGAACTCGAGGCGTGCGACTCGGGCATCCGGTCGATGGTCTCGGTGCAGGGTTCGCTCGCGATGTTCTCGATCTACAACAACGGCAGCGAAGAACAAAAGACGCAGTGGCTGCCGTCCATGGCCGAGGGCACCACCGTCGGCTGTTTCGGCCTGACCGAACCCGACGCCGGATCAGACCCCGCGTCGATGAAGACGCGCGCCAGGCGCGACGGCGACGACTGGATACTCGACGGCCGCAAGATGTGGATCACCAACGCCCCCATCGCCGACGTGGCCGTCGTCTGGGCGCAGACCGACCTCCCCGACGGCGGCGTGGGTGTGCGTGGCTTCATCGTGCCCACCGACACACCGGGTGTTTCGACGCCGGAGATCAAGCACAAGGCGTCGCTGCGGGCGTCGACCACCGGTGAGATCGTGCTGGACAACGTGCGGCTACCGGCGGATGCGCTGATGCCCGGGAACGACGACCTGCACAAGGGCAAGGGAATCAAAGGGCCGCTCTCGAGTCTCACCGAGGCCAGGTACGGAATCATCTGGGGATCGATCGGTGCGGCTCGCACCGCCTGGGCGGCAGCACTCGAGTATGCCACGCAGCGAACACAATTCGGCAAGCCGATCGCAGGATTCCAACTGACACAGGCGAAGCTCGCCGACATGGCCGTCGAACTGCAGAAGGGCCAGTTGCTGGCCTACCACCTCGGACGCCTGAAGGATTCGGTCGGGCTGCGTCCCGACCAGGTCAGCTTCGGCAAACTCAACAACACCCGTGAGGCCATCGAGATCTGTCGCACGGCGCGAACCATATTGGGCGGCAACGGCATCTCGCTCGAATATCCGGTGATCCGTCACATGGTGAACCTCGAATCGGTGCTCACCTACGAGGGCACCCCAGAGATGCACCAACTCGTCCTCGGCCAGGCCTTCACCGGCCAGAACGCCTTCCGCTGAACGGAGACTCCCCATGAGCGCACTCACCCACGACATCGAGCACAAGCAATTCCGCGACACCGCAGCACGATTCGTCGCCGAGCAGATCACTCCCTCGCACGAGAACTCGGAAACCGCAGGCCAATGGGATCGCAGCCTGTTCACCGAGGCGGGCAAGAACGGGCTGATCGGATTCGAGGTCGACGAGCAGTTCGACGGGCCAGGCGTCGACGACTTCCGGTACAACGCAATCCTGATCGACGAGATCGCACGCACCGGCGCGGCTGCCGAAGCGATCGCGTTCTCACTGCAAAACGACGTCGTACTTCCCTACCTCACCGAGCTGACCACCGCCGAGCAGAAGGCGCGCTGGCTACCAGGCGTCGTCAGCGGTGAGACCGTGCTCGGCATCGCGATGACGGAGCCGGGGGCGGGCAGCGACCTTACCGGCATCACCACGTCGGCGGTGCGCGACGGTGATCACTACGTGGTCAACGGGTCGAAGACGTTCATCTCCAACGGCCGCAACGGCGACCTGTTCGTCGTCGCGACGAGGACGAGTGCGGACAAGCACAAGGGACTCACCCTGCTCGTCGTCGACGCTGCCACACCGGGTTTCGAGCGTGGCCGCAATCTCGACAAGATCGGGCTGCACGCACAGGACACCAGCGAGCTCTCCTTTCACGATATGCGGGTACCGGTGGCGAACCGACTCGGAGAGGAGGGCGAGGGCTTCTACCAACTGGTGAGAAACCTTCCGCAGGAACGACTCTCGCTGTCCGTGGGAGCCATCGCTGCCGCCGAGGGTGTTTTCGCCCGCACCCTGGAGTACGTGAAGGAGCGCACGGCGTTCGGTTCGCCGATCGCGTCGTTCCAGAACACCCAGTTCGTCTTGGCCGAGCTCGCAACCGAACTCGACATCGCACGGACGTTCCTCGACGACTGCATCGCAGAACACGTCCGGGGAGAACTGAGCGCTGCACGGGCGGCGCGGCTGAAGTGGTGGGCAACCGAACTACAGGTCCGGACCGCCGACCGGTGCCTGCAACTGCATGGCGGATACGGCTACATGCGGGAGTATCCGGTGGCACGAGCATTCGTCGACGCGCGTATCCAGACCATCTACGGCGGGACGTCGGAGATCATGAAGACCATCGTCGCCAAAGATCTGGGGATCTGAGCAGCTACAGTGATGAACGGCGATTCACCGTTCGATGCAAGAGGAGTACTCGTGGCGAAATCCGCAACCGCACGCTCGACGTCGGATCTGGCCGTCGAAGATGCGGTGCGTGCGGTCCGGGTCTCGTCACGTCGACGACAGTTGCTCGACGCCGCCGTCGCCGTCATGGAGCGCACCGGGTTTCACCAGATGTCGATGCAGGCGCTGGCCGACGAGGCGCAGGTCAGCGTCGGATTGTTCTACAAGTATTTCGGGTCGAAGGAGGACATCCTCCTCGCCGCGATCGTCGACATCCTGGAGAAGTTCCGCGATCAGTTGCAACCAGCGATGGACCTCGCGGGCGACGACCCCGTCGAACAACTCATCGCCGGTTTCCGGCAGTACGCGCGGATCGTCGACGAGAATCGCGATGCCGTCGTGCTGACGTATCGGGAGAGCCGCACGCTCGACGCCGAGGGTCGGGACCAGATCAAGCAACTCGAGGTGGAGACGTCGGCGCCGATGCGCGACGCGATCACTGCAGCAATCGAGAACGGGTCGATGAAGGCGGACGTCGACGTCGACCTCGCGGTGTTCGATCTGATGATGCTCGCGCACGGGTGGGCGCTCAAGCACTGGCATTTCGCGCCTGCGCTGACGATCGACGAGTACGCGACGGCACAGCTGCGGTTCGCGCTGCCGGCGCTGGTCGTCGAAGATCGGCTCGGCGGGTACCTGGCCGCGCTGTAGGGGTGGTCTCGACAAGCTCGACCAGCGGTGGGGTGGTCTCGACAAGCTCGACCGACTAGGCGGAGTCCGATGGCTCGGCCACGGGGCGGTCGGATCGGCCGCGCGAGGACAGCCAGAGCGACAGCACCCAGGTGCACAGCCCTACCCACACGGCGCCGAACAGCCAGCCGGCGAGGACGTCGGTGGTCCAGTGGACGCCGAGGTAGATGCGGGTCAGGCCGACGAGGATCGATATCACCGGCGCGAGCACCAGCGTCCAGGGATGCGCGCGCACCCACGGAATCACCCGGTACGCCGCGATGGCGATGAGTCCGTAGACGACCATCGTCATCATCGAGTGGCCCGAGGGAAACGAGTAGCTCTCGATGTGGAGGAGCCGGTCGTCGCGCGGGGGCCTCTCACGCCTGACGAGATGTTTGAGGATCACCATCAACGACGCTCCGAGGAGTGAACCCAACCCGACGTAGACGGCCTCGGTCACGTGCTTGCGGGCGGCGAGTGCGATCACGACGAGTGTCGCGACGATCCAGAGGGTGATCGTGTTGCCGAACACCGTGACGACGTGCGCGAGGCCCGTCAGTGGCGCGGTTCGGTGGTCGACCACCCACGTTGTGATGTGCTGGTCGACGTCGGTGATCTGCACGATCATTCTCGCCACACTACCGACGATGCCCGTCGATCAGCGGTGAATGTGTGTCGTGTTGAAGGAAGTGGGTGCTGCAGCGCACACATCTTTACGTAGGACACACATTTAGAGGTGGGCCGGACGCCTCACGCAGTGGGCTGCGTGGCGGCGAGGGCGCGGCTGATGACGAGGCGCTGGATCTGGTTGGTGCCCTCGAAGATCTGGGTGATCTTGGCTTCGCGCATGAACCGCTCGACGCGGAAGTCGCGGGTGTAGCCGTAGCCGCCGAGCACCTGGACGGCGTCGGTGGTGACCTTCATGGCGGCGTCGGTGGCGATCAGCTTGGCGGTGGCAGCGGCGCGCGAATACTGTTGTCCCGCATCGCGACGTCGCGCGGCGTCGAGGTAGGTTGCGCGGGCGGAGTCGACGGCGGCGGCCATGTCGGCGAGTAGGAAGCCGATGCCCTGATGGTCGATGATCTTGCGGCCGAACGTGGTTCGTTCGTGTGCGTAGTCGACGGCGGCGTCGAGTGCTGCCTGTGCGAGGCCGGTGGCGACGGCCGCGATGCCGAGTCGGCCGGAATCCAGTGCAGAGAAAGCGATCTGGAGTCCCTGGCCCTCGGCGCCGAGTCGACGTCCCTCCTCGATGAAGGCGTCGTCGTAGTGCGCCGAGGTGGTGGGCACCGCGGCAAGGCCCATCTTCTCTTCGGGTTTTCCGAACGAGAGGCCTGCGGTGTCGCGGGGAACGAGGAAGCACGATATGCCCTTGGAGCCTTCGCCCGTCCGCGCGAACAGGTTGTAGACGTCGGCGATGCCGCCGTGGGTGATCCACGCCTTGGCGCCGGTGACGGAGTATCCGCCCTCGGCGGACGCGGCTTTGCAGGTGAGTGCAGCGGCGTCGGATCCGGCTTGCGGCTCCGACAGGCTGTACGCGCCGATCAGCTTGCCCTCCAACAGATCCGGGAGCCACTGCTGCTTCTGCTCGTCGGTGCCGAAGGTGAACAACGGGTGGCAGGCGAGGCCGTGCACGCTGGTCGCGACGGCAACCGACGCCCAGCGCGCGCCGAGTTCTTCGAGCACCTGCAGGTACACCTCGTAGGGTTGGCCGCCGCCTCCCCACTCCTCGGGATAGGGCAGTCCGAGGAGTCCTGCCTCGCCCATCTCGGCGAACAGGCCGTCTGGATACCGCTCGGCCTTCTCGTACTCGTCGACGATGGGTAGGAACTTCTTGTCGGCGAAGTCCCTGGTCAGCGCGATCAGATCACGGGCCTCGTCGGTGGGCAGGAGACGGTCGACGGGCATGAATCCTCCGATGGTGCGTGATCTGGACTGCGAACAGTGCCTACAGCTAATAGTACTCAGGTACTCTTCCTAGTACTATTCGAGCGAGAATGCAATGCTCCCGCCACAGCCCAGGAGGTGACCGATGACCCGAGCCGAGCTCGCGACGCGGCGTCGAACCGAGTTGTTCGACGGCCTGCTCGCGCTGATGCTCGCCGACGGCTTCGCACACCTCCAGATCGCCGACCTCGCAGCGCGCCTGCACTGTTCACGCTCGACGCTCTACACCCTGGCCGGCAGCAAGGAACAGCTCGTCACCAAGACGGTCACCCATTTCTTCCGCACGGCGACCGAACAGGTCGAGTCGCGAGTTGCCGACGCCGCGACGTCGCGCGACGCCGTCGTCGAGTATCTGATCGCGGTGGGCGACGCGCTCTCGCCGGCGTCCGCGCAGTTCATGGCAGACCTGCACGCCTTCGCACCGACGCGCGAGCTCTACGAGCAGAACACCGCAGCAGCCGCCGCACGCGTGCGCGAACTGATCGCCGCAGGCGTGGCCGCGGGCGAATTCCGTGACGTCGACGCCGCTTTCGCGGGCGACCTCGCGGCGACGATGATGAGTCGCATCCAACGACGAGACGTCGAAGCACACACCGGCCTCGACGACGCGCAGGCCTACCGGCAGCTCGCGTCCATACTCATGCGCGGGATCGACGTCGACCGAGGTTAGCGCCGCGTGCGGCGTCGAAGGTGAGTGATGCCCCGGTCGTCGACCCACCAGTCGAGGGACACGTCGACGCTCTCACCGTCGCGGGCCACGGTGACAACCAGGTCGTCGTGGACTCTGACTTCGCCGTCCACTGCGCGCCCGCTGAGCGCGGTGAAGAGCACCGCGTCGGTGTCTGCAGCGGTCGACGGCTCTCCCTCCGAAGCGACGACGGCGCTGAGGACCTCCGACGAGGTCGGAACGTCGAGAATGTCGGCGAGCAGAGCGGCGTCGTCTGCGTTAGCGCTCGCGAACACCACCATCGCGTCGGCGTCGACGACCTGCACGTGCCACGGGCGATCGATCACCATCGCGTCGGTGACCGCTCTGCCCGACACCGCGCGAACACGTTCGGGCACAGCGAGATCCATCGGTTCGACGATCCCGTGTCGGCACGCACGCACGATCGCGGCGTAGGTCGTCGACGCCGCGCCGGCCGATACTTCGCGCGCCGGATCGGCGAGGTTGTGCAGCAGGGTGTCGGCGTCGGCGACCGATTCGACGTCGCTGCCGCCGAGCGCCGCGGCGAGCGAGTCGGCGTACGGGTGGTCGAGGACGTCGCGGACTCCTGCCAGCGCCGACTCCGACGGCGCGCGGTACCAGCCGAGCGCGTGCCCGTCGATCTCCGCGTGATGACGCAACCACCACGCCGTGTAGCCCTGGCGGTCGGCCAGCACCGATTCGAGCGACTCGTCGCGAGCGAGGAGCGTCAGGGCCTCGGGCCAGCGCTCGTCGTCGACGAGATCGAGATCGCGCACCGCGGTGAGGGTTTCGGGAAGATCGGCGAGGCCGTCCCACCAGAGCTCCTCGTCGGGGAGGTCGTGATCCGGCGCGGTCGGGAACTCGTCGGAGACGGTCGTGAAACCCCACCCGACGCCGATCCTGCGCAGCACGTCGACGCCGACACGCGCCACCAGCTCGTCGTCGACGATGCCGAACGGATGGTCGTCGACGAGCACGGAGAGCAGCGGGGCGTTCGGCAGCAGTAGTTCGTCGGCGCTGCGCCACTCGCCGTCGGCGGGTAACGTCATGCGCGACAACCACTCCGGTGCGTCCGCGGCGGGGTCCGCGACGAGCAGTTCGACGATCTCATCGAGAAGTGTCGAGTCCTCGTCGTCGATTGCGTCCTCGTCGTCGACCGCCTCCTCATCCTCGACGAGTGCGCGCAGCCCGTCGTCGGCAAGCGCCTCCGCCACCGAGAGCCGTTGCACGCCAAGACGTTCGAGGAGCGGATGGTCGGCGTCCGGATCGACGGTGCGAATCCACCGCAGTGGCCGCGACGTCGCGACAACGGAGAGCCCACGCGCGCCGATGTTCATGCGACCGTCCGCACGCGGGACCGGCAGCGCAGCCAGCTCCTCGACCTCGCGCGCCGTCGGAACGAGCGGCGCGAGCGCGGCGTAGAGCCGCTGCCACCAGGACGCGGGCCGGTCGACCCCGACGAGCCGGTCTGCAAGGGCCGCAAGCCCGATCGGCGTAACCCCCAGGCGTTCGAGCGCGACAAGCGAGCTGGACGTCGAGAGGTCGGGGTGCACGAGGTCGGCGAACAGATCACCGAGTACGTCAGCGAGTTCGTCTGTCAGTCCGACGAGAAGCGTCGCACGGGACGGCACGAGGTCGGGACCTTCGGCCGCGGGCAGCCACGGTGCGTCGCGCACCTCGTCGACGACGGCCTCGGTGAGCCGCGCGTCGTCGAGTCCCGCGATCCGATGCGACGCGGGTAGCAGGGCGAGCCGATCGGACGGTTCGACGATGCGCAACAAGTCTGCGTAACCAGCTGCGGCAGAGGCTATGTCGACGTCGGGAAGGAGTCGACGTCGGTCCGGCGTCGGCGGCAGCGATGTGATGATTCTGGCGGGCAGCCCGAGCTCGATGTCGGTCGCCGTCGGCGCGTACAGCACTCCCCGCACCGGACGAGCGGCCACAGCTGCATCGGACTGCGGTGCGAGCCAACGGTTCACAACTCCGTCGCGCGTGTGTGTCACCTCGAGCCACGAGGCGTACACCCGCTCGGCACCGTCGGCGTCGACGAACACGCGCAGCCGTCGAGCACTACTGTCTGGGCCAAGCTGCGCGCCGTCTTCCTCTGCAGCGTCGAACTCCGTCCGCTCTATCCGAAAACTCCTGTCCGGCAGCGTGATCGACTCAACGGCCTCGAGCGAGAGCAGTAGATCGGGCGCCTGCGCCGCGATGTCGGAAAGCAGCGCTTGCGCGTCGACGTCCGGCGTCAACCCCAGCAGGACGTCGGTGTCGAAGTCGGCAGCGGGCGCAGTGTCGACGGGCCACGCCAGGCGCAGCAACGGAACCGACGCGTCGTCGCGCAGCGAAATGCCCGAATTCCGCACCGCGGCAACGGTATCGGCACGGTCAAAGCGGATGGAGCCCGTCGTCGAGCGGATCTCGACGTGGTCGGCGACGGTGGCGGTGGCCGTGAAGCCGACACCGTAGCGGCCGATCACACCTGCGGCGGTGTCGTCGGATTTCGCCGATGCCCGCAGCGCAACAAGCGAACGCACGCCATCTGCGCTCAGCGGAGCACCAGTGTTGGCGACGTGCAGTTCGCGGTCGTCGAGCCAGACGGCTATGCGCGCAGGCGATTTCGAGACGGCTGCCGCGTCTGCGGCGTTGACTGCGAGCTCGGTGAACAGTCGGTCGCGGTAGCCGACGGTGACCAGGTCGTCCTCGGCGTTGCTGTCTTCGACCAGCCGGGTCGGCGACGAGCGCCAGGCATCGAGGGTGGCTGCGCGCAGGCGCCCCGTCCCGAACGGGTCGTCGTTGTCGCGCCGGTCGGTCGTCAGGGTCGGCCGTTCTCAGACGATCTCGAGCACGCCGTCGTCGAATGCCTCGTACGCGGGCGATCCCTCGCCCCGATGCGGCTCGACGTCGGAGTGTGCGCCGCAGCCGTACTCGGCCGACACCACGCGGCCGTCTGCGGCGAGTTCGTTGGCGCACGCGCCGAACGCAGCCCGCAGCGCGCCGGAGAGGGGAATGTAGAAGCCGCAGGTCCCGCACGAGAACGGTGCGGCCTGAGCCATTTCCGACTCGGGACCGAAGTCGCCGTCGTACCAGCGTTGCGCGGCGTCGTCACGTCCCTCGCGGCTGAGTACGCGTCGTCGGCCGAGTCCGAGTTCGCCCGCCACCTGCGCGACGTCGTCGTCATCGGCGAGGAACTCGTCGCCGGTGTCGATCTGGTTGGGCACCAGGCGCGGGTCGTCGTCCTCGGCGGCGAGCACATCGCCGGGATGCAGATCGCCCGACTCGACGCGCTGCGACCACGGCAGCCAGTCGGGCGCGAGCAGCGCACCGTCGGCGGGTAGGAGCGCGGTCTCGCTGATCGTCACCTCGTCGCTGTTCGGGGAGCCCGCGACGACGACACACCACTGCCACCCCTGGTAGCCGGGGATGTCGGAGTCGAAGTAGTGGGCGACGGCCCACTCCCCCTCCGCGATGGCGGCGCGGTGGTCGCCCGGATGCTCCCCGTCGGCTTCGAGCGCTGAGCGAGCCGACTCGACGGCGTCGAGCAGGAGCTGGTTTCCGGTCACTGCGATCACTGTTCCAGTGTGCAATATCGACGCCGCGCCAGGCCAACCGCCCACCTCGACGCGCTGTGGCGCCCCACACGATCGACGGTTGCGCCACACAGTCACACCGATGAGGAACAATTGATCGGGTGATCCGATGGAGGCGGGCCGACGGGGGCCGATCGAACGACGACCCCCCGACAACGCCAGTACCCGAGAGCGAGACCTCGCGCATCGACGAGTACAGCCGACGACGCCCAGCGGCCCACCCGGGCAGCGCGAACTATCCCGCGGGCGACGGTCGGCAACGCGGTCGTGCCCACGCATCCGTCGGCGAGGCCTACCTGCCGCCCCGTACGCACAATCCGCACCTGCCTCCCCTCGACGAGTCGCCGACCGTCGGCGCCACGCGCGCGATGCCCGACGACTCCGCGTCCGCTGCGTCGGCCAAGGGTCCGAAGAAGATCACGGTCATGCGCGTGGCCGCGATGCGCGGACGCGAACTGACCGGGCGCGGCGTCGACAAGATCTATCAGGCCGCGACGGCCGACGGCGCCGACAAGTCGGGGCTGACGGCGCTGACCCTGCCGGTGATCGCCAACTTCGCGGTCGACGCCGCGATGGCCGTCGCACTGGCCAACACGCTGTTCTTCGCGGCCGCGACCGGCGAGTCGAAGACGAACGTCGCGCTGTATCTGGCGCTGACGATCGCTCCCTTCGCGCTGATCGCCCCGGTGATCGGGCCCATGCTCGACCGTCTCCAACACGGTCGACGCATCGCGATGGCCACGACGTTCGGCCTGCGTACCGTGCTCGCGCTGCTCATCATCAGCAACGTCGCCTGGAACCCCGCCACGCAGCAACTGCAGTACGACCCTTGGGTGCTCTACCCGTGCGCACTGGGTTTGCTGGTGCTCTCCAAATCGTTCGGGGTGCTGAAGTCGGCGGTGACGCCACGTGTGGTGCCACCGAGCATCGACCTTCCGCGCGTCAACTCCCGACTCACGACGTTCGGGCTGATCGGCGGGACGATCATCGGTGGTGCGGTCGCCGCGCTGTTCGAGGTGGTGCTGGCCAGAGCGCTTCCGATCCATATCCCGGGTGCGATGGTGTGGCTGGCGATCATCTCGGTGGTCGGCGCCTACCTGTGCCTGCGCATTCCGTCGTGGGTCGAGGTCACCGAGGGCGAGGTGCCGACCAGCCTGACCTACCACGAGCCGCATCAACCCGAGGCCGGGTCGGGTTCGGGGCGCACCTCTCGCGCAAGGCGCGGAGCACGCGAGATCGCCAAGACCATGCGGCAGCCGCTGGGCCGGACCGTCGTCGCTGGTCTGTGGGGCAACGGGACGATCCGCATCCTCACCGGCTTCATGACGCTCTACATCGCGTTCTACGCCAAGTCGCAGGGCTCGCACAGCGGGTGGATGCAACTCGCCCTGCTCGGCGCGGTCGGCGCGGCAGCCGGGGTCGGCAACGCGATCGGCAACGGGGTCGGGACTCGGCTGGAGCTGAAGAATCCCCCGAAGGTGATCGTGTGGGCGACCGCCGCCTGCTTCGTCGTCGCAGTGCTCGCCGCGATCTTCGGCAACGTCCTGCTCGCGGTGGTCGCCGGCTTCGTCGCATCCGGGACCAGCGCGATCGGCAAGGTGTGCCTCGATTCATCGATCCAGGACGACCTTCCCGAACGTTCCCGAGCATCCGCCTTCGGCCGCTCAGAGACCGTCTTACAGCTGTGCTGGGTATTCGGCGCCGCGCTGGGCGTGCTGCTTCCGCCGAAGCTGTGGATCGGGTTCACCGTCGTCGCCGTGCTCCTCGGCCTCGGGTTGGCGCAGACCGTGATGACCACTCGCGGGTCGACGCTGGTTCCCGGCTTCGGAGGCCACCGTCCCGACCAGGCGGCTCCGACCGTCTCGTTCGCCGCCGCCGACACCACGCGATTCACCCACCCGACCGAGCGGGCTTTCCGCGCTGGTGAGCGACCCGAAACAGCCCACCCGAGACCATCGGAAGCGCCCACCCGGCCGCAGCCGAGCAGACCGCCACACGGACCTGTCCACCCGAGCGGTCACGGCACAGGCCATCATTGAACCGTGCAATTCAACAGCGGTGAGAAGAAGGCAGTCGCGATCATCGCGATCGTGGCGGTGGTGTTCACGGGCGTGGTCGGCGGCATCGTGAGCGCTCTGGTCGTCGGCAAGCATCATGACGAGCGCGGATATCTGCACGTCGCAATCGACGACCAACTCATCACCGTGAAGCCGACTGAATGGTGCGACGTACTGATGCAGAACTGCACAGCCGACCAGGACCAGGCGCTGCGCGGCCAACACGCTCCGTTGCCCATCGGGCAGAGCGCCATGCTGTCGGTGTCGGAGAACATTTCCGACCACCCGTGGCTGCTCTACCTGCTCTACGCCGACCGCAACGGAGTGATCATCAACCCCGACCCGACGCCCGAGTACAAGACGAGCGGATCGGCCTTCACCCTCGAACTGCCGTCACGGCCCGATCGGGTGCTCGTCAACATCGAGGTGCAGCCGCTGTCTGCGGTCGTCGTCGACGGCCAGTTCCAGGTTGCGCGCGGGGTGCTCGCACTGAACACCACCCCGGACGGATTTCGCGTCAAGCAGCCGTCGCCGCAGAACCCGAGCGCGCCAAGCGAGCGTGTCGAGGAACCGTCGGCAACGGGATAGCGGGTCGGGTCAGGCGTCGAGTTCGCGGGCGACGGCCCGCACGACCTCAGAAATGCGCTGCGCCGTCTTGCGATCCGGGTAGCGCCCCTTGCGCAGGTCGGGCTGCACCTTGCCCTCGAGCAGCGTGATGAGGTCGGCGACCATGCCGTGCAACTCGTCGGGGCTGTGCCGCTTGGCCTGCTGTTCCTTGCGCGCGGCCCCGCGGGTGTTCTTCGCGACGCTCGGGGCGGGTTCGAGCACGGTCACGGTCAGTGCCTGCGGCCCACGACGACCGGCAGCCATGCCGAATTCGACGCGCTGGCCTGGCTTGAGAGCCTCGACGCCTTCGGGCAGCGCGGACGAGCGGACATAGACGTCCTCCCCGCTCTCCTGAGCAAGAAAGCCGAAGCCCTTCTCCGCGTCGTACCACTTCACCTTGCCGGTCGGCACTGTGCTCACCCTCATCTTCGCTCGGTCTCACCACCGCGGTCATCTACCGCAGCGGGTCTTGCCGTAACAACTGGCTTCTCGTTCACAACAGTTGCCCTGTCACAGCAAAAGACGCCCAACCCACGACAATCAGATGAGCAGGGCGCCTGGTTACCCACCATTCTAGCCAATGGCCTGCTGCACAGTCACCTCACATTCGGTCCGGAGCAGCGACTCTCGAATGTGTTCTACCGTTGAGGTATGCAGAAGAAATCGTCCACGGCTCTTCTCGTCCTCGCGGGGATCGTGTTCGGCGTCGGAATTGTCGCGCTGATCGCGCTGTTCGTGATGCCTGCCGTCGATGATGGCGGTACCGCTCCCACATGGGTCTACCTGCTGGCGATGTGCACTCCGATCGGTTTCCTCCTCGGCATCGTCTACGCGCTCCGCTCCGGGCGGCGCGTGAAATGACGAGTCAGGGCGACGCGAGCCGCAGTGCGTTCGGTGCTCTGTCGCCGGTGTCCGAGCCCGGCGCACTCAAGCGTGCATACAGCTGCTTTCCCACCGGAGTTGTCGCGGTGTGTTGCCTCGGCACCGCCGACGCCCCGCTCGGCATGGCGGCGTCGGCGTTCACGACAGTCTCACTCGACCCCCCACTGGTCTCGGTCTGCGTACAGAACACCTCGACGACGTGGCCGCGGCTGCGCGAGGCACCCGCGCTCGGCGTGAGCGTGTTCTCGCACACGCAGTCGGCGCTGTGTCGTCAACTCGCCGGGCCCGCTGAACATCGATTCGACGGCACCACCCCGCGGGCCACAGACGACGGCGCGCTGTTTTTGCCCGACTCCGCGGCGCAACTGTCCTGCCACATTCACAGCGAGGTACCCGCGGGCGATCACACCGTCGTGTTGCTGCAGATAGACGCACTCGACTGCGATCCGGACGTCGAACCGCTCGTCTTTCACGCCAGCACGTTCCGTGCGCTCGAAGCACGCCCGCGACTGCAACCGACGACGACCGGGCCGACATGAGCATCATCGACCTCGGACTTCCGATCACCCCGCGCTCCGTACGCGACGACGACGCGCCGTCGTCGGGGCCATTGATCGACACGTTCGGTCGCGTTGCCTCTGATCTGCGGGTATCGGTGACCGACCGCTGCAATCTGCGGTGTACCTACTGCATGCCTGCCGAAGGTCTGGACTGGTTGCCGTCCGAGGATCTGTTGACCACCGACGAGTTCGTGCGGGTGCTCACCGTCGCCGTGCGCGACCTCGGTATCCGACGCATCCGCTTCACCGGCGGCGAACCGCTGCTGCGCCGCGACCTCGAGGAATTGATCGCCGCGGCGTCGAACATGCCCGAAGCGCCGGAACTCGCTCTGACCACCAACGGTCTGGGGCTGCGACACCGCGCACAGGCACTCGCCGACGCAGGCCTGCACCGCATCAACGTCTCACTCGACACCATCGACCCCGCCCGCTTCGCGCAGATCACTCGCCGTGACCGGCTCTCGAACGTGCTTGACGGGCTCGCCGCAGCCCGCGACGCGGGACTCCAGCCGGTCAAGGTCAACGCGGTCGTGCCGAACCGTGACGACCTCGCGGGCCTACCGGACCTGCTGCGGTTCTGCCTCGGCGAGGGCTACCAGCTGCGCATCATCGAACAGATGCCGCTCGACGCCGATCACCGGTGGGACCGCGGCGCGATGGTCACGGCGGACGAGATCCTCACGACGCTGCGTCGGACCTTCGAACTCGACCCCGATCCCCGCCCGCGCGGCGGGGCACCGGCGGCCACGTGGCTCGTGCGGGGGCACACCGACCCGACGGGACAGACAGCCCGCGTCGGGGTGATCGCGTCGGTGACGCGGCCATTCTGCGGCGACTGCGACCGCACCCGACTGACCGCCGACGGCGCCCTGCGCAACTGCTTGTTCGCCGACGCCGAGACGTCACTGATGCCCGCGCTGCGCGGTGGGCTCAGCGAAACCGCCCTCGACGCCGAGATCGCGCGACGCTGGCGGGGTGACATGTGGCACAAGGCTGCGGGACATGCGGTGAACACCACGGACTTTCGTCAACCCGACCGCCCGATGTCGGCCATCGGAGGGTGAGCGACTCGATGACGCTGACCGTTCGGTTCTTCGCGGCCGCACGTGCCGCCGCGGGCACCGATCTGACCGAGATCGACGTGCCGGCCGACGCGACGCTCGGCGACCTCGAACGCGCCCTGGTTGTCGACCACCCCGACCTCACGCGCGTGCTCGCCCGGTGCTCATATCTGCGGGACGCGATCGCCGTCTGCGACCGCACGACGCCTCTCGGCGACTGCGAGACGATCGACGTTCTACCGCCATTTGCCGGCGGCTGAGGCGTCCGAGGCCATGTGACCTTAGTCACATAACGAGCCGATAACGGGATGGACACGAACCGACCATCGTCGGGTTGAGCAGCGATGACGACGGAATTGGGTCCAAAGTCCCACGCGCAGCCCAAAAAACAACTTGCGGACGAGGGTGATTCAGCGGCGCATCCGTCGTACTGTACGAACAGTCTCCTCCAGGGAGATCACAGGACAGCCAAAAGAACACAACATTCGACCGGGCGCGCCAAGCCTCGTTCCCCCGATCGAATGACGAACAACAAACTCAGGAACGAGGACGGGGGACCCAACATCTCCGACGGAGATACGGACATCCAGACCCGGATGCCCTTGGGGTTAAGTCCACCGGCCGCCACGGCGACCACGGACCGAGCAACCTCTCGTTCGAACCCGACAGCTGACTTCGTAGGCGCGTGGAGAGAGGAAAGAAAACTCATGGCCGGACGTCATCGCAAGTCGACGACCAACACGACCACCAAGACCTTCGCGAAGGTCGCCCTCACCGGCGCAGTGCTCGGCGGCGGAGCCGCTCTGCTCGGCACCGGTTCAGCGCACGCAGCCTCCGACTCCGAGTGGGACCAGGTCGCACAGTGCGAGTCCGGCGGCAACTGGGCCATCAACACCGGAAACGGCTACCAGGGCGGACTGCAGTTCAGCCCGAGCACCTGGGCGGGCCACGGTGGCACCGCATACGCACCGAGCGCCGATCAGGCCTCCAAGGAGCAGCAGATCGCCGTTGCAGAGCGCGTGCTGGCATCGCAGGGCAAGGGCGCATGGCCGGTGTGTGGCACCGGACTGTCGGGCTCGACCCCGCGCACCGCTCCCACCGACTCGCCCAAGCCGCTGCAGGCCCCCAAGCCTGAGGTGAAGCCCGAGGCGCAGCCGCAGACCCCGCTGGAGAAGACTCCCGAGGCCAAGAGCACCGATGACGTCAAGGGCCAGGTCGACGGCGCGCTCGACGCCGCCAACGTCAGCCCCGAGGTCAAGAACCTCTGGAAGGCAGCCAAGGACAGCGGCTACCAGCTCACCCCGGACCAGCTGAAGATCTACAACCAGAACAAGGGCCTGATCCCGCTCCCCTGAGCGATCTCGCCCGAGTCCCGGCTGCACTGACCGCCGGACCCCGAGACGAAGGGCCCCGCACGACGCCATAACGGCCGTGCGGGGTCCTTTTCCAATCTCTAGGCGGAGCCGACTTCCAATCTCTAGGCCGAGCCGACCCATTCGTCGGAACCGTCGGCGAACACCTGGTGCTTCCACACGGGCAGGCGGGCCTTGACCTCGTCGACGAGGCGCGCGCACAGCTCGAATGCGGGCGCCCGATGGTCGGCCGCCACGGCGACGACGAAAGCCACGTCGCCGACGTCGAGTTCGCCCACGCGATGCGACACGGCCACCGCGCGAACTCCCGCGACCGACGCCGACACCTCGTCGACCACCTCGGCGAGCACCTCGGGTGCGCTCGGATGCGACGAGTACGACAGCTTGGTTACCGCCGACGCGTGATCTCCGTCGTGATTGCGCACTGCGCCCGCGAACCCGACGACCGCGCCGGCCGAGCCTGCAGCGGCGTCGGTGACGAGTTGTTCGTGAGATGGAAGGTCGATGGGGTCGGCGGCGAGAGCGGCCTTCACGACTCGCACGGTCATTCGTCGCTCCGCGGGTGATCGCCACCGCGGAGCTGGTCGAGCGCGTGGTCGAGGACGCCGTCGAGTACGTCGAGACCGTCGCGGACTCCGCCGGTCGACCCCGGCAGGTTGATGACGAGCGTGCGGCCGGCCACGCCTGCGACACCGCGCGAGAGGATCGCCGTGGGCACCGTCGGAAGTCCCGAGCTGCGAATCGCGTCGGCAAGACCCGGGATCTCGACGTCGAGCAATGCTCGCGTCTCCTCCGGGGTGCGGTCGGTGGGGGTGAGACCCGTTCCGCCCGTGGTGATCACGAGCGCGTCGGAGGCGTAGATCCCGGCGCGGATCGCGTCGCCGACCGGTGCGCCATCTGCGACGACGTCGACCTCGTCGACGACGAATCCGCGGGCGGTGAGCCACTCCGCGATGATCGGGCCGCTGCGGTCGACGTAGAGGCCGCGGCTTGCGCGTGTCGACGCCACGACGACGCGGGCCACGAGCTTCTCGTCAGTCATTTTTCTCGTCTGTCGCTCGGGCGCGAGTCCAGGTTCCCGACCGGCCGCCCGACTTCTCGAGAAGTCGGATCTCCCCCGTGCTGGCGCGTCGATCGACGGCCTTGGTCATGTCGTGCAGGGTCAGTCCTGCGATTGCGACCGCCGTGAGCGCTTCCATCTCGACGCCGGTCTTCCCGGCTGTCTCGACGGTGGCCACGATGTCGATGTGATCGTCGGCGACGGTGAAGTCGACGTCGACCGCCGACAGCGCCAACTGGTGGCACAGCGGAATGAGTGCGTCGGTGCGTTTGGCCGCCATGATTCCTGCGATGCGGGCGGTGGCCAAAACGTCGCCCTTGGGCAGCGCGGAATCGCGCAGTAGGTCGATGACCTCGGTGGTCGTGTGAAAGGTACCTGCGGCGACAGCGCGTCGTCGTGTCGTGGTCTTGTCGCCGACGTCGACCATCCGCGCAGCACCCGTCGAGTCGAGGTGCGAAAGACGAGAGGGATTCGACGTCTCGTCTTGGCCGCTCGCGTGCCGGGGAGGCATCAGGTCGACGTCACGTCGTCAGCGATTGACGACGGTCTTCGGTTGGACGTAGTTGACCTTGTCAGCAGGCAGCGGGAACTCGACATCGCCGAACGGCGAGAGTGCACCGGGGATCTCCGCCGCGAACTCCGAGACCGCGTGGTCGGGGACGCTGCCGTCGTCATGACGAGGCCAGCCGTTGTCGACGTAATGGTTCTTCTTTTCCTTCTCAGCCACGGGCATATTGTGCCATGCCACCCGCTGTCCGACGACTCGCCTGCTGTTTTGGTTCGACCACTAGACTTGATCGAATGAGCACGGACGACCAGCGGATCGGCCTGGCCGACGATCTGGCCGCGCGCACCGACGACGACCTGCGCGATCTGCTGTCGCTTCGCCCCGACCTCGCCTCCCCGCCGCCGCAGGGGACCTCGGTGCTCGCTCAGCGTGCGCTCGCCGCGGCGTCGATCGCGCTCGTGGGTGAGGAACTCGATCTGCTGACGCTGGCGGTGATCGAGCAGTTCATCGCGCTCTCCACCGGTCCGGGCGTCGCGCGGGTACCCGCCAACGTCGACGCCGATACCCTCGTGAAAGCGCTGTCGAACCGTGCCGAGTCCGCCGAGATCACCCGACGCATCGACGATCTACGACGTCGCGCGGTGTTCTGGGGCGTCGCCGATTCACTCACCGCGGGCGCACACCTCGCCTCGGCCCTGCCGTGGAAAGCGCTGCACCTCACCGGCCCTCTCGCCCACCTGACGCCCGACGACGTGCAGAAGCTGATCGACGGCATTGACGAGCGCCAGCGCGATCTGCTGACGACACTGTCGCGAGGCCCCGCGCTCGGACGAAGTCGGGACGCAGCACCCGGTGCAGATCCGGACAGTCCGGTCGCTCGGCTCATCGCGCTCGGCCTCCTCGCACGTATCGACGACCAGACCGTCGAACTACCGCCGATGGTCGCAGCGCTCATCCGCGGCGAACCTCCGCTGCACACAGACACTCTCGCGCCCCCAGGCCTCGCCGACGAACACGCGTCACTGCGGTTCGGCGCCAAAGCCGTCGACGCCGCCGCAGGTGGTGAGGCGCTCGAACTCATCCGCCACACCACGGCGCTGCTCGACGTGCTGGGACGGGCACCCGCAGCGGTGCTGCGCTCAGGTGCGCTAGGTGTCCGCGAATTGCGCAGGCTCGCAAAGGTAACCGGGCTGGACCAGAAACGCGTCTCGTTCCTCGTCGAACTCCTGGGCCACGCACGTCTCATCGACGTCGGGTTTCCCGATCCCCCACCGGCGGGAGATCGGGGTGAGCAGGCGTTCGCACCGACGTCGTCGGCCGATACCTGGCTGCACTCGGCACCCGAAAGGCAGTGGGCCACACTGCTCGACGCGTGGCTGTCGATGCCGCGACGCGCGTGGCAGGTCGGCGAACCCGACCGCGACGGCAACGCGTATCCAGCGCTCTCGTCGGAGCTCTACGACGCGACCGCGCCCGTGCAGCGTCATCTCATCCTCGACCTGCTCACCGAACTCGACGGTGCCACACCGTTTTCCATCGATACGGTCACCGCATCACTCGCCTGGCGACATCCGCATCGGATACGTCGACTCTCCCCGCGCGTCGTCGGCGAAACGCTTGCCGAGGCACAGAGCCTCGGAGTGATCGCACATCAGTCACTGACCTCGATCGGTCGAGTCGCGTTGTCGGACACCGACCCCGAGGCCGTCGACTCGCAGGTGCTCGCCGCGATGCGTAAGGCGCTGCCAGAACCCGTCGACCACTTCCTGACCCAGGCCGACCTCACGCTCACCGTTCCCGGCCCGATGACCCCGGAGCTCAGCGACCAGGTCGAGTTGGTCGCCGACCTCGAATCCGGCGGCGCCGCATCGGTGTATCGCGTCTCGGAGGCGAGCGTCCGACGAGCTCTCGACGCGGGCAAGACCAGCAGCGAACTGCTCACGATGTTCACCGCCCATTCGTCGACGCCGGTTCCGCAGTCGCTGACCTATCTGATCGAAGACGTTGCACGTAAGCACGGGCAGCTCCGCGTCGGCATCGCGTCGTCGTTCATCCGATGCGAGGACCCGACGATGCTCGCCGCCGTATTGCGTAGCGACGCAGCCGAACACCTCGCACTGCGCGCACTCGCACCGACGGTAGCGATCTCGCCGTCGGAGGTTCGCACGGTCATCGACCGACTCCGGGACGCGGGATTTGCTCCCGCGGGCGAGGATTCATCCGGCTCGCTCGTCGACTTGCGCGAGCGCGGTAGTCGCGTGTCGTCGGGACGGGGGCGTCGACGCCCGACACCCCGACGCTCGACACCGACCCCGGAACAGCTGCAATCGGTGGTGAGCCGCATGCGCTCCCACGACAGGGCGACGCGGGCAACCCCGGCGACTCCCGGAAAATCCGACGCCGCACCGGTACGCGCCGTCGGCGGTGGCGAATCCACCACTGCCCTCATCCAATTGGCGCTTCGTGCGAACCGACGTCTACTCGTCGGCTACGTCGACGCCCACGGCTCGGCCAGCAGACACGTCGTCACACCCCGGCTGCTCGGTGCCGGACAACTCGTCGGCACCGAAGAGGGCTCAGACGACGAGCAGCACTTCACCCTGCACCGCGTCACCAGCGTCGAGTTGCTCGACAGCTAGGCCAGCGCCGTCTCTGTCTCGGCGCCGTGTGCCTCACCGATCGGCCGTTTGACGTCGATGAGCAAACCGGCGACCAGCGCCACGCCAACCAGGATCGCCGCCGCGACGTAGAAGCCGATGCTCTGCCCGTGCACCATCGCCTCCGCCTGCAGCGATTGCGCGTCGGCGGGTCCGCGAACCGACGCCATGTGGCTGGTCACGTACGACGCCGCCGCCGTCGCGGCGATCGTGTTCAGCAGCGCGGTGCCGATGGCGCCGCCGACCTGCTGCGAGGTGTTGACCATGGCCGACGCCACGCCGGCATCCCGCGGTTCGACGCCGTAGGTGGCCAGGTTGATCGACGTCATGAACACCGTGCCCATACCCATGCCGAGCAGGAACAGCGCCGGGAAGATCACGGTCCAGTACCGCGTCGACTCGGCCGAGATCTGACTGAGCAGCAACATCCCGCACGCGGCGAGCAGTGCACCCGGCACGAGTAGGTATCTCGGCGGTACCCGCGTGATGAGCCGGGCTGCGATCTGCGTCGACCCGACCAGCATGCCGCCGACCATCGGGAGGAACGCCACGCCCGCGCTCAGCGGCGAATAGTGGTGCACCACTTGCATATACAGCGTCAAGAAGAGGAACGACCCGAACATCGCGACCACCGCGAGCGCGACGCTGAGGTATGCCCCACCGCGTGCGCGGTTGGCGACGACGCGCAACGGCAGCAGCGGGTGTGGGCTGCGCGCCTGCCACGCGACGAACGCCACCAGCAACACCACCGCCGCGATCAGACAGATGACGGTGCCGGTGTCGCCCCAGCCCTCTTCGGCGGCGCGGCTGAAGCCGTACACAACGAGGGCGAGTCCGCTACCGCCGAGAATCACGCCGAGGATGTCGAGGCCCGGCGTGTGGTCGGTGGCGCGGGGCGGCTCCTTGATCTCGACGATCGCCCCGAACAGTGCGATCGCGGCGAACACCACATTGATGTACATGGTCCAGCGCCAGTCGAGGACCTGGGTCAACAGGCCGCCGAGCAGCAGTCCCACCGCTGCTCCACCGCCGGCGATCGCGCCGAAGATGCCGAACGCCTTTGCCCGCTCTTTGGGCGCTGTGAACATCACGGTCAGCAGTGACAGTGCCGCCGGCGCCAGGAGCGCACCGAACGCGCCCTGCAGCGCGCGGGCACCGAAGAGCATGCTCTGGTTCAGCGCGGCGCCGCCGAGCGCCGAGGCGAGTGCGAATCCGACCAACCCGACCATCAGTGCTCGCCGACGCCCCCACAGGTCGGCGATGCGACCACCGAAGAGCAGCAGTCCGCCGAATGCCAGCGCATACGCGGTGATGACCCACTGCTGATTGGCCGTACTGATGCCGAGGTCGACCTTGGCGTCGGGCAGGGCGATCTGGACCACCGTGCCGTCGAGCACGACCATCAACTGCGCGATGCAGATGAAGACCAGGGCCTTCCACCGGCGCGGGTCGGGCTCGGCGGCCAGAGTCGGCTTTTCGGAAGCTGGCGACCCAGAAGATGGCTTCTCGGAAGTTGACATGAAGAGTGAGATCCCCACTTGCGTCGTAGTACCGCGAACATATCCGGAGGTTTGCTCCGCTTACTCTACGCCGCGACAGCCACGCAGAACAGTGTCATTTAACGGGCATAAGGGACACACGTCGGCCGGTGGCACACGACGCAGCCACGAGCCGCGCAGATGAACCCTTATACAATGGCGCGGGTGACTGATGGACCCCTGATCGTGCAATCCGACAAGACGCTGCTGCTCGAGGTGGATCATCCCGACGCGGCGGCGGCGCGTGGAGCGATCGCCCCGTTCGCCGAGCTCGAGCGCGCTCCTGAGCATGTGCACACCTACCGGGTGACGCCGTTGGCGCTCTGGAACGCGCGCGCGGCCGGGCATGACGCCGAGCAGGTCGTCGATGCTCTCGTCTCGTTTTCGCGGTATGCCGTCCCGCAGCCGCTGCTCATGGACATCGTCGACACGATGGGTCGGTTCGGTCGGCTGCAGCTTGTCAAGAGTCCGGTGCACGGGCTGACCCTGGTCAGCTTCGACCGCGCGGTCCTCGAGGAGATCCTGCGCAACAAGAAGGTCGCGCCGATGCTCGGTGCGCGGATCGACGACGACACCGTCGTGGTGCATCCGTCGGAGCGTGGTCGGCTCAAGCAGGTGCTGCTGAAGGTGGGCTGGCCCGCGGAGGATCTCGCCGGCTACGTCGACGGTGAGGCACATCCGATCGAGCTGGAGCAGGACGAGTGGCATCTGCGCGACTATCAGGAGATGGCCGCCGACTCGTTCTGGGCGGGCGGCTCGGGCGTCGTCGTGCTGCCCTGTGGTGCGGGCAAGACGATGGTCGGTGCCGCGGCGATGGCCAAAGCGCAGGCGACGACGCTCATCCTGGTGACGAATACCGTTGCGGGACGGCAGTGGAAGCGTGAGCTCATCGCGCGTACGTCGCTCACCGAGGAGGAGATCGGCGAGTATTCGGGTGAGCGCAAGGAGATTCGTCCCGTCACCATCGCGACCTATCAGGTGATGACGCGAAAGTCGAAGGGCGAGTACAAGAATCTCGATCTGTTCGACTCCCGCGACTGGGGCCTCATCGTCTACGACGAGGTGCATCTGCTGCCCGCGCCCGTGTTCCGCATGACCGCCGACCTGCAGTCGCGGCGTCGACTCGGTTTGACCGCGACGCTCGTGCGCGAGGACGGCCGTGAGGGCGACGTATTCAGCCTCATCGGACCCAAGCGCTACGACGCTCCGTGGAAGGACATCGAGGCGCAGGGCTGGATCGCGCCCGCCGACTGTGTCGAGGTGCGCGTGACGCTCACCGACGAGGAACGCCTGCAGTACGCGGTCGCCGAGAACGAGGAGAAGTACAAGCTCTGCTCGACGGCGCACACCAAGGTCAACGTCGTGAAGTCGATCCTCGCCAAGCATGCGGGGTCGCCGACGCTGGTCATCGGCGCGTACATCGACCAGCTCGAAGAACTCGGCCGTGAACTCGACGCCCCGGTGATCCAGGGTTCGACTAAGAACAAGGAGCGCGAGGCGCTGTTCGACCGCTTCCGCTCGGGAGAGCTGCAGACGCTCGTCGTCTCGAAGGTCGCGAACTTCTCGATCGATTTGCCGGAGGCGTCGGTCGCGGTGCAGGTGTCGGGCACGTTCGGGTCTCGCCAGGAGGAGGCACAGCGACTCGGTCGTCTGTTGCGCCCCAAGAAGGATGGGGGCCAGGCGCACTTCTATTCGGTGGTGTCGCGCGACACCCTCGACGCCGACTACGCCGCCCACCGGCAGCGTTTCCTCGCCGAGCAGGGTTACGCGTACCGCATCACCGACGCCGACGACCTGCTCGGCCCGGCCATCGGCGAGGAGTCCGTGGACTGATCCACGGTTAGCCTTGACCCCATGACCGTCGAGCGCCTTCGTCCGTTCTCCAGCACGATCTTCGCCGAGATGTCGGCGCTGGCCGTGGCTCACGATGCAGTGAACCTCGGCCAGGGTTTCCCCGACACCGACGGGCCCGCATCGATGTTGGCCGCCGCGAAGGACGCGATCTCGACCGGACACAACCAGTACCCGCCGGGCATCGGTGTCCCCGCGCTGCGTCACGCCGTCGCGCGGCACCAGCGTGAGCACTACGGTCTCGACTACGACGCCGACTCCGAGGTGCTCATCACCGTCGGCGCCACCGAGGCCATCGCGGGCGCGATCGTCGGGCTGGTCGAGCCCGGGCGCGAAGTGGTGATGATCGAGCCGTACTACGACTCCTATGCCGCAACGGTTGCGATGGCGGGAGGGGTTCGACGCGTCGTCCCGCTCATCGCCGACGGCGACGGATTCCGGCTCGACCGCGAACGGCTTGCCGACGCTTTCGGACCGAACACCTCTGTCGTGCTGGTCAATTCACCGCACAACCCCACCGGGACGGTGCTTTCCGACGATGACCTCGCCGAGATCGCGCGCCTGTGCATCGAGCACGACGTCGTCGCTGTGACCGACGAAGTGTACGAGCACCTCCTGTTCGACGGCCGCACCCACACCCCGCTGGCGACGCTACCCGGAATGCGCGAACGAACCCTGCGAATCTCCAGCGCCGCAAAGACATTCAACTGCACCGGCTGGAAGGTCGGCTGGATCAGCGGCCCGCCCGAACTGGTCGCGGCGGCACGCGCGGCCAAGCAGTTCATGACCTACGTCGGGTCGGGACCCTTTCAGCCCGCGGTTGCCGTCGCACTCGACAACGAGATGGAGTGGGTGCGCAAGTCCGCGGCAGAGCTCGAGGCCAAGCGTGACCTCCTCACCTCCGCGCTCGTCGACTCCGGGTTCGACGTACATCGCAGCGAGGCAACCTATTTCGTCTGCGCCGACCCGCGGCCGCTCGGGTACGACGATGGCGTCGAGTTCTGCCGCACACTACCCGAGCGGATCGGGGTCGCGGCGGTGCCGGTCAGCGTCTTCGCCGACGACAAGGAGCCGTGGAAACACATGGTGCGCTTCGCATTCTCCAAACGCGACGACGTCATCGCCGAGGCCGCGCGGCGGCTGCGGACACTCTGACCGTCACCCGACAGCCCTCACCTACAGACGCACGACCATCTTTCCGACGTTCGCGCCGCGCATCATGTCGAGGAAGGCGTCGATCGCGTGGTCGATGCCGTCGACGACGGTCTCGTCGAAGACCACGTCGCCGGCCGCAAGCCACTCCGACATCTTGGCGGTGAACTCCGGAGCCTTGTCGAAGTGATGCCCCACGGTGAAGCCGGTCAGCGTCAGTGCGCGGGTGATGATGTTGGACATGTTGTCCGGGCCGGGGACCCGCTCGGTGGAGTTGTAGCTGACGATCGCCCCGCAGAGCGCCGCACGCCCGCCGTCGTTGAATGCGTCGAGGGCTGCCTCGAGGTGGTCGCCGCCGACGTTGTCGAAGTAGACGTCGATGCCGTCGGGAGCGGCTGCGCGCAGCTGCTTGCGGATCGGGCCGTCCTTGTAGTTGACCGCAGCATCGAATCCGTAACGGCCGGTGAGCAATTCGACCTTCTCGTCGCTACCCGCCGAGCCGATGACCGCCTTGGCGCCGAGCAGTCGTGCGATCTGGCCCGCGGCGGTCCCCACGGCACCCGCGGCGCCGGAGATGAACACGATGTCGCCCGGCTTCATCTTCGCGATCTCGGTCAGGCCGACGTAGGCGGTCAGACCCGTCATGCCGAGCACACCGAGATAGAGCGACGAGTCGAACGCCCTGTCGCCGTTGGCATCTGACGGCGGCTCCGGTAGCACGGTGAACGCCTTCGCCGGACCTTGCGCGACGTCGCGCCAACCGTACTGATGCAGCACCAACGCGCCGACCGGCACGTCATCGGAGCGAGATTCGACGACGCGCCCCACAGCGCCCCCGGTCATCGTCTCGTCGAGCTTGAAAGGCGGAACATAGCTGCGGGTGTCGATCATCCGCCCGCGCATGTACGGGTCGACGGACATGAACTCGTTGGCCACGCGCACCTCACCCGGCTCGAGATCGTCGAGAACGACTGTCACGGTGCGGAAATCGGACTGCTTCGGCCATCCGACCGGACGGGACACCAACTGGATCTGGGTACTGGTTGCGGTCATGTCTCCACTCTCCTCGGTGTGCGTGCGCAGTCAAGGCACATTCTGGTTCAGGGCACATTCTGGACTGTTCATTGCACTATAGGCATAGTAGAATGATCGTTGCAAAATCAGTGCGAGGAGGCAGCCGTGGGACGCACAGCAACGTTCGATTCGACCGAACTCATCGCTTCTGCTCGAGACCTGTTCTGGCAGAAGGGTTTCAGCGACGTCTCGGTTGCCGACGTCGAGTCCGCGTCAGGTGTCGGCCGCTCCAGCATCTATCACGCGTTCGGCAGCATGCGCGGACTGTTCGACGCCGCGGTCGACGACTACCTGACCACCATCGTCACACCGCTGCTGACCGAGCTGAACCGCGACGACGTGCACCCCGACGCCATCTGCTCGTACCTCTCGGAACTGCGCGACGCCATCACGGCAGCGTCGGCGGCCGACGCTGCGACGCCGTCGGGATGCCTCATACTCACCGCGTCGGCGACACCGATCGGCGCCGACGATGCGGTGCACAGCGTCATCGAGAACTATCGGGCGATGTTGTCCGACGCTGTCCGACGCGGCATCGCGGCACGCATGCCCGACGCGTCGTCGAACATCGTCGACCATCACACACGACTCACCGTCGCCGCGATCATCGCTGCGCAGTGCCTCGCGCGCATCAATCCCGACGAAGCGGCACGCACGGTCGACGCAGCGACCAGCGCACTCGGCACGTCTGCGTAGCGCGCGAACTCACAGCGGTAGGCCCTGCTCCAGCAGGTCGATCGCCTCGAGAAGCGTCTCGAGGAATCTGCCGTCGCGCACGTCCTCGGTGCCGTTGGCGATGTGGAATATCATGCCGCCGACCGCCGCGATGAAGACGCGTAACCGTGGATTGTCGCGCTCCACGCCGAGATAGTCGGCGATGAAATCTGCCGCCTCCGAGATCGCGCGGTCGGATTCGATCTGATTGACCAGCAGCAGCGCGGGCTCGGACTGGATGAGCTTCATGCGAGCCGGGTCCGACGCCCAGTCGTCGGCCAACACCAACTCGACCAGTCCCCGCACCATCGCGCGGAGCAGATCGAATCGGCCGAGCCCCGGCGGGATTGCCTCGAGGACCGCCTGCCACTCGTCGTCGAGGTCATCGCTGATGACCACCTGCTCCTTGGATTGGAAGTAACGGAAGAAGGTGGTGTGCGAGACGTCGGCCGCCTCGGCGATCTGGGCGACCGTCGTCTGGGCGTAGCCGTTGGCGTCGAAGAGTTCCATCGCCGCCGCCCGAATCGCCGCCCTGGTACGACGTTTGTGCTTCTCGCGCAACCCGATCGGCGGCACCGGGGCGGCTGGCGCATGCGAGACCGAGGCGGGCGCGGAAGCCATCGCTGCCGTACTCGTCGCCTCGGTCATCGCAGTGCTCTCCCTATCTACTCTTTATCCCAGTCCGCTCAACTCGACGCCGCGGCCACCTCGCGAGGTTCGTCGGTGCTCGCCTGCGGGATGCCTCGGTCGCGCACCTTCTCACCCTCGATGTCGAGGTTGGGAACCAGCTTGTCCAGCCATCGTGGCAGACCCCATGCCCTATCGCCCAGCAAAGTGATCACAGCGGGCACGACCATCATGCGAATGATGAAGGCGTCGAACAGGACCGCTGTTGCCAGCGAGAAGCCGAGCATCTTGGCCGTCGTGTCGGGCGAGAGCATGAACGCGGCGAACACGCTGATCATGATGATCGCCGCCGATGTGACGACACGCGCACCGTGCCGGTAGCCGGCGATGATCGCGTCCTTCGCACTCATCCCGTGGATGTACTCCTCGCGTATTCGCGTCACCAGGAACACCTGGTAGTCCATCGCGAGGCCGAACACCACGCCGATCAGGAAGATCGGGAGGAACGACAGGATCGGCTTGGTGTTGTCGATCAGACCGAACCAACCCTCTTGGAAGATCGCGACCGTCACACCGAACGTCGCCAACACCGAGAAGATGAAGCCGATCGTTCCGATCAGCGGGACCCAGATCGACCGGAACACCGCGATCATGATCAGGAATGCCAACCCGACCACCACGATCAGATATGGGATCAGCGCCTTGTCGAGTTTGGCGGACAGGTCGGACATGATCGCCGTCTGGCCACCGACGTGCAGCTCTGCCCCCGCCCGCTGAGCCTCGGGGCTGAACGCGCGGATCTGCTCCATGAGGTCGTGCGTCGCCTGATCCGACGGCGCGCTCTCGGGCGTCACCGAGATCAGCGCGGCGGTTGCCCCGACATTCGGCTGCGGTGTGCCGTTGCCCAGCCACGTCATCGTCGACGCATTGGCGACGTCGGGCAGCGACTTGATGTGCGCGACGGTCTCGGTGGCAGCCTTCTCCACCGTGCCGTCCTCGGAGTGCAGCACGACGAGCAGCGGGCCGTTGATGCCCTCACCGAAGCCGCGCTGCAGCAGCGCCTGGGCGGGGGCCTCGTCGTCGCTGGAGAGCGAGAGTCCCAGTTGCAGCTTGCCGACCGGGATCGCCGCGAGCACCAGCACCGCGAGACCCGCGACGATGAACGGGATCGGTCGTCGAACCACCATGCGGCCGAAGCGAACTCCGTTGGTGTCGGCGGTGTCGGATTCTTCTGCGTGCTTGATCCACGGGATGCGCGGGGTGAACGCGAAACGTCCGACGGCGCCGAGCAGCGCGGGGATCAGGGTGAGCGCGGCGATCACGGCCATGAACACCGCGACGGCGGCGCCCGCCCCCATCTGGGTGATCAGCGGGATCCCGACCACCATCAGCGCGACGACAGCGATGATCACGGTCAAACCGGCGAAGACCACCGCGGAGCCTGCCGTACCGACCGCGCGACCCGCGGCGTCGGCCCTGTCTCCGCCGCGTTTCACCTCGCCGCGGTAGCGCGAGACGATGAACAGCGCGTAGTCGATCGACACGGCGATGCCGAGCATGGTGACGATCGCGGTCGCGGTCTCGTTGACCGTCATGACCTCGGCGCTCAGCCGCAGCAGCATGATGGTGATCATCACGCCCATCAGTCCGGTGATCAGCGGGATGAACGCGGCGACCAGCGCCCCGAAGGCGACGATCATCACCACGAAGGCGACAGCGAAACCGATCAGCTCGGCCTTGCCGCCCGCCTCCATGACACTCATCAGCGAGCCCGTGGCCTCGACCTGCAGGCCATTGCCCCGATGCTTCTCGAGGATGTCGGTCAACTGCTTCTTGTTCTCGACGGTGAGGTCGGTCAGCTCGATGTTCTGCCGCACCTGGATCAAACCGACCTTGCCGCCGTCACCGAGAACCGACGACGCGAGCTCGGGTTTGGCCGCGGCGACGGTGACCGGGTTCAGCACCGTTGCCTTGTCGGTGAGGTCGGGCAGGGTGTGCAGGTCGGCGACGAGTGCGTCGATCTGACCGGAATGGGCGGCCAGCCCGTCGTCCGCGGCGACGAGGACGCTGGTCGACGCCTGCGATTGCTGCTTCATCGCCTCGGGGAAGTACTCCTCGACCTGCGAGGTCGCGGTCCCGGAGTCGGTTCCTGGAAGCTCGAAGTCTTTCGCGAACTTCGGATTCAACGCGCCCACTAGCCCGATGAGCAACGCGGCGATGACCACCCAGGCCCCGATCACCCACCACTTGTGGCGGAACGAGAACCGTCCCACCCGAAACAACAACGACGCCATCTGTGCACTCCCTCGAGAAGACTCCGACATTCCGGTAGCAACTAAGAAGTGTTAGTTGCTAACACTTGTGCTCCGGTATACAGATCGTTCCGGCCGATGTGCCACCTCCGAGCCGCGATTGTGAGCGACGTCCCACGCGAGCGCCTGCGACTACATTGCGAACACACGTTCGATATCGGTGTAGGCTGACGTCCATGAGCGCAGGAGTCCAGGGATCGATCTTCGACCTCGACGCCGAGTCACCGCGGCTGCGCGATCTCGGATCGCACGTCGAGCGTCGAGTCCTGACCAACGGCGCGTGGGTAGATCTGCGGCCGGGATGGATCGCAGGCAGCACCGACCTCTTCGACGCTCTGCGCGACGTCGTTCCGTGGCGGGCAGAGCGTCGTCGGATGTACGACAGGGTTGTCGACGTCCCGCGTCTGGTCTGCAATTACCAGGCGAGTGACGAACTCCCCGACCCGTTACTCGCCGACGCGCGAGCGGCCCTGACAGCGCATTACCGCGACGAGTTGCGCGAGGGCTTCGTGACCGCGGGCCTGTGCCTGTATCGCGACGGGTCGGATTCGGTTGCGTGGCACGGCGACCGGTTCGGGCGTGGCGCCACGCACGACACGATGGTCGCGATCGTCTCCCTCGGCTCACCGCGCCCGTTGGCACTGCGTCCGCGCGGAGGCGGAGCGTCGTTGAAATTCACGTTGTCGGCGGGCGATCTGTTGGTGATGGGCGGGAGTTGTCAACGCACCTGGGAGCACGCGGTGCCGAAAGTCCGCGGCGTCGGGGCGCGAATGAGCGTGCAGTTCCGCCCACCCGGCGTGTGGTGAGCGGGAGACTCCCAGAAGATCTTTGGAACCCAAAGATTTTTGGAACCTTTGCCCCCTTGGGTGCGTCAGAGTCTGTGCCGTCGGTGCCAGCCGACGGGAACATCTGACCGTGACATCAGGGGGACCGACACGTGACAGCACCTCAACTGCCGCTCGATGGCATGGCGGATGTCATCGGAGAAGGTTTGGCCGAACTCCTCAACAGAGCGAGGAAGCCGGACCGCGAGGACAGCACCCCTACTCCTGGACCCGGCCCTAATCGATCAGACACTGACCAATCCTCCTCTGCCCGAGCACCTTTCGGTGTTCGACCCGAGGAGATCGAACAGACCGCGAGTGCATGGCGACGTGAATCGAAGGTCGTGGCGGATCTGAAACTCGACGCGCTGTCGTCGGTGTCCGGTGCGATGAGTGACGTGACGACGGCACTTCACTCGGCGTCGACCTCGGCGGTTCCGACGATCGCCTCGATCTCGGCTCGACTTGCGACACTGGCCGATTCGCTCGTCACGTTCAACGCCATGGCGATCGATCGCGACGATCGCGCAGCGGCATCCCTACGCAGTGTGCCGACCCGCTGATGAAACCGACCATCTCAGCGGTGCGCGGATGGAGTACCAACGCGATCTCGGCCGCAGGCGCGGCCGCACAGGCCGCGGCTCAGACGCTCGACACGTCCCTCGCGGCAGTCGAGCGATCACTGAACGACGCCGCCTCGTGGCGAGGCGCAACCCACGACGCCGCGCAGATGCGGATCACCGAAGAACGCGACCACGCCTCCGAGGTACGTAATGTGCTGAACCAGATCGCCGACGAGGCCAAGGACGCCGCCACAGACATCGCCCATGCACGGGCGTATCTGATCCGCGAGGTCGACAACGCGATCGCCGACGGGTTCACCGTGTCCGACACCGGCGAGGTGACCCACGCCGATCCCGACGAGGACATGAACGCCTTCGTCCGCGAGAACCGGATCGCCATCGGCATCGACACCCTCACCGAATTCGACACCGACTACGGCCGTCGGATCGGCGAATTGGCATCCGACATCGCAGCCATGGTCAACGGACAGCCCGACGTCACGCTGCCCGGCGGCACCCGCGCCGACCCGGACCGGGTGGTCGCCGATCTGCGTAACCTACCCGCCGAACACCGACGCCAGTACCTGGAGTCAATGAGTCCCACCGACGTGCGTCGTCTGATCCAGGCCGATCCGAACGTCATGGGCAACCTCGACGGCGTGCCGTTCGACACCCGCGCCGATGCCAACGAGATCAACATCCGCACCGCACTGGCAGCGGAGATCGCAGCCGGACGTGGTGAGGGTCAACGCGCACAGATGCTGACCGACTTCCTGCGACAGAAGAACGACCCTGCCTCCGCGATCGACCGCGACAACGCAGGCGCCTACCTCGCCGACGACAACAAGACCGAGCGCAGATTCATCGCATTCGACAACACCGGCAACGGCCGGTTCATCGAGATGATCGGCACTTTCAACAAGGACACACGTAACGCTGCGGTGGTGGTACCCGGAACGAACAGCAACATGAATGGCAGCCTGCGCAACAGCAACTCCGCGTGGAACCTCGCAAAGCAAACCGACGGGCCGGTCTTCGTCTATATGAACGGTGAACTGCCGCAGAAGATGGGTTACGAGGGTGCGCCCTCCGCCGCGCTCGACGGACTGGAGGGCGGGCTGCGCGACGGCATGCCGGGTGCGCGGGACGGCATCCGGTCGGGGATGGAGAAGTCCTTGGACAATTCTGCAGCCGACCCCGTCTTCGCTCGCAGCATGGCACCGGGACTCGTCGATTTCGGTCGTGAACTCGACGCCGAGATCGCCCGCCACGCCCCCGACGCGAAGACCACGTTCATCGGCCACTCCTACGGGGGTTCGGTCGTCGGATCGGCCGAACAGTTGGGACTGCGCGCCGATCGGGTGATCTATGCGTCGTCGGCGGGCACCGGAGTGTTCGAGGGCGGGTGGGACAACGCCAATCCGCGCGTCGAGCGGTTCTCGATGACCGCACCGGGCGACCTCATCCAGGGCATCCAGTCGCTACCCGGCAACCCGCACGGCGCCGATCCCGACACCGCCCCTGGTGTGACGCGCATGGATTCGGGTTATTTCGGTGGTGACGGACAGCATCCCCGGCGGCTCGTGGAAGGCACCGCAGGCCACGGCGACTACTGGGACGACCCGAACTCCGATGCCTTCAACAACATCGCGCGCGTCATCGTCGGCGAGCAACCAACACCGTACGTCTATCGAGCACCAGACATGCCCCTCGTCGGGGCACTGAAGCACCTGCCGCCCGCGGTCCTGATCGACGTGCTCGGCCTTCCCGACATCCCGCTGCGCCTACCGAAATAAGCTGCGCGCGTTCACTTATCGGAGTGTTTGGACGAGCCCGTCGCCATCCGGATCGCGGGGCCGAGCAGTCCGGAGATCAACCCGCCGATCGACAACGGGGTCTGGCCGTCGAGGCCGATCGGGGCATACATCTCGGTGATCTCACTGCGCCCGCGCACCACTCGACGATCAACCGCCGTCCAGTGTTCGCTCTCGTCCTCCGACGCGTTTATCGCGTCGCCGCTGGCAAGAACCGGATACCGACCGCTGCGGGCCGCCTCCGACAGACGGGCACACTCGTTGACCGGGTCGCCGATCACGGTGTACTCGTAGCGCCGTTCGGCACCGATGTTGCCGGCGAACACGGTTCCGTAGGAAACCCCGATCCCCCACCGGATCTCGAGCGCCTCGGTCAGGCCCCTGGCGAGGTCGCGCGCGGCGGCGAGTGCCGCGGCCGCGGGGTCGTCGAGTTCGACAGGGGCACCGAACACAGCAAGCGCCGCGTCGCCCTCGAATTTGTTGACGAAGCCGCCGTGTCTATCGACCACATCGGCGACAACGGAGAAGAACGAGTTGAGCAGCGCCGCGGTATCTTCCGGCGCCCGATGCTCGGCCAGCGTCGTGGATCCGACGATGTCGACGAACAGCACCCCGACCTGACAGTTCGATCCGTGCATCCCTGCGCCGTGTTCGATGGCGAGTTGCGCGACGGTGTCGCCGACGTGCCGCGCGAACAGTTCACGCATCCGCTCACGTTCGTCGAGGCCCTCCACCATCTCGTTGAAGCCGTGCTGCAGCACGCCGAGCTCCGACGAGTCGTACACGTCGACGTGGGTGGTGAGGTCGCCATCCTGGACCCGCTGCACCGCGTGCCGCAGTTCGGTGAGCGGATCGATGATGGCCTGCCCGACCAGCATGATGACGCGCACTCCCGCAGCGAGGCCGACTGCGGCCAGCACCACCGTCGTCCAATCGATCCGGCCGGCAGCCGGGGGCAACAGTCCCGATCCCCTCCCGAGGTTGATGATCAGCAATCCGCTCATCGGCACGAGGCAACTGATCGCCCACACCGCTGCCATACGGGCTCGCACGCCCTGCACCGCATGGGTCGCCGGGTGATCCTGCAGCGCAATGATCAGTAGCGGGCGGGCCGAGCGTTCGGCGAAGAGGTAGGTGAGGCATCCGATCGACAGACCGGCAAGCGCGAAGGCGACCGCGACGCCGAGCAGGTCGTCGGCGCTGAGCCTGTCCAACGACAGCAACACGTAGCTGAGCACGGCCAGTAGCCAGCCGACAATCGTCGCCGCAGCCTGCGCGAACGGAATTCGTTGGACGGATCGTCGACGCTCCCGATCGGCCTGCTCGCCGCTGATGAACCAGCGCAACTGCGGCACCATCACCGCGAAGACCAGCACCACATTGACCACGAGGCCAACACCGATCGCTGCGACGACGGCCGGGAAGTTCGGTGCGCCCAGCGTCGTGGCGAACGTCATCTGGCCACCGTTGTACGCGAGCTGGACCAGCAGGAACGTCTCGAGGCCGACGAGCACGTTGCTGCCGACGATTGCCGAACCGGCGATCACGCTCGCGCGGCGGGCGAGCCGAATACGCTCCGCCCGGCCGATGCCACCCCATTCGCGCAACGTCGGAGGTCGCTCGACGCCCCACACGAATGTGGAGTACCGACGCCGCGCGCGAGACCACCTGTCATCGTGGTCGCGGGAGCGTTGCGGATGCACCGAGGCGCCTTTCTGCCTGTTGTGTCACATAAGACAGTTCATTGTGACAGGCGAAATGCCGCGATCAGAACTCGATCGTGTGTGACGACGCAAGCCGAAACGCCAAAAAGGCCGGCGCCGCACCCGGGGGACTAACGGGAACGGCACCGGCCGTGGACTCGTACGTCATGTCGAGGTCATCGACTCATCGCACGAGTGGTCTTGAAGGGATCAGGCCTGCGCCTTGAGCGCCTCGATCTCGAGGTTGATGGTGACCTTGTCGCCGACGACGACGCCGCCACCCTCGAGGGGCATCTCGATGTCGATGCCGAAGTCCTTGCGGTTGATCACGGTGGTTGCCTCGAAGCCGGCAACAGCGCCCTGGCCCATGCCCGGGTTCGATCCGTTGAACTCGAGTGCGAGGTCGACCGACTTGGTCACGCCGTGCAGGGTGAAGTCGCCGGTGAGCACGAAGTTGTCACCGTCGGGGCGCACGCTGGTCGAGACGAAGGTCGCCTTGGGGAACTGATCGGCGTCGAAGAAGTCGGCCGACTTGATGTGGCCGTCACGCTGCGGGTTTCCGGTGGTGATGGTCGTGACGTCGATCTCGGCCTGCACCGAAGGGGTGCCGTCCTCGGCGACGGTGATGGTTCCGCTGAACGACTCGAACTTGCCGCGAACCTTGCTCACCATCAGGTGCTTCACGACGAAGCCGACGGTCGAGTGGGTGGGATCGATGTTCCAGACGCCGGCCTCGATGGGGGCCTTGACGGTGCTTGTGGTCATGGTGAAACTCCTCGGCTTCTTGTCGTTTCGGGTTGTGGTCCGTGGACCGTCTTCTCGGCCCATCGCTCATTCTAAACGGACCGCGGTCCGATTTCATTCCACCGGGGCAAAGTTTTTATTTCCAGGCGAATACTGGCTGCTCAAAGCCGTCGACGCGGGTGTCGCGACCTCGCAGGACGACCTCGACGAACTGATAGATCACCGCTGCTGTCGGTGCGTGGAGCAACGCGGAGTGACCGCTCGGCGAGTAGTCGTCGGGGTCGCGGCGCAGCCCTGGGATACGGAGTTGGATGACCGGACGCGGCGATTCGGGGATCGCGATGAACCGTGGTTCGTCGAGTAGGTCGTCGAGAGGCACGAAGAACAGTTCCGACACCTCGTCGGGGCTCGGCGTCGGAGGCGGCGCGTCGTCCGGCGCCCAGCAGACGACGGGCGTCATCACGAAGCCCGATCGCGTCGGATAGTCGTCGAGCAGTCCGAGTACGTCGTCGGTGTCGAGCGCTACCCCGAGTTCCTCGTGCAGTTCCCGTAGCGCGGCGTCGACGATCCCCTCTCCCGGGTCGAGGCGTCCGCCGGGAACTGCGAACTGTGCGGCATGGCGACGCATGGTCAGTGGGCGGCGCAGAACCCAGATCCCCTGTCGGTCGGCTTGATTCGAGATCACGATGGCGACCGCGGCAGGTCGGGCTTCCGGATCGTCGACGACGCGACGTTCAAGTGCTGCGATGCGATCGGTGGCGATCGTGCGATCGATGGATGTCACACATTCAGTTCACCACGGTCGAAGAATCGCTAACCGATGTGCCTGCACACACACTGGCGACGCACGCGTGATCTGCATCGGCGAACCTTTTCTCCACCACGACGATCGGCCACCATTGACGCACTTGCGAATCGAAAACTTCTCCCAGACAAGGCAGATCATGTCCGCGATCGTTGTCACCCTCATCGTCCTGGTTCTTCTCGCCGCGCTGAGCAACCGACCGGGGTTGAACTTCTATGCGCGCAGCATGGGCGGTTCGGGGCGCTAAACGCGTAGCTGTCCGTGCTCGTGGTTCGCGCTCGCCCGCGCGACTGCCGCTCGCAGGTGATAGTCGATGATCGCCAGCGCGAACAGACCGAGCGCCAGGTTGTAGAGCGCTCCGAAGCCGTCGAGCGCGAAGTCGACGAGGGCGTTGGCCATAGTGAAGACGAGCGCCGCCATCCGTAGCGCGCGCAGCGGCCAGACGCGGTCGGTGTGGCGGCGACCGATCATCGCCGACGCCGAGCACGCGAGCGTCACCACGCCGCTCACGAAGAGAATCCATGCCGCGGTGGGGTCGCGACTGAGTTCGAGATAGATCCCGTAGTCACGGTGATTCACGTACAGCGCGAGCGCACCCACGATGACCGTCAGTGCGGAGCTGATGACCAGCAGCCAGCCGATCAGCGTCAACCACCAGCGTCGTCGGAAGAAGCTCGGGATCAACGCGAGCGCACGCGCACGCACCCGGGTCAACCGGTCCGGGGTGTCGACGCTCGCGTCGAGTAGACCGCGAATGTGCGCCACGAGTGCAGGATCGGCGTCGCGCGCCTCGGCGAAGTCAAGAAGGTCGGCGGCCTGGCGGCGTCGACTCTCCGGAAGTCCGTGCGCCACACCGTCGGCCGCGATCACCGCTGCGTTCGCGATCGCCTCGGGCACCGATGGTCGCTTGAGATCGCGGACGAACCGACTGATCAGCAAGATCAGCACCACCAGCAGGTACATGATCTCGGCCGATGGACCGTAGAAGTAGTCGTTGTCCTTGGTGACGAACTTGCCCACTTCGTCGAGGAACAGCCCGAATCCGATACCGCCCATCACCACCGCGACGACGCGAGGCGTCGAACCGAGCAGGAGCCAACCGAAGACCAGCGCGAGCATCATGAGCGCCCCGCCCCACAGTGCGTGGGCGATGTGCAGCGTGCCGTTTCCGATCTGCGGGTAGCCGGTCAGACGCAGGTAGGCACGCGTCACGAGGATCGTGCCGATCGCGAAGATGAGGAACCACTGCACCGCCGCTGTTCCGTAGACGCTGCGCACGAGGACGGTTGTTTGCCGAGCCGACATGAGGCGATTGTTGCGCGTGACGGTGCAGCGTGAGTTCGAAATCGGACTCGGTCACTAGAATGGCGTGATGTCCGACCTCGGCCGTTGGGAGCTTGAGCCGTTCACGTACGACGAGGTCGGCGCGACCCGCGGCACGCCTCCGGCGCGTGCTCACGTCGTACGGGCTGAGCGCCTCGTCGGTCACGGCCAGTCCGACTTCGACACGATCAGCGACGCGGTTCTCCGGTACGGCATGCAGCGAGGTGCCGGGCTGCAGGTTCACGCGAGTACGACGTCGGCGCAGGTCGGCACCGTCATCGTCCTCACCGCGTGGTTTCTCGGGCCGGTTCGCATTCCTTGTCGGGTGGTGTACGTCGTCGACGAGCCGGATCGTGCCGGGTTCGCCTACGGCACACTTCCCGGGCATCCGGAGAGTGGCGAGGAGTTGTTCGCGGTCGAGCTACGAGCCGACGGCTCGGTGGTCGCGACGGTCCGCGCCTTCTCTCGTCCTGCCCGCTGGTACACCCGCCTCGGCGGTCCCGTCGCGCGTCTCGCTCAGCGGCTGATGACCCGGCGATACTTGGCCGCGATGGCGCGACTCGGGGGCGGCTTGCGGGGATGAGCGCGAGCGAAATTCTGTAGCCCCTAGTCATTCCCGCCCGTAGCGTCACGGCGATGCGCCTCTACGTCGATGACTTACGCGACCCGCCCGACGACACCTGGACCGTTGCCCGATCGAGCGCCGAAGCCTTGGCGATCTTGCGGAGCGAGGCGGTCGTAGAAGAGTTGTCCTTGGATCACGACCTCGGCGGCGACGACACGACGCGGCCGATCGCCCTCTACCTGTCCGAGCACGACCAATGGCCTCCGATCGTGCGCGTGCACAGCTCGAACCCCGTCGGAGTGGAATGGCTTGTCGGAATGGCGGAGCGCTACGGGCCTGGGGTCACCCGCTGAATCGGTCCCAGGCACTCAAGGGTTCGGGCTACCGTCATCGAAAGCAAAAGACCATCCGGCAAGCCGGATGGTCTTTTTCGAGTAGCTAACTGGTGGCCAGAGTCGGGATCGAACCGACGACCTTCCACTTTTCAGATGGTTGATCATCTGAGCTAGAACGGTTTTCGCACGTCATAGGTGTTCTTACGCGTCGTACGAGACGGGTGAGAACTGTCTCGTTTCACTGGTTGGCCGACCTTTGGCCGACCCAGATTGATGGATAGCTCCCGAAATAGGAGCCCCCGCGCCAGCGGTAACTGGCCGGGGGTACGGGAGCCGAGATGCGGTCGATTCCGACTACCAGTGTATCTGCGCACGAGCCACGGAAGAACAATTCCAGTGGCAACCGATCCCCGGAGGGGTCGGGCGGCAGCGCAGGTTGTTTTGAGCCCGCCCTTCCTGGCATGGAGTTGGCCGGAGCGGGAGCCGGTGGAGGCCGGACGGCGGGAACGCAGGACCGGAGCCGGGAGGCCGGGAGCGGGAGCGCGGACGGTGGGGTGCCCGGAGGGTGGGGCCCCGACGGCCGCGCGGGAGCGGGAGGCCGGGAGGGGCAGGGCCGTAGTGGGAGCCGGGAGGCCGGAAGCGGCGGGAGCGCAGGCAATCGGAGCGTTCAGCGCAATGGCCGGGTGGACCTGGGTACTAAACGCGGACAACGTTTCCGCGGATCGGATCGCAACCACAACGGCAACGCGCGGAGTCGACGTCGGGCTCGTGCGGAGGCACGCGACGAGCGAGGTAAGGGGCGTGCGACAGCCCGCCGGATCACGACTCTGGACCGGGTGCGCAAATGCGGTACTCCGTTTCCGCATGGTGCGGCGTTCAAAGTGGGTTCGGCTGGGAATGTCTCTGTTGCGGGGTTATCGACGTGCGGCAGCGTGTGGGCGTGTCCGGTGTGCGCGCACAGGATTGCGGTGAAGCGCGCGATGGATCTCGGTCGCGGGATTGCGCGCTGGGTGTCTGCGGGGAACTCGGTCGTGATGGTGACTTTCACCGTTCGGCATGACCGGGACGACGCCCTGGAGGATGTCTGGAACGCGTTGATGACGGCGCAGCGACGAGTGGTGAGTGGTCGCGCATGGAAGAGGGATCAGGCGGACTTCGCTATCGCCGGATACCACAGGACCACGGAGTGCACACTGTCCTGGGAGAATGGTTGGCACGTGCACTTTCACGTCCTGTACTTCATTGAGCAGCGACTGCTCACGGCGATTGAGCGTGCCTCGCTGAAAGTTCGGCTGTTTGAGCGCTGGACGGCCGGTCTTCGTCGAGCTGGATTCGATGCGGGTTGGGAGCACGGCATTGATGTGCGCGCAATGAAGTTGGAGAACCTCGCCGCCCACGAAGGCGACATCGAGAAGGCCATGCTCGAAAATCCAAGTCTTGCAGACTATCTCGCCAAGAGTGGAGCGCGATCGGCAGCGCAGTTGGCCGATGGTCGGCGTCTCGCGTTGGAGGCGTTGGCTCATACGGGCAAGACGTCGCAAGGCGGCTACACGCCGTTCGCGCTCCTCGGGATGGTTCGTGAGCTGGAAGACATGATGAGTATGAACGCGAAGCTAGGTGTGGCGAGCAGCGCGAAGCTACGCAAGATGTGGGGCTGGGCCAAGGCTCATTGGGAGGAATGGGAGACGTTTAGCCTGAACCGGCGTCAGGTGACGATGAGTCGCGAGGACAAACGTACGGGCAAGAAGGGCCTAGTCAAGCTGTTGAAGCTGAAGGATGCGGATGTCGACGACGACGTTTTGGCTCAGGATGCCTCAGTCGACGATGCTGAGGTCGTTGCAGTCATGCCCGCGGAGTCGGTGCGAAAGCTGATCAGCGGCGGGAAGTGCGTAGAGAGTCTGGGTGCTGTGCTCGAAGCTCAGGGGATGTCGGCACTGCAGCTGACGTGCACAACGCTCGGCGTGGAGTTGTTGACCGACGACGCCGCTCTCGGACTTTGGGAGTTCGAGGAGCAGAGGATGCGGTACCTGGAGCGAAAGCCTTGAACAATCAATAGGCGGACTAACGGGCCACAGCTCAGATGGCTAGAGGAACCCGACTGCCGTCGGATCGTTTGACGGTCACCTCCAGTTCACCGCCGGTGGCTTCGACATATTTGCGGAGAGTCGCGATCCGCGCGGCGGCGATTTGCCCGTGCTCCATCTGCGAGACGTGCTTTTTTCCCACACCGATGAGCTTCGCCAGGGCGGTCTGTGTGTAACCTGCGTCCTTTCGCAGTTCACGGAGTCGGCACTCTGCGGCCTCTGGTTCCATGGCCTCGCGGTAGCCATCGACCTCGGCGCGGTCTGCGGTCAAGGACTTGGCCGGGCGATCGTTAGGTGCGGTAGCGTCTCTCTTCTTCGGCTTAGGAGTGCGCGGCTTCTCGTCACTCGCTGGAGCCGGTCTCCGAGCCTCACACGGCGGCATCAGACGCTCCAGATTGCCGCCCGTCAACCCGCTGGTGACACTGACGTACGTTACCCACGGCATATCTGCCTTGCGATCCGTCTTCGCCAACGCCGCCTCGACCTGCTCTTGAAGGAGGGCGGTCACCTGGTGAGAGACCGCCCTACTCGCGGCCACCCGGCGTGAAGCTTCAGCGAGCTTACTCACATCGTCATCGCCAGACGGTCGCTCGGTGTCCATATCCCCTTGCATCGGCACAGGTTACCAGTTGAAACTGGTACTACAAACGATCAGACCAATCCAACTCCGAGTTCAAGGAATGAACGCAACTTGGCTGAATTCGGCGTTAAGGCCCTCACGAATTAATCAACGTTACTTTGCACCGTCGTAGTTTTTAAATCTCGCCAGGAGCTCGTCGGCCGCGGAGGCAACGCTCTCTGACTTCTGCAGACCACCACGCCAGTCAGCATTCTTGATGTAATGTTTGATTTCGGGCAAGCGGTCGGAAATATATTCGAGAAGTTCTTCCTCAGAAAAGCTCTTCCAGCGATCTGGATCTGACATCGTGTTACGCCACTCCGTTCGACTTGCGATCGACCCATGACTCGCGGTGGGCCGATCCATGAACCTCGTCATCAACATGGGTTTCTCGCGGACGCACGCCCACTGTGGGTCCACGATATCGTCTTGTGTGACCCGGCCTGACCTTATCTGCACTCGATTTTCAACCTTGACGGACTAGGGGCGTGCGCATCGCTGGCGGTGACTGAGTCGCAAGAGGATTAGCTGGCGAATCAGCCACCCTCCCGCGACCAGCATGACGTGAACTCAAGGTTGTAGTGCCTGTCATCGCTGTGGTGCGAATATCTACCCGGTAGTGAATCCGAGTTCGGAGCTAATTGGTGCTGCCGCCAGGATCTGTGCGGCGATCTGATCGGTTTGCTCCACCGAGAGTTCGGGAACGTCATCGAAGTCAGTGCCACCGCCGGGCAGAGTGCCGGCGATGTGAAAGTGGAGGTGTGGAATCGCTTGGTGGGCTGCCGTGCCATTGTTCTGCCAAACCGCGATTCCCGGACGCTCGAACGCAGCATCGATTGCCGCGGCCGCCCAAGCAAGGGTGTCCATCATCGCGTGGCGTTCGTCAGGTTCAGACTCAAGCAGAGTCGGGTAGTGGCGCACCGGAAGTACGAGCAGGTGCCCGATGCCGCGCTGCTCTCTTGTGACAAGCACGGCAATCAGGTTGTTGCGGCATAGGATGGTGAATGGCCTTGCCCCACTGAGGTAGTCACAGAACGCGCAGGGTTTCTGATCTGGGATGTCGAGACTGCTGTCGGTGTCGTTCATCCGGCGACCAACGAGCGTAGGAACGCCTGAAACTCGGTACGGTCGATCTTGCCGATCTCATTGGGATGTACGACGATACGCAACTCTTTGGAGAATCGCGACCGACGAGTGCGAAGCAGGAAAGAGAAGGCAATGAGTCTGACAGCAACTTCTGCCGTGAGTTCGGGTATTCGGGACTGGCCTTGACCGAGCAGCGGCACGCAGATCGGTTCGCCGTTTCCGCAGCGGTCGGCAGCGTCCCACACGCTGTCGAGGCTGTCCAGAATTCCCCGGATCGTCCCCTTGGCTCGGTTGTGTTCGTCCATGGTTGTGTAGGCAACACAGTAGTAGTGCGATGTACCCTGGCCCCGAAGGACCGCGACGGTGCCGACCGGATAGACGTCCTTCTTGCCCGGCTTCGTAATCGTTCCAACGGTCGCTGTCCCTGCCAGCGCAGATGCTAGCTCGGCATCGAGTCGCGATTGCGAATCGCCGTAGATCACCCGAAGCATGTTGCCCTGGACACTCCCCCTATCGATGATGCCCGGTTCGGTGTCGAAAGTTGTGGTCATCCCGATCAGCGATGACTCCTTCTGGTCGAACAAGTCGCCCGTGATAAGCCTGATGACGATGTTCTCTGCAGGAAACCGCTGCTCGGGGTCCTTCTGCCGCAGGAAGATCAGCGCCCACGCGGCGGCGATCGCTCCGGCAACGATAAGAAGCCACCATTGGCCCTTGATCAGATCTGGAGCGAAAAGAGCGACCGCCCCGGCCAGAACAGCCAACGCGCCCAATGCTTCGAGGAATCGCCGGGCCAGTCCTTCGGCGTACCGTCTCACCGACCATTTGTATCGCACTAGTTATTCAATCCCAGGCTCTCGTATACCGACTCTTTGTAGTGATAGGAGCCGGTCTTGTCCGAACTGGCGAAGTCGGGAACATAGTGGTCCAGTGCATATTTAATGATTGTGGGGCCGAACGAGACCGACATCGTGAAGTAGTCGTTCGCGGAGAACGGGGCAGGAATGTTGCCGCTGACACCTACTCGGGATCCGTTCAGGTTCGCAACGACCACGGGCAGGTTCAGAGCGAGGATCGCTCCCACTTCATAGGCAAGAAATGACGTCCCGTTCCCGCCTTTACGCCGGGCGTCTGAGCTTCCGAGTAGCACGACTTGTTTTGTGTTATTCAACCGCTCACGCAGGCGGCGCTTGATGGTGTCAGGCGTGCTGGTGTCACGCGCAGTGTAGATGTCGTGTGCATTGACGAAGTCGAAATCAATTGACTTGTTTTCCCTCCAAGCCGTCATCAATCGGTAATAGTGGATGTCTTCACTTGCGAAGGCCACATAAGTCTTGTTGCGGTAGCTCATCTTTAGGCTCCTTTGTGGGGTTCCATTGAGGGCGGTAACGACTCGACTGCACTCACCGATGCCAGCGGACCCGCCGCACGCTCGTACTCCATCTGGAGTAGCCGTCTGTTCGGATACTGGCGCTTAAGGTACTCCGAAAGGGTGACTTCTTGTGCTTGATGGCTTCGGTCGGCGTTTTGTAACACAGCGGGCACGCCAAGCGGATCACTACTGGTCGACCTGAACGAAGAACTCTCTGGAAGTGACGAGACTCGCCCGTCTTAGACGGGTGGCCGTCTCGATACAAGCTGAGGCTCCCCCGAAAAAGTGGACACGGTTAGCTTGATTGCTGACTGGTCAGTGACTTGATCTCGAAGGCGATGGGCGAGATCATTCCCAGCGAGCTGTGCCTCCTGTCATGATTGTAGAAGCGTACGTAATTGTCAAGTCCTGCAGTAAGATTCGTGTAGCTGGTGAACGCGTGCCGCTTGTAGTACTCGTGCTTGACCGTTGACCACAGCGACTCGGCGCCGGCGTTGTCCCAGCAGATCCCCGTCGCGCCCATCGAGCGCTTGAGGTCGTACTTGCCGCATGCTGCGGCCATGTCGTGGCTGGTGTACTGGCTGCCGCGGTCGCTGTGCAGGATGGTGCCGGCCACTGACCCCCCGCGGGTGAACACCGCGGCGTCCACGGCCGTCTCGACCAGCTCGGTGCGCATGTGATCGGCCAGTGACCAGCCCAGCACCCGCCGCGAGTGCTCATCACGAATCGCACACAGATACGCATCCCCTTCACCGCAGGTCAGATACGTGATGTCGGAGGTCCAGACCAGGTCGATGCCACCCTGGTCGAACACCCGCCCGACCCGGTCCGGTGGGAACGTCGCGGTCGGATCGACCTGGGTGGTCTTGACCTTGAAGGTGCGTGGGCTGATGCCCTCGATACCCATCTCGGCCATAATCTTGGCGACGGTGTTCTCCGAGACCGCGACACCCTCGGCGTGCAGGTCGGCGGTGATCCGCGGTGAACCATAGGTGCGCGTGGATGCCTGCCAGTGGGCGAGGATCTTCACCTCCAAATCGCGACGCCACTGCTGTCGCGCTGTCAGTTCAGTGCGGCGTTGCCGATCCACCCACGCGTAGAATCCGGATCGTGAAACACCGAGCAGTTCAGTGAGTTTCGTGATGTCGTGGTCGGCGCACTCCGCGGCGATGAGCTCGAACTTGCTCACCGATGTTGCTGCGCCGCAAAGTACGCCGATACTTTTTTCAGGAACGCTAGATCGCGATCCTTCTCGGCGAGCTCCGCGCGTAACCGGGTCAACTCCGCGTGCTCACCAGCCGACAGATCCCGGTCCGGTGGGGCATTGCGCATCTCGTCGGCGACACCATCGCGCATCCGTTCAGCGCGAACCCATTTGCCCAACAAGTTCTCGTGCACGTTGAGTTCACGTGCGACCTCGGTGACCGGCCGTCCCCCGTCGATCACCCGACGAGCAGCCTCCGCCTTGAACTCAGGCGTAAACGACCGACGCGTCCTGGACATGTAGACATCCTCCCAGCAGGACCCTTCGCCCCGCTATCTCAGGTGTCCACTCAAACTGGGGAGGTTCAAGCAGCATGAAGGGTGACGGGGCAAGACGCCAGTTCCGGCCTCCGCCTGCGAGCGGTTCGCCAAGGAGATCGTGTCTAGCACTCCTGTCGTCCGACTAGTCGGCGGGTGGTCGCGTCATACCGGTAGTGAACGATCTCTCCCGAGATGATCAGCTCGATCGCTTGGTCAATAATCCTGCGCGGCACGACAAACCACTCGGAGGGATCATAGTTGCGGCCGTTCTTGTCGATCTGGGTCAGATTCAGACGGACGTCGGCAAAGACACGATGGAGGAGGTTCTCCAGCGCTGAGGCGCGCGTGTTATAGATCCGGTAGGTCGCGACAACCTCAACCGGCGCCATCAGATATGTGGGCGACTTGTCGGCGTTCTTGATCCTTGTTTCGACCGGCCCACGCGAGAAGCCAATCTTATGCAAGTCGGCGATCCCGGCGATCTGCGGATCGGAGCTCTGAGAGCGCAAGACGTAGATGTAGCCACTGACCTCATCGTCTGTAAGGATGTCCGGTCCCAGCCGGGGCACAACAATCTGGCCATCCTCATCACCCAACCGAATCGCCAAGGATTGGCGGTACATCCGTGATTCGGTGCCGTTCTCGAAGATGCAGCGGAGGCGTTCCCGCTTGTTCTCGCGAACGGTCGACTTCTTGTACTCAGTCTCGCCGACTTCAGCGATGAACAACATTACTCCGTTGAGGACGAAGAAGGCACCTGGTGCGATGTGCTTCAACCCGGGATACGGCAGTAGCTGGCTTGCGCCGTTACGCAGCTCGTCATGCTTCTGCTGAAACAGCGGCGCGAAATCTGCGAAATCGTTCGCGGGCTGGCGACGTGCCGTTTCCTCGGTCTCGAAGTGCTGCTTGCGGACGGGCAGGGTGGAGACGTCGAAGATACCGGTCTCGTCATCCAAAAGATCGAGTGGATCGCCCTCAAGGAGTTCGTCAATTGAGCCAGGCGCGGCGGGTACGTCGAGAAGGCCGAACTCGTCAAGATGCTTGAGTGCCTCGATCTTGCTGTCGTCAGCAAGAATACCCTCCAGACGTGCTCCAAGTTTGCGCTCAGAAATTTCCCTTGTGGTCGAGCTCGGGAGCCGGGCCTGTGCCCGTCGGAACTCCACGATCTCTAAGAACGCTCGCTCCAACCGATCACTGGACGTGATCTTCTTGGCCTTTTCCGGCGTGTCCAGAAGGCCGTCAATATCGGCGTCAAGGAGCTGCTGGAACGCGTCAGGCGCTGGTTGATCGTCGCCTCCTGCGGTCTTGTCATCCGTCGTCATTGAGCATTCTCGATTGCTTGTTTCTGGGCCAGCCGCTGCTGCTTGAGCCGTTGCAAAAACAGCAGCGCTTCGGCGTACCGCTTCTCTGTCGGATTGTCTGAGCGCACGTCGGGGCGTCGACCGTTGACCTTGACCCAGCTCTGAATCTTAGGGAACAGCGCGAGCGCCTCCTCCTCGCTGATCTCCACGCGTGTGCTCGTGATCGCGTCGGAAATGATCTTGAGTACCGAGGGCGTCACCGACTTCGACATCACCTCGAAAGCTCGTTGGAACGGATTGACCCTGTCGATCAGGTTGATGCTGACCTCATCGATGTTCCTGAACGTATCGCCCATCTTGATGAACCGCTTATCGCCGACCTCACGAACCTCGCCATTCTTAATCACCGAGTCCACCACAACGTGCTGCCGAACCTCCTCGACCTGCTCATCAGTCAGGTCCGGGTAGCGTTCGCGGATAATCTTCGGGATCAGGACCTTGTTCGTGGTCTCCGGGTCAACGCTGCCCGCCGCGGCCTTGGCGAACGTGTCGTCCTGCAGAATGTTTGCTTTCAGATCGTTCAGGTCAGTTTCGACGATCTGCTTGACCCGCTCGCTAGACGGCTCCTTGAAGCCCTTGATCTTGATCGTCCCCGGCTCAGGCGCGTCGTCGTTGCCTCGTTTGGCCTTGAAGTTGAAGTTCGGTGCTAGCACTTGCTCCATCAGCAGCGACGCGGTGATCGCCTTGAGCATATTGTTCACCGATACGGTCACCTCACCCCGCTCAGCATCGGGCTCGGCCAGCAGGTTCGTGAACTGCGCATGCGTCTTACCAGGGCTGTCGCGGGTGACCCGGCCGATAATCTGGATAATCTCGGTCAACGACGCCCGATACCCGACGGTCAGAGCGTGCTCGGCGAACGGCCAGTCGAAGCCCTCCTTCGCCATCCCCAGCGCGACGATGATGTCGACGCCGTCACGGTCCTTCGCCGCGACGGTCGACAGATAGTGCAGCGTGTCGGCGCGCTTCTTCTGATCGGTGTCGTCGACGAGATCAGCCACCCGCAGCACCTCACCAGTGTCGGTGCGGCGAATGCGGATGATTCCGGTGTCGGGTTCGGTGTCGATCACGTCGCCGATCGTGTCGATAATGAACCCGACCTCTTCGATCTTGTCTTTGGTCGACTCACCAGAGTTCACGCTTGGGATGTGCACGATCGTCTTCTTGTCCAGGTCCAGCACCTCGCCAATCGCTTCGGTGTAGCGGCCCTGATAGAAGTGGTGCCCGATCCCCAGCGACTTCAGAAACTGGTAGCCGTTGAGCTGGTCGTAGTAGTTGAACGTCACCGGCGTGAACTGCGCCTCGTCCTCGGACGAGAGGACCGGCACCGAGTCGCCACGAAAGTACGAGCCGGTCATCGCCACTATGTGCACGTCTGAGCCGACCATAACCTCCTTCAACAGTGCCCCCAGACGGGAATTCTCGGTATCGGCCGAGACGTGATGGAACTCGTCGATCGCCAGCACGGTGCCGTTGAACTCATCCGGCGCCAACCGCTCGAACGCGAACCTCAACGTCGCATGCGTGCACACCAGAATCGGATCAGCGCTGCTTAAGAAGTCGACGAACGCATCGACCTTGCCCGCCGACGACCCAGGCGTGCACAGGTTTCGCTCTGGCTTGACCTCCCAGTCAGCAAAGAAACCGTGCGCGGTCAGCTTTGTCGTCGAGAAAGATGCCCCGATCGAACGCTCCGGGACAGCGACGATCACCTTTCTGCGACCCTGGTTGTATAGCTTGTCGAGACCCACGAACATCAACGCCCGGGACTTGCCCGAGGCCGGTGGAGCCTTGATCAACAAGTGCTGGGCGTCCCGCTTGGCGAACACGCGCTGCTGCATCTCCCGCATACCCAACGCGTCAGTGTTCACCGATGCACCGGTCTGCGCGTACGTCACGTCAACGACATTCACCGTGCTACTCACTTCTTGCTCCTCTTCGCCGGCTTTGCCGCCTGCTCCGCAGCGGCCATCTCCTCATACATAGCGAACAGGTCTGACAACCGCTCCTCGTCCGTCTCGTAGCCACGCTTGGAATAGATCGAATCCACCAATGCGTCAACCTCAGCGTGCGCGGCCCGCAGATCATCGGGCATCTTGTCCGGATCGTAAAGTTCGGCCAATGTTTTCTCGCAGTGATACTCACGGACGTCCAGTATCCGCAATGCCGCAACTGTCAATTTCTCCTTCACTTGCGCAGACAGTTCAGGAACAGGAAAATTATTGTAAACAATTGTATTAGAATACTGATATCGATTCTCAAGACGTCCAGAAACGGACCGCATCCAAATCATATGCATTAATGAAGTCGTCAATGCAAAAGCCCAGAAATTGGTCTCGGTCATGACTAGTGCCTTATTGGAGCCAATGACATCGGGGCCGACATAACCAATGGGAATATACTCCCGTCGCTCTGAGGAGATGCTGGGAACAATTAATGAGTCCGAATCAACATGTGCGAAGTAGTAGAATCGATTCGGGCTTGACGCCAGTGCATTGGTCGACTTTTCAGTGCTCCTTAACCGGTGCTCCCTTGTCCGGTCGAGGCGATATGCAAGTTCCGGAATATTGTAAGCCTGTCGCAGATGGTCGTCGGGAATTACCAGACACCATCTAGTCTTACCTTTAACGAACTCATCAGACCCACAATACCCCCTAATGTAGCGCTCCACTTCCGGATGGCTCTCCAGGAGTTTATTCTTTTCCGAATCCGATAAGATCAGGTTTCCTCCATCATTGGGCATTGAGCCGTATCCAAGACGGGGCATCTGAGGACTCAGAGGGTTTCGGCGACGCGACAGCCAGACCATTGGACCGCCAGCAAGGTAAGCGTTTATAGTATCAACACGGAGTCGAAATTGATCTGTATACAGATACTTAGCATCTATGGACTTATTCCGAAGTGAAATTACAACACATGTGACGCCCGCGGAATTTCGTGCTTTATTCGCCCATGGAAATGAGGTATATGCATAAGAAATCTCTAAGTTATCCCCCAATACCGCCGGCCAGAGGAGTGCCACCTGCTCTCCTTGCGTAATGGAATTGGTTGTCACCAACGCGAGTCTTGCCCTCGTTCCGCGTATGTACTCAGCACCCTTAACTACCCAACCTGAAACATAGTCGAGACTCTTATAGTTTTTGGTAATGGTGGCAAGATCACGTTTGTGCTTCGCCGACTGATTCCTACTCCCAAGATACGGCGGATTACCGAGCACATATATTTCCTCTGCTCCTCTATTCGGGCAGATTTCAGACCATTCGACAGTCAAGGAGTTTCCCTGATTGATCTGACCAGAATCACGCAGGGGAATGAGGGGGATGGAAACTCTGAATTTCTCCCTAAACTCTGCGTTCATCTGATGCTTGGCGAGCCACAAGGACAGGATTGCCACCTCGACGGCGAAATCATCGATCTCAATGCCATAGAAATTCTCGATGTCAATTTTCGACACGGCGTACAGCACTTGGTGTTTGGGGCTCAAGTCGGCAAGTCGTTCAAGAATCGCGTGCTCCAGGCGTCGCAATTCCTTGTAGGCGATGACCAAAAAGTTCCCCGACCCGCAGGCGGGGTCGAAGACTTTGATCGCGCCGATCCGCTCCAGTAGCTTCTCCAGCTTGCCGACGCTGCTGAAGCCCGCGTCGAACTCCTCCTTCAGTTCATCGAGGAACAGCGGCTCGATCGTCTTGAGGATGTTCGGCACCGATGTGTAGTGCTGCCCGAGGTCCGACCGCTTTCCCGGGGTGACGATCGCCTGGAACATTGACCCGAAGATGTCGGGGTTGATCTCGCTCCAGTCCAGAACTCCCAGATCTAGAAGCAGCCGACGGGCGGACTTGGTGAACGCTGGCACTACGTGCTGGTTGGTGACCTCGAACAGGCGACCGTTGACGTACGGGAACGCTGACAGGTAGCTCGCCTTGTCCTCGGGATTCTCGGTGTCCAGGGCGTTGAACAGATCTGTCAGGAACTCCTGCACGTCCGACCCGTCGGCCTGGGTGTGCGACCCCACCGCGGTGGTGAACTGACCGTCGTCGAAGATCCCGGTGTCCTCGGCGAAGAAGCAGAACAGCAGTCGGGTGAAGAACACGTTCAGCGCATGACGGCCATGCTGCTCGTCGATGAGGTCCGGGTTCGCCTGCAACAGCTCGTCGAACAGCTTGCCCATTCGCTCGGCGGCCTTGACGTCGGCGTGGGCCTCGGAGGTGTACTGCGCCTTCTCCATGCCAGCCCAGGGAAGGAAGAACGTGAAGTGCTTGTCGATGTCGCGGATCGGGAAGACCTTGCTCTCGCCGGTCTTCATGTCGACCGCGACCAGCTCGTCGTAGTCGGTGGCGATTACGAACCGTGGGTTGTACCGAACGACGTCCGGTGATGTCCGCAGCTCCTCGACGTCAGCCAACGGCTCGCGGTCCGTCTCGCGGAAGTAGACAACGTTCTTCTGTGCGATTTCGCGACTCGGATCGGCCGCGACGTTGAGCGACCCGTTACGCAACCGGGTGACGTTACCCTTGGGCTTCCCATAGGCTAGGAGTAGATCGAAGATGAATTCGCGATCGTAGGATTCGCGCCGCGCGAGCGGGGCCACCCGCTCTTCGACCGCCTTCAGGTTCAGTCTCACCACGCGCGTTAACCCTCCTCGAAACCACTACCAGTGCGATAAGCATTCCACTCCGCGATAGCTTCGACAGCCAGTACCCCATTCCCAGGTCGGGGCTGGAGGACTTGGTGACATTCGTTGGGCAGCTAGGTCGGCCGCTGAGGTGTTGCGACCAGCCGGACACCTGACTGCGTCGGATCACGGCGCTGTTGAGTCCAGCAAGTGCCAGCTGAGCCGACACTTCATACGTAAGTCGCTATGGGCCGAGGTTGATCCGGTTGGTGAGGTCGAGAGATGCTGCGTGGCTCGACATCCGGTTAATCCTCGGGCGGCCTAGAGACTCTGCGGACCGAACCCGCCGCTTCGGAACGGACCCCCTCAGCCAAGCGTCCGCGTATCGAATCGAGCGCTACCTCGAGTTCAACGGCTGATCGCAGCAGCGGCCGATCAGTCCGCAGTCCGACCCTCTCAATCGCATCGTAGACCGACCTGTTCAACAACCTCATGTTGTCTAGCAGCAGAAGCGTAGGTTCTTGGGCGTGCTCCGGGGTCATCCACCGCTGACCGTAACCAGCTGCAACGACAACGTTGGTGAGGAGTTCAAAGTAGAGCTTGAAGGCGTTCTCGACCTCGGAATTCAGAACACCACCGCAGCCCTTCAGCGCGGTCATCAGCACTTCCACCTGTTCTAGCAACTGGTCACCGGAGTCAAGGAATCGGTAGGCACGTTCGATGTCGTAGTTTGCGACTCGACGGCGGACCCCTGTTGCTGACATCCCGACACTGCTCGCGACGGCCTGCAAGGAGTGCCGGTACGTACCGACCGCGATGCTCATCACGGAATCTGTGAGGTCGCGCAAATCGCTCTGATGGTCGCGAAGGCTACTCAAGAGGGCGTCAAGATCCTCCGCGCCGTTATCGCGACTTGATTCGTTGCCTGTATCAGCCAGTTCCGCGAATCTGGCGCGCAGGTCTCCAACAGTACGTTGGTGCCGTTCTAGCGAATCAGTGTACGAATCGAGCTGCGCGACCAGCGCTTTGACACTATTAGGCCGCAGAAAGAGGTCTGCTGCGTCAGCTACGCCTTCATTGACCGCAGGCGGAGGCGACGTAGCGTCCGCACGTTTGACCCACCTACGAATCGTCTCCGCGGGCACCCCCGTCCGGTCGGAGACCTCAAGCGCCGCCTGTCGGTCCGACTTGAGCCCTGGTCGCAACTCACGCCACAGGTCGATCACCTGCTCCTGACGCTCACGCGAGTAACCCACAGCACGCATTATAGGCAGCCAACCACTGGGCGTTGATGCACAGTTTAGGTGGTTCATTTTTTTAAGCGTGGTATTATCACAACGTCCCGTGGATCTCATGAGACGTCCAGCAAGAGACGGAGGTTAGAAGCGCATGGCTATACGCGAACTCACCCAGGTACCGGTCAATGCGGCAGGATGGGAGATCGAAGTGAGGGTCATTCGCCCCGCAGAGAAGCAACGCGACACTCCCAACGGTCGCGTGCGAGAACCCAAGATGCGCAACGGAATTCAGGGAATCGAGTTGGAAGTACTGGTGTGGTGGCCAGAACTCGATGAAGAGCGACGAGCGAAACTCACGACCTACCAGGCCGACCCACCCAAGTTAAACCGTCGAGATCTGATCCGTGTTCGTGGGCAACTCTATGCGGCCGCGTGGTCAGCGAATGGTTCCAGCGGTCTATGGTTCGACGCACCCGAGGGGATCGAGTTGGCAGCCAAGCCCGCACAGACGAAGGCGGCCGTCCAATGACCGGGTACAACCTCAGTTTCAAGTCGCGGCGTATCCGCTGTGACGACACGCACATTCTGCACGAAGTAGGCCGCACAGCCACGCACGGAGTCAAGCGCCGCGCTGAGTCCAGCGTCGAAAGGCAGAACCCCGCATCATCCCAGGGGCTACACGCCCCCGCAGAGCGGGCGGAGGTTCTAGCATGATCTCGTTCCTTGTTGTCCTAGCGATCTTGGCAGTAGTCGCCGCCATCGTCTGGTCCGCGTGCGCAGTCGCTCTTGAAATGGCTGACGAACTTACCGATGAGTCTCCAGCGGAGTCGTCATGGATGCGCGGCTGGCGCTCTGTCGATTGGGCAGCTCCTGGTCTGGAGTCACTGTCATACCCCTCGCCGAACGCGATACCTCAACATCCTCGAGTCGATCGGATATGGATGTCACCGACAGGGCCTCGCGCGAAGATCGTATTGCCTGAAGGTGTTTCGGGTTCTCATGTAGACCTTGCCGCCGTCCACCGCCTTGAGGGCTTGCTACCCGGAGCCGCGCCTATGGCGGTTGTCGCGTGTGATCGTCGATCCGTCACCTTCGCACTGGAGTCACGAGACCCCCTCGCAGATGTTCAGCGTTCGTCGGCGCACTCGGGATCCGCCAGTTCCTCCAGCAGGCCAGATCCAGTTGCCGATCGCATCGCGTTTATGGAAGCACTGGCGAAAGTACGGCGCGACGGCGGTGCGCAATGATTACCCCGGCGATAGCGTTTGCCGTCGATGCACAGGGACGTGGCGTGCACATGCGACTTGACCAGCACACACTGATCGCCGGTGTGACTGGCTCGGGAAAGTCAAGTGCGACATACGAGATAATCCGCCACGCGGTCGGAATGCCGAGCGTTTGTGTGTGCGGTGTGGACCCGACCGGCATCTTGCTGGGTCCTCTAGGGACTCACCGCTGGATCTCTATCGGATCGTCCAAAAAGCAACTACTTGCGGCAACCGCGGCGCTGTCCGCTATCGAGTCAGAACTAGACAAGCGACTCGCGGCCCTAGCCGAGGTGGGAATCGATCTCATTCCCTCCTCCTGGCTCGGGCGTGACTTGCCGCTGGTCGTAGTGGTGCTCGAAGAATGGGCGGCCCTACAGCTGCAGTTGGCGCGGGCCGAACGACTGGAAGCGGAGCGGATAGTCGCAAGAATCGGCATGGAGGGCCGCAAGGTGCGTATCAACCTGCTGATCAGCGTCCAACGGCCCGAGGCGAAGCTTCTCGAGGGGGTGCGATCGCAATTGACTCAGATCATGTGCATGGCTCAGACCGACGCGATGTCGATCAAGATGGCGAGCGAAGTCATCTTCGAGGACAAATCGCTCGTGTCGATGATTCTCGGCGCGCGGCCCGGACAGGGCGTTTTGGTCGGCGCGGGCATCGCTCCGACCCCTTTCAAGGCACGCCATCTCGACTACGCCGGATACCGCGAAGCCGTATCTCAAGCGATATTCACTGCACGGGGAACCAACGCCGGTGTAGCTACGGCGCGGCTCAGAGGTAGTGAGTTCCAATGAGCCATACGACGACTGAGGTCTTGTTGACGGCCAAAGAAGTGTCAGAGGTCTGTGGTGGCATTGGCGTGAGCACGCTGCATAAATGGGCGGCTCAGCGCGAGGCCGGATTGCCGGCCGAGGGGCCACCACATCTACGCCTGTCTGCACGCCATCGTCGGTGGGCACTGTCCGACGTGCAGGCCTGGATCGCCCAATCGACAGTGAAGTAGGACGCATTGAGTATCCGAAAGAAGGTCACGAGCAAAGGGGAACCGCGCTGGCTGGTTGAATGGCGGCTCCCCGACCGACGGAAGGTTACTAAATCCTTCCGGACGGAGCGGGAAGCCCGTGTATTCGAAGCAGAGGTGGTGGCCGCGAAGAGCCGCGGGACCGTTTACAACCCGCGACTCGGAAACACCATCACGGTGGCGTACGCGTACAAGTCGTGGCTGTCGAGCCGTCAAGATGTGACAGCGAAGACTCGGCGTGGCTACGAAGACAACTGGCGCAATCACATCGAGCCAGCTTTCGGTGCCTGGCCGGTGACGAAGGTGGATCGATCCAGCGTGCAGAACTGGATCAACTCGATGTCGGTGGGCCCGCGCACGAAACGGTGGCGCCATACGGTCTTGCGGATGGTGCTTGAGCACGCAGTCGAGGAGGGCTGGCTCGCGCGTAATCCAGCCACCAAGACGATCTTCCCTCCCCTGGCTCATCCAACGCATACCTACCTCACCGCGTCGGAGGTGGATCGCTTGGCGAAGCTGTGCGGCGCTCAAGGCGACATCGTCATGATCCTCGCGTACACCGGGCTTCGGTGGGGTGAACTGACCGGCCTCAACGTGGAGGATATCGACCTGGACCGGCGGCGCATTCACGTTCGACGGTCAATGACACAGGTCGGCGGAAAACTCGTCACAGGTGCGACCAAGAGTCGGGCAGGCCAGCGGTCGATCCCGATCCCCGCTACCGTTCGCGAGCTGTTGAGGGCCCGCATTGCGGGTCGTGGGAGAACCGAAGCTGCGGTGTGCTCGCCCATGGGTGCTCGCCTTAGTCGGGAGAATTGGGTTCGATCGGTCAGGTGGAAGAAGAAGGCGGCTGAGATCGCTCGTCCGTCGCTGCGGGTCCATGATCTTCGGCATACCTATGCCTCTATGGCACGATCCGCAGGCGCTGACATGCGCCTGCTCCAGAAGACAATGGGTCATTCGTCGATCACGGTGACGGCGCACACTTACGCCGATCTTTACGACGACGAGCTTGATTCGGTGGCCGATGCGCTCGACAACTTGAGCGCTCGCCTTGTATCCGATGCGGACGACACGTCCATCGATGGCCGACCAGCGGCCGACTAGAATAAATCTGCAATCAATGTCAACGAGCTATCCCTCAATCGAGAAACAGCGTATGACCTGCGTAAACGTCCTCGTGGCCAGGGCCGGGATCGAACCGGCGACCTTCCGCTTTTCAGGCGGACGCTCGTACCAACTGAGCTACCTGGCCAGGAGGTCCGGCGTAAAACCGAAACCTTTGGCGACCCTGACGGGACTCGAACCCGCGACCTCCGCCGTGACAGGGCGGCGCGCTAACCAACTGCGCCACAGGGCCATCTTCAATTTTCCTGCTCCCCCGTAGAGGACCAGTTGTACCCCCTACGGGATTCGAACCCGCGCTACCGCCTTGAAAGGGCGGCGTCCTAGGCCGCTAGACGAAGGGGGCCGGTTCTCCGTTGGGAGCCGACTTAGCTTAGGACACCGCTCGCGCAATTCACAAATCAGCTGGTCAGACTGCATTTCGCACGAGTTGACGCCCTCCGAACACCATACCCGTATCCGACGCCGACGGCATCGACAATTGCAAGCCCACCGTCGATGCACCGCCGCGTAGCCGACCTGTAAACTCACTTCCTGCGTCGGCCGCAGCGCCGAGGCGTCCGCCCCTATAGCTCAGTTGGTAGAGCTACGGACTTTTAATCCGCAGGTCGTAGGTTCGAGCCCTACTGGGGGCACTCATGACGGAGTCCGCGCTGGCACGCGGCGAGTCCGTCGAGCGTTCCGCTGAACGTCGTCACGCGGCTGCCAGCGAGGCAGGTCGGTCGGCGCGGGCCGCGGCGGATTGCTTGAAACGCCAACTGGCGTACAGCACCTCGGTTGTGTAGCCCAGGTCGAGCGGTCCGGGGTTTTCGGGGACCACCGCGTCGTCGGATATCGCCGCGGGCCGCCAACCGTGTGGCGCACTGATCGGCGGCGCCTGTTCGATCAGCTGCCCATTATCCTGACGATGAAATGTGAACTGCTGCAACGCATGCGCCGTGATCGAGAACTCGCCGCGATGCAGCGCGCGGTGATGCGACGAACACAGCAGCACCAGGTTGTCGGGAGTCGTGGCACCACCACGCGACCAGAACCGGACGTGATGCGCGTGTAGATGCTTAGTCCGTCCACACCCCGGGTAGCGGCACCCACCATCGCGAGCGAGGATCGCGCGCAGCGTCCGCGTCGAGGGCGTCCGCGTTCGACGGCCCCACGACGTGATGCTGCCCTGCCTTCCGTGACGCACCTCGGTCTTGGTGCCCGAACACGACGCCTCCGCCTCCTCGACCGCTGAGAGCGCAGGCCCACCCTCGACGTACGAGTCAGCCTCAGACGACTGGCTGTGCACGACCACCTCGGCCCCGGGAGTGAACGTCGGCACGTCGATCGCCGACTGCATCGTCTCCGCCATCAGCACCACCGCGGGCGCAATGTTGGCAGGGGTATGCCGCCACAACCGTTGATCGGCGGGCTCGAGGCCGGCCTCCTCGATCTCGGCCTCCCGGTCAGAATTACCTGCCGAATCAATCTGTGCGGCAACCAGATCCGTCACCGACGGTCCGGCGTCACCGGGCGACGTGCGCGTTCGTTCGTATTCGGCACGCACCGTCGCTGCAAGGAACGACGCCCCGTCCAATGCCGACAACCGCATGCGCACCGACAACGTGCCGTCGGAATTCCACTCCCACGACGCCGTCGATTCGACCTCGCCCTCGCTCGCCTCTCGCTCACGCTGATCGATCGAACGAATAGCTCTCACGACCCGCTCGAGCTGAGCAGCGTCGGCAGACAACGCGACGCTGAGCAACTCGTCCTCGCGGTCGGGCATCACGACTCGCGTCAGCGCACGCACCTTCGAATACGACAGTCGGCCCTCGACGAACGCATCCCGAATCCGGGGCACACCGTCGAGCGTGCGCGCCACCCGCACGTACTCCTGTGCCGTCCGCGGCGACAAGCCGGTTCGCAGCGTCAACCAGTGCGCACAAGAAATGATCCCCTCGCCCGTCCACCCTTTCCTGCGATCGAACTCGGACAGCAGCAGCAAGAACCGCCCTGTCAGGCTCGCGATCTGACTGGCGTGCCCCACAAGGCGGTCTGCGATCTGATCCAACTCCAACCCGGACGGGTCGGCGTCGTCGAAAATGGTTGTGCTGCTGGCGTTCACGATGCCCCCTGACAATCGACAACATGTTCGAGTATCAGAGTATCGGTGGGCACCGACAGAGAATCTGGAGTTCGACCGCCGGTGTCGTGACTACTCGTCGACGAGTGTCAGCGTGACGTCGATATTGCCGCGCGTGGCGTTGGAGTACGGGCACACCTGATGGGCCGCAGCGGTGAGTGCCTGCGCGTCGTCTGCGCTCAGCGCAGGCAACGAGATCTCCAAAACGACGGCCAGCTCGAACCCGCCGGAGTCGTTGGAGCCCAACGACACTCGGGCGCCAACGGCCGAGTCGCTGACGTCGGCCTTCTCAGCCCGCGCAACGGTGCGCAGCGCACTGTGGAAGCACGCGGCGTAGCCGGCTGCGAAGAGCTGCTCCGGATTCGTCGCGCCGCCGGGACCTCCCAGCTCCTTGGGGATAGCGAGGTCGAGATCGAGTTGTCCGTCGCTCGTCCTGGCGTGACCGTCCCGGCCTTCGCCTGTCGCAAGCGCCTCGGCTGTGTACAGAGTCTTCATGGTGACATCCCTTCTTTTCAGCGAGCCTGGTTGGCGCGCAACACATCAGATAGTTGGTGCAGTGCCGCACGCAGCTCGACGGCCGCGTCGACGTCGAAGTCGGCATCGGATTCCACAGGATCGGTCAACGCGTCGACCAAGGCGGCCATCACGCAGTCAGACTTTTCGCCCAGCGCCGCGCCCGATTCGGTGAGTGACACGATCGTCGACCGCTCGTCGTCGGGAGACCTGTGACGTTCCACGTGTCCCATCGACTCCAAACGACGAACCAGTGGTGACACGGTGCCCGAGTCCAGTTGTAGACGCTCCCCGAGCCGGCCGATCGGGACAGATTCTTCCTCCCACAGCACCAGCATCACGAGGTACTGCGGATACGTCAGTCCGAGTTCGCGCAAACCCGGTCGCTCGGCGGCGATGATCGCGCGCGACGCGGTGTAGAGCGCGAAGCACAGATGGTCGTCGAGGCGAATCTTTCCCACGTGAAGAAGACTAGGCCCGATTTAGATTGTGCACAACCTAGTTGCTCGCAATATTTCTGTGGGCGACGTCATATCGACGCGCAAGGAACGTTCAGCGGAACGCCGTGACGTCGTATCGGGCGCAGACGAATCCCTGATTGCGCGCGAGGTCACGCAGTTCGAGGTCGCACCTCGCGGTGAACAGTGGACGCCCGGAGCCGAGCAGCACGGGCGCGATCGACACCACGAGTTCGTCGAGCATTCCCGACGCCCAGAACTGCGCGGCCAGGTCGCCACCGCCGACGATCCAGACGTCACGTCCGGCAGCGGCGTCGACCAGTGCAGCGCGATGATCCGCAGGCGACCCGGACACCACGCGGATGGTGTCGGCGACAGCAGTCAGGTCGCGCGTACTGAAGACGAACGTCGGGACCTCGTACGGCCACGGATTACCCTGTTCCACTTCATGTTCGACGAGCCACTCGTACGTGGTCGACCCCATCGCCAGGGCTCCGACGTCGCCGATGAACTCCGCGTAATTCATCGGACCGTCCTCGTCGATCGGCTGGCTGAGCAACCAATCGAGCGAGTCGGCCGTGTCGGCGAGGAAACCGTCGAGACTCGTGGCCGTGTAGAAGCGGAATCGCGTTGCCGCACTCATCGAGCACCTCCTACCCTGCAGTGTCGCATTCACCGCCGAGTACCGCTTCGATTCTGTTGGCACACACCTCGGGAAGCAGTCCGCCGAGCCCCATGGACCTGTCGAGGCGTATGAGCGGAAGTCCGAGCAGCAACGCGCTACTGATGAAGTGAAATGTCATGTGCTCAACCCGCCCACCAACCGCATCCTCGTAGCGGGCTATGGTCTCGGCGGCAGTGGGTACACCCGGCGATGGCGCGTGCCCCTCATGCGGGCTGCTGATCCAATCCGTGGTCAACATCCATGCAATGTCGGCCGCCTGATCTCCGAGGTATGCCATCTCCCAGTCGAGCGCCGCTACCGGCTCGAAGTCTCTGCCGAACAACAGATTCGACATTCGAGCGTCGCCCCAGCACAGGCCGATTCGACGTGGTTCGTAGAGATGGGCGTCAAGCCAGTCGAGCCCGCCCAGCAGTCCCGGATGAATGGGCTCACCCGCATACGCCCATTCGATAGACGTGCGCAGATAGCGCGCGAGGCCCTCAGGGCCCGGTGACGAATCGGTGTTCAGACGGAGGAAGCCCAGACGGTCTCGCCCGACATCGGCACGATGTATCCGCGCGATCATGTCCACGCAGCCGTTCCACAATCGAGCCCGGCCCGCATCGTCGGTGTCGGCAAAGATTCCCGCCTGATGATACGGAGGAACATCACCGACGGTGTAGACCGAATCGACGAAATCCATGACTAAGTACGGTGTTCCGAGATCGGCAGGGTCAGCCTCAAAGAAGCGCACCCGCGGCACCGGCACATCGGATTCGGTGAGCCGGTGCATCACACGGAACTGCTTTTCGAGGTCGTAGTCGGGCAGGATCGCCAGCCGGGGAGGTCGTCGCAGGACGTATCGCCGAGTGCGCGACCGTGTGTCCGGCTCGGCAACCCCGTCTACGGTCACGATGAACGTCTCCGTGGAATACCCCGTCTCCGTTCGCACACAGGAGATCACATCGGCCGACGCCGCCTCCGCAAGTCTCGCTCGAAGAATGGGAGTCAGCACCTCGGCCAGATCCGTTTCAGCGCAACGCTGTTCGACGTCGTGTTCCATACCGCTCACCATCCGGTGTAGCCGTAGCGCGGATACGCGCCGAGAAAGACCATCTCGACGAGCCCGTGGCCGACCTTGCCGTCCATCCGAACCTCACACAGCGTTTCGCTGAGCATCGAGGCCGGCCGGATCTCGTCGATCTCCAGAGTATTGACGGTGAAACTGTCGATGAAATCCGTTCCACGCCAATACCCGCTGGCATAGCCACGATAGTCGTCGTAGCCCGCGATACCTGGCCAAAAGTCGGTCAGCGGCTTGACTTCGATCTGAGAGCGAGAACGGTCGTCGCGAATGATCGAGAAACTACCTCCGCTCACGACACGCAGATCATCGCGGAAAGTCAGATCGTGCTCGACATCGATGAGGCGGCCGGGAGCGCGTTGGGTGTCACTCGGATACAGGAGCTCGCCCTCGAACTGGGTGCGACGCCCCGCGCTGTCCTCGCGCTGTGCGAAATGCACAAGCTGGTCGTCGAATTCGAAGATTCCCATGTAGTAGAGGACCCCGTCGGGGATCTCGGTGGGCTGTCGCTCCGGGCCCTCGGAGATGCTGCCGCCACCCCCGCCGTGACGCACACCCCACGAGTGGTCGCGGCCGAACCACCATTTCCGCGAATCGATCTCGATGCGCTCGTCCCCGATGGACAAGAATCCCTCGACCACACCATTCTGATAGAAGCGTCGTGCGTCCTCGAGCACGCGTCCACGACTGCGATGAAACGCCGGCGTCTGCTCATACGCGTCGAACCGACCACGTAGACTCAGATCCAGCGAGATTCCGGACTCGTTGGGCGCCAGACGAACTCGCACCGCACGCAGAGGCTCCTCGATCTCGTAGGTGAACGGTCCGATCTGGTAGACGCCGAGAGCTCCGGCACTCTCCGGCTGCAATTCGGTCGACATTCGAGCAACGTGCGCGGTGCCGTCTTTTCGGGTGACCATCGCGTAGGCATCCGTCACATTGCGATTGGGATATCTCGCCATCCCGGTCATGACATTGACGTCACCGGAAATATCGAAGCCGTACATGACGATCCGCTCGACCCAGCGCAGGTCGCTCTGACCGACATGGTCGAACGTCGTCGCCATTTGGTGGCACAGGATCTCATCGTGAGGAACAAGCAACGGTCACACCCTTCGTCGGATTATCGTTACATGCTGACACGTAATGTAACTACGAGGAGCCGCTTCCGATAGATTCGCTTCATGACGTCAGCGACCAGCGGCACCGGCCGCCCCCGCGATCCCGAGAAGGATCGTGCGGTGATCGCGTCGACCAAACAGCTACTGCTCGACGAGGGATATCGAGGCGCGACCGTCGCGGCGATCGCGCGCCACTCGGGGGTTGGTGCACCTACGATCTACCGGCGCTGGCCGCGTCGCGAGATGCTCATCGAGGATGCCGCCTTCAGGCAGACGGACAGCGTCTCGCTACCCGAGGACCAGGGTGATCTGAAAAGGAACCTTCGGGCATGGGCGACAGTGTTTCTCGCTACGCTCGCCGACCCCGTGACCCGAGCAGCCCTACCGGGCTTGATCTCCGACTATCAACAAGACCCGGAGTTGTACCAACGGCTCCTCGACCGTGCCGATTCGGGCGCACGAGCGGTATTCGTCGAGCGACTGGCTGTCCACGTAAGTGGTGATGATCCGGCCCAGGTCGAACAGAGACTCGACGTGGCATTCGACATCCTCGTGGGCCAGACGCTGCTGCAGGCTCTCACCTTCGGTGAGACCGGGCGCGACGAGTTCTGCGACCGCACAGCCCAAGCTCTGACCGCCATGCTGCTCTCGCAGACCTGGACCTGACGACTGCACCGCCACCCGATCCGAGGATCACCGAACCACTTCGCGATGCCCCGCATCGAGGCGTCGTGTCCAGCCGCGCTCGTCGAGGTGCTCGAGCAAGGGGATGGCGACGCGGCGCGTGGTGCCCAATGCCTTTCGGGCCTCGCTCGTCGTGAAGGGCTGATCAATAGCAGCCAGAACCCGCATCGCCAACGCAGGCGATCGAGGCGAGAGCACAACACCGTCACGTAACCGAAGTAGCCTGTCGAGGCGCTCGGCTGCCGCCAGTTGTTTGGGGCCGAGCCCGAGTGCGGCGAGGTCGTCGGCTTCCGGCGCGGCAAAGGCATCGTCGGCAAACCGACGCTCGAGTGCCGCGATGGCTTCCTCCGCATCGCCGAGTCCGCGCGCCACACCGGGTTTCGACAGGAACCCGCCCGCATGGTCCAGACCGGCGTCGGCGATGAGAGGCGCGACAAGCGCATCCGACGGTAGTCCGACGACGCCTCCCACGCTTGCGCGAGGCAAACCCTCTGCGAGCGAGTCTCGTTGATAGACAGCATCAACAGCGTCGCGGAGCCGTTCGACCCACTCCGCCCACGCCTGCTCGTCGACCCACCAGTCCCCGACAACGCGCACGCCCTCGGGCGGCGTTGCCTCGGCTCCGACGACACCGAGCCGTCGCAGATGCTCGACGGCTACGGCACCGCGACGCTCGACCTCACGTCGTGTGTCGCCTCGATCACTCATGCCCGACAACGCATCTGCTCGACGCGCCGCATCACCGCGACGCCGCAGGGGCGGTGGCTCCGCATCCACCACGACACCCCCACCGATCCGACCGCTGCCCGCGTCGCGGAGCACCAGTCGATCACCGAGAATCAGCGGAACGGCTCGCTCGAGCGTGATCCGCGCGTGGTCGGCGTCGAACGGGCGGAGCCGAACTCGCAGCGCGGCCGTGCCGACATGAACACTCAGAGCGCTTGGTACCGAGTCGAACTCAGGACCACTGACACGTCGAATGTCGACACAGTCGGTCAGCCGCCACACCCCGGGACTCAACAGCAGATCACCCCGCGCGACGTCCGACGCCGACACGTCGCGCAAGTTGATCGCCACCCGGCTCACCGGCCCGACACGTTCGCGCGGCGTGTTCTCACTCTGCACACCACGCACGGTGACCGATCGAATGCCTCGGCCCGTCAACACATCCAGCGTGTCACCACGTCCCACCGACCCGGCCGACAACGTCCCGGTGACCACGGCACCCGCACCTTTGATGGTGAACGCACGGTCGATCCAGAATCGAACGGGTGCGGCATCTGAGGGAAACGGGTTGCGCTGCAGCACGTCTGCGATCGTCTCGCGCAGCTCGTCGATCCCACGCCCCGTCAACGCCGAGGTGACGACGACAGGTGCGTCGGCGAGACCTGTCCCCGACAATTCGTCGCGTGCCTGCGCGACGACGTCGGAGATCCGCTCCGCGTCGGCGAGGTCTGCCCGCGAGATCACGAGCACGCCACGATCGATGCCGAGCGCGGCGATCGCATCGCGATGATCCGACGACTGCCTGCTCCACCCCTCGTCGGCAGCGACGACGAACGCCACCACGGGCGCCGGACCGATTCCCGCCAACATATTGCCGAGGAATCGCTCGTGACCCGGAACGTCGACGAATGCGATGTCGGCGCCGGATGGTGTTGCCATCCAGGCGAATCCGAGGTCGATCGTCAGTCCTCGACGTCGCTCTTCGGCCCAGCGGTCCGGTTCCATCGTCGTCAGGGCACGCACCAACGCACTCTTCCCGTGATCGACGTGCCCCGCCGTGGCGACGACGTACACCTCAGCCAGTCGCCCCCGACACGCGGACGACGCCGAGCGCATGCGCGACCGCTTCGGCGAGAATCTCGTCGTCCGTCTCCGGGATGCATCGCAGGTCGACGAGACATACGCCGTCGTGGACACGTGCGAGCACTGCGGGAGTGCCGACGCGCAACGCCTTGGCGGTCTGTTCCGGCAGCGCAATCGCCCAGCCGGGCAACGGAACTCCCGGAGCTCCTCCCCCGCCTACCCTGCCGTCGTGGGGCACCACGTTCACGCCTTCACCGACTCTTGCGGTGACCGCCTCGGCCCGCTGACGTAACCGCCCGTTGTCGGCGTGCAGGTACTCGGCCACCGGCGGCAGAGGTCCGACGAGCGTCGCCTCCATCGCCGCGAGGGCGAGCTTGTCGGCACGAACCGCCCGCGCGAGTGGATGTTTCGACAGTCGACCGACCAGATCGGCGTCGCCGAGCAGGATTCCGGCCTGCGGACCTCCGAGCAACTTGTCGCCGCTGGCGATCACCAGATCGGCGCCTGCGGCCAGCGCAGACGACGCGTCCGGTTCGTCGGGGAGCGCGGCGTCGGGGACGAGGAGTCCGCTCCCGAGGTCGGCGATGAGCGGAACGCCCTGGGAGGCCGTCAGTTCCGCCAGCTCGGCGATGGTCGCCTCCGCGGTGAATCCGCTGACCCGGTAGTTGCTCGGGTGGACCTTGAGTACGCAGCCGACGTCACCGTCTGCGAGTGCTGCGGCGTAGTCGCGCAGGTGTGTGCGGTTGGTGGTCCCGATCTCGCGCAGTCGCGCACCGGTCGACTCGATGAGGTCGGTGAGCCGAAAACCCGCGCCGATCTCGATCATCTCGCCGCGACTGATGACCACCTCGCGTCCGGCCGCGAGCGCGGTGGTGGCCAGCACCATCGCGGCAGCACCGTTGTTCACCATCAGGGCGTCGCCTGCGGCGGGACAGGCGCGCAGCAACGCCTCGCGGGTCGCGACGCCGCGACGCGAGCGCGTACCCGACTCCAGGTCGAGTTCGACGTCGACGTAGCCGCACGCATCGAGGACCGCATCGCGTGCGGCCGTCGACAACGGTGCTCGACCGAGGTTGGTGTGCACCACGACCCCCGTCGCGTTCAGCACCGACCGTCCGGTGCCGACGCGGCGTCGGACGAGTGTTTCCCGAATGACTCCCAGCACGTCGTCGGGATCGACGTCGCCTCGCCTGGCCGACTCCTGAACATCGCGGACGACGCCGCGGACGGCTTGCTCACCGAGTCGTCGTGCAGCCGTGGCGATCTCGGGATCGGCCAGCAGATGGTCGGTGCGCGGGATCCGCCGTCGGGGATCGGATCGGGTCACCGCGCCTCCTTCAAGAACAAGCTGTGGCGGAGGCGGACGGGAATCGAACCCGCCAGACCGAGATACTCGACCTCCTCGGTTTTGAAGACCGGGGGGCCCACCAGGAACCCAGACGCCTCCTCGGCGACCATACCGCCGATCTGGCATCACCCCTGCAATTACCCTCGGTGAGATGAGCACCGTCGAGACGAATCCGGATTCGCAGAGCCCGACGATCAGGTTGACCGGCTACGCCCACGGTGGCGGCTGTGCGTGCAAGATCCCGCCGGGCGAGCTCGAGGCCGCAGTCGCGGGGTTGACCGGCCAGAGCGGCGACAACATCCTGGTCGGCCTCGACGACGGCGACGACGCCGCAGCCGTACGCATCCGCGACGACCTCGCCGTCCTCTCCACCGCCGACTTCTTTACCCCTGTCGTCGACGACGCCTACGACTGGGGACGCATCGCAGCCGCGAACGCACTCTCCGACATCTACGCAATGGGCGGATCGCCCGTCGTCGCGATCAACCTCGTCGGCTGGCCGCGCGACCTTCTGCCGATGGAACTGATGACCGAGGTGCTGCGCGGCGGACTGGCCGTCGCAGCGCAGGCCGATTGCCCGGTGATCGGCGGCCACAGCATCGACGACCCCGAGCCGAAGTACGGCATGGCCGTCACCGGTGTCGCGTCGCCAGACGCGCTCATCCGCAATGACGCCGCGACCGTCGGACTGCCGATCACCCTGACCAAACCGATCGGCGTCGGGATGCTCAATAACCGGCACAAGCAGACCGGCGAAGTATTCGACGCCGCGATCGACGTCATGACAACACTCAACCGCGACGCCGCCGACGCCGCCCTCGCTGCAGGTGTCCGCGCGGGCACCGACGTCACCGGATTCGGATTGCTCGGGCACCTCCACAAACTGACGAGGGCCTCGGGGGTGCGCGCGGTGATCGACGCTTCTGCCGTCCCCCTGGTCGACGGCGCCCGCGACGCGCTCGACGACGGATACGTCTCGGGCGGAACTCGCCGCAATCTCGACTGGGTTCGCGACCACCTCGACGTCGGACGCGGTGTCGACGAGAACGACCTCCTGATGCTCGCCGACGCCCAGACGTCCGGCGGGCTGCTGCTGGTCGGCGAAGTACCCGGATACCCGATCATCGGCGAGATCGTTGCAGTTGCAGGGACTGAAACGCCAGGTTCCGGGATCGACATTCGCTGACACTGACCCCCTGGCGCTCTATTGTTTCTACACACGTCGAGTCCGAGGGGGAGACGGGTGCAGCGTCGCAGCGCTATCGCGGTCTCGGAATGGCTGCGTGACTCAACGCCACTGCAGTGGCGCGTCGCACTCTTCGATCAACTCGGAAATGCACCCCTCAAACGGCTCGTGTTGTCGCTGGGCGCGGCCCTGTTGGGATTCGCCTCAGCGGCCGCTGCCGCGTCGTCGAGCTCGGGGTTTTCGCCCCTCGTCGAGAACATTCTGCTGGTCACAGCCGTCGTCGCCGCGACGCTGGTCCTCCGGTGGTGGCTGCTTCCGCTGCCGACACGAACCGAAAGCCTTCTGGTACTGGTGTTCGCCGACGCCGTGATCGCAACCGCATGCTTTGGGCATCACGACCGCATGCTCGGCATCGCAGGCGTCACCCTTTTCTCGATCATGAGCGCATTCGCGGTGTTCTTCTGCACGCCACGGTCACACATCCTGCACGCGACATTCGCGTCCGCAGTCATTGTGAGTTTGATCACGTTGGTGGCTATCGACGACGGGCGGCCGATGCTGTTGGTGGCCATGTCCAAGGGCATCGCCCCCCTTGCCCTGGTGGCACTGATCATGCCCTCGATGCACTACTTCTTCTGGGTTCTGGGCACCAACGCCATGGACGCCGGCACCGATCCGCTGACGCGCTTGGCCAATCGGCGAGGCCTTACGCGATACGTCGGTGGGCTCGACAACTCAGCCCGAACGGTCTCGGTGATCATCATCGACATCGACGGATTCAAGGCGATCAACGACACCCACGGCCACCAGGTCGGCGACCTGGTGCTCGTGCGCGTGGCAGGTCGGATCATGGAGGCGTGTCATCGGCTGGCAGGCATCCGCAATGTCATCGCCTCGCGAACCGGCGGCGAGGAGTTCGCCGTGATTCTCGACGACGACCTGCGCACCGCCCGTTCGCTTGCCGAGCGCATCCGCATCGGCGTCGCAGCCGACACCTCACCGTCGGTGACCGTCAGCGTCGGAATCAGCGTCACCTCACCGGACGTCAAGGCGAACGTCGACCGACTCCTCGAAGACGCCGACGCCGCCATGTACCTCGCGAAACGACAGGGCGGGAATCGCGTGGTGGTGGCGCCGTCCAACGACCACCGACCACTGGCCCGACACGCTCGGCGCGAACGCCACGACGCGATCAGTCCGCAGTCGTGATCGAGTCGTCGGTGAATCCGGCGGCGCGGCGAGCGGCGAGGCGTCGCTTCTGCGGTTCGATCGTGTAGCGCGGGTCCTTCGCCGACTCGATGCCCGCGTGGAACACACCGAACCTGGTACAGGCCGACGCCGCGAGCAAGGCGAGTCCCGACGCGGCTGACGCGACCCGCGAACGACCACTGAGCAGTGTGCCCACTCCCCCGATGACCGCCAGGCGTTCTGCCCAGCGCATCAGCGTGCCTGCCTTGCCGTGGTGGAGCGGTTCTGCGGCAATCGGATCCATGCGCGCTTCCATGACGCGGGTGGCCGCCACATCGCCCACCACGCCGAGCACGGCCAGCGTCCGTGCCGGGCCCACCTCGTCGAGCGGTGTGGTGACCAGGGCCAGTCCGCTCGCCGCGAGACTTGCCGAGCTGACGAAGACAAAGGGCAGGTCGCGGTGCATCGCGTTCCACGTCGGTGTGGCCGTATCGCCCAGCAGCGCCGCGGTGTACACGGCGAGCAGCGGCCCCATCGCGCCGCCGACGAGTCCCGCCGGCGCCTCCACGACGTGCAGAACAGTACGCAACGGTCCGAGCGGAAGTCTTTCTCGGAGAAGCCGATCCACTTCCGCCGCGGCCGCGACCCCGATGCCGCCGGAGAAGCCGGACAGTATCCATGACCCGACGCTCATCGGCGACGTCACCTTGAAGGTGCGCAGCATGTTGTAGAACCGATCGGGTCGGCCCAGGTCGGCGATGAGCGCAACCCCACCCAGCCCGGCCGCGGCGAGACCACTGAGACGGGCGTTGCGGCGCAACACTTCTCGCCCCGTGAACTGTGCACCCGCCGCGAGTACTCCCGACCCACCCGCGACGCCACCGAGGAACAGGTACGCCGCGACCTTGTCGTCCCACGGCGCAGGCTTGACCACGTTGTGTCCGTAGTAGCCCTCGACGTCGACCTTCTCGAACTCGACGTCGGGCACCATCGACATCTCGCGCGCGCCGTCGCCCTGGCCGAACAAGCCGCGTCGACGACCCTTGCCGCCCTTGCGCTTTCGGCGACCGGGCTCGGGCGGGCGCAGCGAATCGTAGTCGGAGGTCATCGCTTTCTGCCGGTCAGGAACGAGACCGCCGCCGCGGCAACCATTCCGAGGGCGGCAGCGCCCGCTCGTCGGTACATGGTGGGGAGGTCGGCCGTGCACACGCGTGGGTCCGGCGGAAGGCCGTAGACCTCGGGCTCGTCGAGGAGAAGGAACACCGACCCGGTGCCGCCGACTCCGTCGTTGGAATTCGCCCCATAGAGCCGGGCTTCGGTCATCCCCTGCGCGTGTAGTTGCTCGACGCGTTCGCGCGCGGTGTCGACCATGTCGTCGTGATCGCCGAACTTGATCGACGTCGTCGGGCAGGTCTTGGCGCATGCGGGCGTCTCGTCGTCGACGAGTCGGTCGTAACAGAGCGTGCACTTCTGTGCCACACCACGTCTGGGCACTGGAGGCTGCTCGCCCTTGCGCTGCCCCTCGCGCGTCGTCGGCTCGACGGTGCCGTCGGATCGACGTTCGACGACGCCGAAAGGGCAACCTGCGACACAGGTTCCGCACCCGTTGCACACGTCGTGCTGCACGACGACCGTCCCGAACTCCGTGCGGAACAACGCGCCGGTCGGGCACACGTCGAGACAACCCGCGTGCGTGCAGTGCTTGCAGACGTCCGACGACATGAGCCAACGGAACTCGGGCGTGTCGGGCGGGGTGGTGTCCACGGCGTCGGGAATCGTGGCGTCGGCCGAGATAGTACCCCCGGGCATCGTCGGCATCCCCAAACCGACCAGGGCACGGCCGGATTCGCGTGCCTTGTCGATGCGGTCGCGGTCCTGCTCGATGAATGCGACGTGTCGCCACGTACTCGCACCGAGCGCGACGGTGTTGTCGTACGACATGCCCGTCAGCTCGAGGTCGCCGTCACGTGGGTTCTGGTTCCATTCCTTGCACGCGACCTCGCATGCCTTGCAGCCGATACAGATCGACGTGTCGGTGAAGAACCCCTTGCGCGGACGTTCGGCGTCGCCCCAGTGCGCGTCTGCACTGGGATCGGTGGGACCGGACAGTTGATGACTCATCTCGCACTCCTCACCATCGGGTGAACCCCTCTCCGTCCGCATCATCGGAATCGGTTGGCGGATAGATTGTCTCGTGCTCGGGATCGGTGATGCGCACGTTGTCGGTCTCGGGTGTCACGCCTGCGCGCTGCTGGTAGTCGTGCACCAGGTCGAGTAGCGCCTGCCCGTGAGGTCGACGCCCCGCGATCACCTCACACGACCCGACCTTGGACTCCTGGATCTGGACGTTGGGGTCGAGCGTGACACCGATCAGGTCGTTCGCGGCGTCGCCACTGACGACGGCGTCGCTGCCGACGCCCCAGTGATAGGGCAGACCGACCTGATGGACGTCACGTCCGTTGATACGCAACGTCTTCACCCGATCGGTGACCAGTACACGTGCCTCGATGGCCGCGCGCGGCGAGATGATCGTCGCCCAACCCTCGTTGACCAGCCCGCGTTCGGCGGCGAGTGCCGGGGAGACCTCGCAGAACATCTCCGGTTGCAGCTCGGCGAGATACGGCGACCAGCGACTCATCCCGCCCGCGGTGTGGTGCTCGGTGAGGCGGTAGGTGGTGAACACATACGGGTAGACGTCGACGCCTTCGTCTCCCGCGCTCGGAGCGTCGAGATTGTCGTTACGCGCGAACATGATTCGTGCGGGGGCCTGCTGCTGCGGGTACAACGCGTTGGCGACCGGCGACTCCTGCGGCTCGTAATGCGCGGGCAGCGGGCCGTCGACGAGCCCCTTGGGCGCGAAAAGCCAACCCTTGCCGTCGGATTGCATGATGAACGGGTCGTCGCCCGCGAGTCCCTCAGCTCCCCCGAGATCGGGATCGGGGCGGGCATCGGGCGCCTTGTCGACCGGGAAGTCGGGCACGTCGTCGCCAACCCACTTGCGCGCCTGTGCATCCCACCAGATGTAGCGCTTGCGCTCGCTCCACGGTTTGCCCTCGGGGTCGGCGGAGGCGCGGTTGTAGAGAATTCGACGATCCGCCGGCCACACCCAGCCCCACTCGTGCTGGCTCACCGAGTCGCCGCCGTGCGGTACCCGCCGCGCGGCCATGTTCGTCGCGTGCGCATAGATGCCGGTGTAGATCCAGCAGCCGCCCGCCGTCGAACCGTCGGCCTTCATCTGCGTGTAGCTGGTGAGATTCTCGCCCGCGTGCTCGCCAGATGTGAAGTAGCCGTTGATCTCCGAGAGCACCGACTCCGGTTCGGGGTTGCCGTGCTCGTCGAGCGGGTAGTCCCATGTCATGTCGAGGAGCGGTCGGTCGCGCGGGTCGTCGGAGTCGGCCAGCCGCGCGCGGATGCGCTGCCCGAGTTCGTAGAAGAAGTCGAGTTCGCTCTGCGCCTGTCCCGGCGGCGCAACCGCCTGATGCCGCCACTGCACCATGCGTTGGGTCTGGGTGAACGAGCCGGCCTTCTCGACGTGCGTTGCTGCAGGCATGAAGAAGATCTCGGTACCGATGTCTTCTGTGCGCAATTCGCCGGAGGCGATCTCGGGTCCCTCCTTCCACCAGGTCGCCGACTCGATCATGTTGAGGTCACGCACCACCAGCCACTTGAGATGGCTCATCGCCAGGCGCTGCTGTCTGCCGTTGGCCGATCCGACGGCAGGGTTCTGGCCGAGTACGAAGTAGCCCTCGACCTCGTCGTCGAGCATCGACACGGTGGTCTGATATGTGCCGGCGGGCCCGTTCAACCTGGGCAGGTAGTCGTAGCACCAGTCGTTGTCGGCAGTGGCGGCGTCGCCGAACCACGCCTTGAGCAGGCTCACCATGTAGGTGTCGGCGTATGCCCAATACCCCTTCTGTTGTGGCGATCCGACGCCCGCGAGGTACTCGTCGAGAGTGTCGTGCTTGCCAACCGACGGCATCGGCAGATAGCCGGGAAGCAGGTTGAACAGGGTCGGGATGTCGGTGGAACCCTGGATGCTCGCGTGTCCGCGCAGCGCCATGATGCCGCTGCCGGGGCGACCGACGTTGCCGAGCAACAACTGCAGGATCGCCGCGGTACGGATGAATTGGGCGCCGAGGGTGTGCTGCGTCCAACCGGTCGCATAGCCGAAACACGTTGTGCGGTCACGGCCGGAGTTGTCGGCGATCGACTCGGCGAGGTAGGTGAACTCCTCGACCGAGATCCCGCACATGTCGCGGACCATCTCCGGCGTGTACCGGGAGAAGTGGCGTTTGAGGACCTGGAAGACCGTGCGCTCATCGGTCAACGAGTCGTCGCGGAGCACGTTCGCGTGTTCGAGAGGCGGACCGCCCGAACCGTGCTGGTCGCCTGCCGCACGCGCCGCTGCCGTCTCGCCGTGCTCGTCGCCGCCTGGCGATTCGATACCGGGCGATTCGATGCCGCCGCTGTCCTCTGCGTCGGCGTAGGCCCACGTCGACGGGTCGTACTGTCCGGTCTCGGGGTCGAAGCCGGAGAACAGTCCGCCGAGGTCCTCGGTGTCGCGGTACTCGTCGTTCACGATCGTCGCGGCGTTGGTGTACGCGACGACGTACTCACGGAAGTACCGCTCGTGGGTGAGCATGTAGTTGATCAGCCCACCGAGCAGCACGACGTCGGAGCCGACACGGATCGAGATGTGCTTGTCGGCGTTGGCCGACGTCCTGGTGAACCGCGGGTCGACATGGATGACCCGCGCACCACGCGAGCGCGCCTCAACCACCCACTGGAAGCCGACCGGGTGCGCCTCGGCCATGTTGCCGCCGATGAGCACGATGCAGTCGGAGTTCGCCATGTCCTGCAGTGATTGCGTTGCGCCGCCGCGTCCGAATGAAGCTCCCAAACTGGGAACGGTTGCGGAGTGTCATATGCGCGCCTGGTTCTCGATCTGGATCGCGCCCGCCGCGGTGAAGAGCTTCTTGATCAGATAGTTCTCTTCGTTGTCCAGGGTCGCGCCGCCGAGCGATGCGATGCCCATGGTGCGTCGGAGTACGCGCCCCTGCTCGTCGGTGTCCTGCCAGGTTCGACGACGCGACTCGACGAAGCGGTCGGCGATCATGTCGATGGCGGTATCGAGATCGAGGTCTGTCCACTCGGTCGCGTACGGCGCGCGGTAGCGAATGGTGCGCTGCCGCATCGGATTGTTGACCAGTTGCTCGCTCGACGCGCCCTTGGGGCAGAGGCGTCCGCGCGAGATCGGCGAGTCGGGATCGCCCTCGATCTGGATGACGCGTTCGTCCTTGACGTAGACCTTCTGCCCGCAGCCGACTGCGCAGAACGGGCAGACGCTCTGCACCACGCGGTCGGCGGTGGCGGTCCTCGGTTCGGTTGCGCGGGTGCGCGCCGACTGCACGGCCGGACCGCGGCCGAACTTGTCGCCGGTGCGTAACTGCCGGAAGACCGGCCACTCCAATGGGCTGAAGGAGGGCACGTAATAGACCCTACGTCAGATTGCACCCTTGTCGGGGTCACCCGCGGGCACGGCGTCGAACGTCTTGATGTCGAGCGGTGCGGCGAGCAGATCGTTCAGCGCTGCGCCGAGTTCGGCGAGGGCGGCTCCCTTGCCGTGCGTAGCCAGGGCGTCGAACGACTCCCACTTCTCGATCATCACCAGATCGGTGCCATCGCCGGTGGCCTCGTGCAGTGAGTACAGCTGGCAACCCGGCTCGGTCTGCACCTTGGGGACCGCCGCGATCACTGCCTCGCGCACCGCTGCCTCCTGTCCGGGCTTCGGCGATAGCGTTGCGACGACGATGACGGGCGACATATGCACTCCTACTTGGGGTTCCGCGCCCAGTTGGATTTCCGGGCGCACTCAACGCTACGGGCGGCAATGGCTCACGTCCCGAATTTCAACGGAACTCAGATCTCAGACAGCGAAGGTTCGTTGCGCTCGCACCTATTTCGAGCTTCCAGTGGTCTCGATGATGTTCACTTCAACCTCTGGAGCAGTCACGCTCCCACCTACTGTGGTGTCATATGTCTTCGAGCCTTTGACTACTATCCACATGGTGACGAGGTCGTCCTCTACGATGTCGACAAAGGTTGCTGCGCCGGCTTTGGCGATTGTGTTGATATTCATCTCGTAATAGTCGACTTGCGCGCCATCCGTATCTGCGCGGATCGTCGAAGACCCCATCGCCGCGTCAGCCTGAGTGACGTGGCCATAGATCACGTATTTTTCGCCCACGTGGGAGTCCGGGTTCTTGGCGACGAGTTGCCAACCACGCGAATCAGTAGCTTGGTAGGTCGACTTGTCGAGATCTGCGGCCCGTTGCTGCTCCATTTCACGCTGAGCCGACTGGGCTGCTGCGGCCTCCCTGGACTGCTCGGCGGGGTCGACTGTTGTCGACTGAGCAGCGCCAGAGGATGCACGGTTGGTCTTGTTCGCCCCTTTGTCAGATGCGGCTACCGATACGGCGACGGCGACCACGACTACCAGCGCAACTGCACACAGCGCCCCTATCAGGTACCAGATCTTCCGAGAATTTTTCTCCTTGGTCGCCACCGGCGGGGGCGCGACGCTGGAAGTCGGATCAATCCCCGGCGCTTCAGCAGTCCCCGGCGGCTCTGAGGGAGTGTGCGTATCCGTTGTCCATTTGTGGCCGTCCCACCATCGGTAGCGACCGCTACGCGGACTCTCCGGGTCGGGATACCAGTCGGGCGGCGGAGTAGGCGTGGTCATCGTGATCTCCTTCAGACTCGCGGACTGCACGCGCGCGAGAAATGCGATCACTGTAACTGCTGGTCAGGACCGGTGACGCTCCTGGCGAGAAATCTGGCACAGACTTGCACAAGATTTCAAATCTGCGCTCCTTGTAGGAGATTCGGCCTCAGATGGAACGTCGGATGGCGTCAGTTGCCGCTTACGAGCACCGGGGATTCGAGCGCGACGGCGTCGACCGCCGCGACGAAAGGCGGCAGGAAGTTCTCGACGCCGATCACGCAGCAGGCGTGGCCGCCGTCGACGTCGAATCGGCGTGCACCGGGGATGCCGTCGACGAGAAGTTGCTGACGCTCGGGTTCGACGGTGTGATCCCTCGTCGACACGACGACAGAGGTGGGCACGTCGATGTCGCGCAGCCACGAGCTGGAGTCGAAGTTGCCAAGACCCTCGCCGAAATCGCCCGCGTGCGAGAGCGGCGTCGAGAGGAACTGCTTGGTGGCCCAGATGCTCGTGTGTTTCGCCGGGCGGTCGAGGCTGGCGTCGGACGGGCGGGGCAGCGACTCGTAGATCGGGCGCAGGATTCGTCCGATACGGGCGTCGCGGTCGCGCCGGTGCGGATCGCGTTCGCTGAAGAACGGCCCGGTCGAGCACAGCACGAGTCCTGACACCCTGCGCGGGTGTCGACGCCAGACGAGCTGTGCGATGCCGCCGCCCATCGAGAAGCCCGCAGCGGTGAACCGGTCGATGCCGAGAACGTCGGCGAGCGCGACGACGTCGTCGGCGCAGTCGCGCAGATCGAAACCCTCGGCCTGAATGCCTCGGCCGTGCCACCGCTGATCAAGTGTGATGACCCGATACCGACCGTTGAGCTGCGGAATCGACGGATACCAACAGAGAAGGCCGGTGGTGAGCACCGAGTGCAGCAGGAACACCGCCGGCGCGTCTTTCGGCCCGGAATCGGTGACGTAAGTCGTTCCGCGGCCGGGCAATTCGACATGCCGCCCGGCGGGAAGGTCGCGTACCGGGTAGGGCGTCGCAACGTGACGAACGCCGCGCACGATCCGCTGAATCGACGACGGCGTCGAAGCCTCGGTTGTCGGGGAAACGTCTGCACTCACCCGGTCAACGGTACGCGCCCACGCTGCGGGTTCGCTGAATTCGGCGCGTCAACGAATGTTCGTGCTGAACAGGTGCCGTTCGTCGGCTAGGTGGCAACGTGAGACCCTTGTCACATGATCGACGTCGATCGCCCGAAGATCGAGGGCTCCGTAGCTGTCGGAACGCACGCAACTGACCGCACGAAACGACGAATGGGGTTCGCCGAGTTCGGTTCGGCGTCCGGACGCCCGATCCTGTGGTTCCACGGCACGCCGGGTGCTCGTCGACAGATCCCGCTCGAAGCCCGCGAGTACGCCGCTGCCCGCGGAGTGCGGCTCATCGGTATCGACAGGCCGGGTGTCGGATCGTCGACGGCCCACCCCTACGACTCCGTGCGGGACTTCTGCGCCGACCTCACCGACGTCCTCGACGCGCTCGGCATCGACGATTTCGGTGTCATCGGCGTCTCCGGCGGCGGCCCGTACGCGCTGGCCGTCGCGCACGAGTTCGGTCCACGCGTCCACGTCGCCGGAATCGTCGGCGGCGTGGCCCCGACCGTGGGACCGGAGGCGATCGGCGGTGGCGCGGTCGCGTTGGCACGCCGCGCCGCACCCGTCCTACCCGTCCTCGGGGCACCCGTCGGGCAGGTGATCAGCACCGCACTGCGCTTCGTACGGCCGATCGCCGAACCCGCGATCCTGCTCTACGGCAGGCTCTCCCCCGCCGCCGACCGCGAGTTGCTCAGCCGCCCGGAGTTCCGCGCGATGTTCCTCGACGACCTCCTCAGCGGCGGGTCGCATCGCATGGAGGCACCGTTCAACGACGTCCGGGTGTTCTCCCGCGACTGGGGCTTCTCGGTCAGCGACGTCTCCACCCCGGTGCGCTGGTGGCACGGGGACCGCGACCACATCGTCCCCTACGCGCACGGCGAGCACGTGGTCTCGCTCCTGCCCGACGCCAAGCTGTTCAGCCTGCACGGCGAGAGCCATCTGAGCCTGTTCGGGATGTCGACCGACGTGATGGACGAACTGCTCGCCGTCTGGGACCAGGCGACGGTTGCGCCGCCGAGCCCCGCGGGCGAGTAGGACCAGAAAAGTTCACCTCATCTGTGTCGATTTACCTTCGGCAGTGCCGAAGGTGGCGTGCAACAGATGAGGTGGATTTTCGGCATTTAGCCACATAGGGGTTTCCTCACGGGCTGTGAGTCGACGGGTGTTTGTGGCGCTCGGTTGCGCCGTGGTCGGATCAGATGATGAGTACGTCGATCGTGGTCACCGGCCATCGCCAGCGCGAGGCCTGGGTGCGTAAGGAGATGCCGCCCGTCGAAGAGGTCCGGCCGGGCCTCTGGTCGATTCCGGTTCTCATTCCCGAGAACCCGCTGCGCTACATCCTCGTCTACGCATTGGCGACGGCAGACGGTCGGCTCGCGCTCATCGACACCGGCTGGAACACCGACACGGGCTGGAAGATGCTCGTCGACGGAATCCATTCCACCGGACACGACCTCGCCGACGTCTCGCACGTCTTCGTCACCCATCTGCACCCCGACCACTTCGGACTCGTCCCGCGCCTGCTGGAGCACACCGACCCGCAACTCGCGATGCACAACGCCGATGCCCGTCACCTGCGGTTTCACAGCGAGGAAGAACTCGCGGGCGAGTTCGTAGCCGCTCAGGAGGACCTGCGTGTCCTGGGCGCTCCGACCGACGTCGCCGACACCGGCCTCCTCGAATTCGTCCGGCTCCCGGGAGGTCGCACGATGGACGTCGAACTCGACGACGACGTTCCGCTGAACGTTCCCGGGTGGAATCTGCGTGCGGTGTGGACCCCCGGCCATACGGCGGGACACCTGTGCTTCGCCGACGACGACGCGGGCGTCATCTTCACCGGCGATCATCTGCTCCCCCGGATCAGCCCGAATGTCTCGACCAATCCGTTCCAGACGCCGAGCCCGCTGGCCGACTACCTGACGTCGCTCGCGCGCACCGAGCACATCGGCGACCTCGAGGCCATGCCCAGTCACGAGTACCGGTTCCGCGGGCTCGCCGATCGGGTGACCGATCTCCTGTCGCACCACGAGGAGCGACTCACCGAGATCGCCGAGGCGATCTGGAACCAGCCGGGCGCCACAGCGTGGGACGTCACCCGCGCTGTCACGTGGTCTCTCCCGTTCTCCGACCTGTCGATTCCCCTGTCCCGCGTGGCATTGCGAGAGACCAACGCGCACCTTTTGGTACTGGAAGCGCGCGGCATCATCTCGTCGACGGGCCACGAGCCGGTGCGCTGGACGGTCACCGACACCCGACCCGCCGATCACAGCATCGAATCCGCGACGATCGAATCCGCAACCACGAGAGGAACTCTGCGATGACCCCGGTACGCACCGAATTCGCCGACGGCGTAGCCGTTTTCACCATCGACCGCCCGGAGGCGCGCAACGCCGTCAATCAGGAGGTCGCGCAGCAACTCGCCGCAGCGATGGACGAGTTCGAACGTCGCGACGACATCACGATCGGCATCCTCACCGGGGCGGGTGGAACCTTCTGTGCCGGTATGGATCTCAAAGCGTTTACCCGTGGTGAGCTGCCCAGCGTCGAGGGTCGTGGCTTCGGCGGTATCGCCTCCGCTCCCCCGAGCAAACCACTCATCGCGGCCGTCGAGGGTTGGGCGCTGGCGGGCGGGTGCGAACTGGCGCTCTCGGCCGACCTGATCGTCGCCGCCGACGACGCGAAGTTCGGTCTGCCGGAGGTCAAGCGCGGACTCGCGGCCGCAGCGGGCGGTCTGCTACGACTCCCCAAGATCCTGCCCTATCAACTCGCCATGGAGATCGCACTCACCGGCGATCCGATCACCGCCGCCCGCGCCCACGAGTTCGGTCTGGTGAACACCCTGACGCCGTCGGGTGGGGCACTCGACGGCGCGCGTGAACTCGCCGCGCGGATCGCCGCGAACGGCCCTCTGGCGGTGCGTGCCACCAAGCAGGTCGTCAGCATGGCGATCCGCTACACCGACCCCGATCTGTTCGCGGCGCAGCGCGGCATCCTCGATCCCGTCTTCGTCTCCGACGACGCGCAGGAAGGCGCCCGCGCCTTTGCCGAGAAGCGCGCACCGAAGTGGACCGGCCACTGATCGAGGTACCCCCTCGCCTACGATCGAGAGGTGGACCTGCACCTTGCCACCTATTTCGTCGCGGTCATCGATCACGGCGGTATCACCAAGGCTGCGCAGGCGCTCTACATCTCCCAGCCGTCGCTGTCGCAGGCGATTCGTACGCTCGAACGCAAGCTCGGCGTCACGCTGTTCGACCGCACGGGGCGTCGACTCGAACTCACCGAGGCGGGCGCACGCGTCGAGGTGATCGCGCGGCGCGTCCTCGCCGATGTCGAGCGAGCACGTCTACGAGTCGGCGCCGTCCGCGAATTACGTTCCGGGACAGTGGATATCGTCACCGAATCCGCGTTCGCCGTCGCACCCCTCGTCGCGATCGTGCGTGATTTCCGTGCCCGCTTCGACAAGGTGATCGTGCGAATCCTCGCCGCCGACGGTCCCGCGGGCATCCTCGCGTCGCTACGCAGCGGGCGAGCCGAGATCGGACTGATCGATTCCACCGCCGACCATTCCACCTTCGTATTCACTCCGCTGGGCACACAGGAACTCGTCCTTGCCGCATCGCCATCGCTGAGCGTCGACGCCGACGAGGGTGTTGTCGCACGCGAGTCCGTCCGGTCGCTGCCACTGCTGCTCGACCTCTCCGATCCGTCGACCGGGGGTCTTCTCGCCGACATCATCTCCGACGGCGCGCGCAACGTGATGGTCGACTGCTCGCACCCGCCGACCATCCGCGAGTTGGTCACCCGCGCCGTCGGCGCGACCATTGCACCGCGGGAGTCGGTCGCCGAGCAGATCCCGGACGCCACGACCTACAGCCTGGACCCTCCGCTACGACGAGACTTCGGTCTGATCATGCGCTCGGGCCAACCGTCGCCCGCCGCAGCGGCCTTCGTCGCCGTTGCACGCCAGACATGCGGCGCCCCAACACGAGTCGACGACTCGGTCTTCGAGTAACCCGTGGAACTGCGCCAGATCGAGTACTTCCTCGCCGTGGTCGAGCACGGCGGCATCGGCGGGGCGTCGGTGTCGCTCGGCGTGACACAACCGACGGTGTCCCAGGCGCTGCGCGCACTCGAACGTGAGCTCGGGGTGCAGTTGTTTCACCGGATCGGCCGCGGGATGGTGCCGAGCGCTGCCGGACGTGCACTCGTCGGCTCGGCGCGACAGATCGTGCGCGACGTCGAGTCGGTCGACGACGCGCTTGCCGTCGGCAGTGATCAGATCACCGGACGGGTGGAGATACTCGCCTCACCGTTCGCCGACGGTGCCACGATCGCCGAGGTGGTCGCGGCATTCGTCGACGCGCACCCCACCGCCACCATTCGGGTGGGTGAGCTCGACGACGAATCACTCGCAGCAGCAGTGATCGAGGAGGGACGCTGCGACTTCGTCGTCACGCATCTCCACCCCGTCGAGACGGCGGTCGACGACGCTCTCGAGGTGATCGTGCTCGGCGAGCAGGAGTTCTGGCTCGTCTGTCCGTCGGGCACCGTCCTGCCCGACGGTCCGATCGACATCGCCGACCTCCCCCACATCCCGATGGTGTTCGTTCCGCGCGGCGGGACAGTCGCCGACGAGATCGAGAGCGCCATGCGCGAAGCGGGCGTGCGGCCACCGATCGCGGTGCTCGCCGAAGACCGCGAAGAGCGACTACCCATGGTGCTGGCAGGAATCGGCGCGACGTTGCTCGAACGCCGTGTCGCGCAATCGGTTGCCGATCGCACCACCGTGCGGCCGGTTCGACCGCGATTCGTCCGCAACTTCGCGCTCATGTACGACCCGACGGCGTTGTCGGTCGCCGCACAGGCTTTCGTCGACGTCGTCAGCGCCCGGAGCTGATGAGTTCGGGGCTGATGAGCTCGTAGATGGTGGCGTTGGCCATGCCACCGGCTTCGCACATCGTCTGCAGTCCGTAGCGAATACCGTTGTCCCGCATGTGATGCGCGAGGCGCGTGGCAAGGATGGCACCGGAACCCCCGAGTGGATGGCCGACGGCGATCGCCCCGCCGAGCGGGTTGAGTGCCTTCTCCGCCGCGCCCGTGTCGATCTGCCAGGCCAGCGGCACCGGCGCGAAAGCCTCGTTGACCTCGAACGCGCCGATCTCGTCGATCGAAAGTCCCGACCGCTCAAGCGCTTTGGCCGTCGCGGGGATCGGCCCCGTGAGCATGATGACCGGATCGTCGGCTGCGACGACGGTGGTGTGAATCCGCACCAGCGGCACCAGACCGTGGGCCGCAGCGGTCTCGCTCGACATCACCAGCAGTGCGCCCGCGCCGTCGGAGATCTGTGATGCGTTGCCCGCGTGAATGACGCCGTTCTCGTCGAAGACCGTCCGGAGTGCGCCGAGTGACTCCAGTGAACCGCCGCGTCGAATTCCCTCGTCACCCTCGAGCACACCGGGCAACGTAGCGAGCTGGGCGTCGAATGCACCCGAATCGGTTGCTGCGGCTGCGAGTTCGTGTGATCGAAGCGCGTACTCGTCGAGTTGAGTGCGGCTCAGTCCCCACCGTCGTGCGACCTCTTCTGCCCCGATGCCCTGACTGAAACGGTCGACGCCGAAGCGGTCGAGGACGGTTGCCGGCTGGCTCTCCCCGTTGGGCGCCGCCGTACCCATCGGCACGCGACTCATGGACTCGACTCCGCCCGCCACGACGACGTCGAGTTGTCCGGAGATCACTGCGGCCGCGGCCATCGCCAGCGCCTGCTGACTGGACCCGCACGCCCGTGTGACCGTGGTTCCCGGGACCGTTGTCGGCCACCCCGCGGCCAGCACCGCCGTACGTGCGATGTTTCCCGCCTGCTCGGAATGTTGGCTCACGCAACCCCACATGACGTCGTCGATGATCGCGGGGTCGATCCCGGTACGTTCGACGAGTGCTTCGAGCACGTGCGCCGAGAGGTCAGCGGGATGGATGCCGGCCAACGCGCCATTTCGGCGTCCGATAGGGGTGCGCACCGCGTCGACGATCACTGCATCTGTCATGCATTCGAGCCGACCACTTCTCACCCGGTGACCACAAGTAGATTCGCGTTCACGGACCCATAGCCGCGACCTATCCTGATTCGCCCAGTCCCCCTGACGTCTCTACACATTGACTCGCCCTATCGGTGTGTTAGCCGATCCGGCCGTTCCTTCCGGGTATGCCACGGGTGCATGCTGGAGACCATGCAGCGCACCGTATTCACCGAAGACCACGAGGCCTTTCGCAAGACGATCCGCGACTTCATCGCCAAGGAGGTCGTGCCGGTCCACCACGAGTGGGAGAAGCAGGGACACCCTCCGCGTGACTTCTACCGCAAGCTCGGCGAGTTGGGTGTGCTCGGCATCGAGGTGCCCGAGGAGTACGGCGGCGGAGGCGTGCACGATTTCACGTATTCGCTTGTCGTGTCGGAGGAAACCTCGCTTGCAGGCGTGACCTTCGGCAGCGAGTCGGTGCACACCAACCTGATCCTGCCGTACCTGATGGAGTACGCGACCGACGAGCAGAAGCAGCGGTGGCTACCCGGATTCGCCTCGGGCGACATCATGTTCGCGATCGCCATGACCGAACCGGGCACCGGCTCCGACCTCGCGAACATCTCGACGACGGCCAAGCTCTCCGAGGACGGCAGCCACTACATCCTCGACGGCGCAAAGACGTTCATCACCGGTGGCGCGCTGGCCGACCGCATTCTGGTGGTCTGCCGCACCGCACCGTTCGATCCCGACAATCGTCGTGCCGGACTCTCGATTCTGGTGGTGGACACCACGTCCGAGGGCTTCGCGGTCGGACGGAAGCTGGAGAAGATCGGCCTCAAGGCATCGGATACCGCAGAACTCTCCTTCTCGTCGGTGCGCGTACCCGTCGAGGATCGGCTCGGCGAGGAGGGTAAGGGGTTCTCCTACCTCACACACAACCTGGCGCAGGAGCGCCTGAGCATCGCGATCGGAGCGTCGGCAACCGCGAACGCTGCTCTGCAGCACGCCCTCGCCTACACCCGAGAGCGCGACGTGTTCGGCAGGCCCGTCGCATCGTTCCAGAACACCAAGTTCGTACTGGCCGAGTGCTCAGCCGACGTCGCGGCGGTGCAGCAGTTCGTCGACCAGGCGCTGATCCTGCACAACCGGGGCGAACTCTCGGTGGCCGACGCCGCGCGCGCCAAGCTCTTCGCCACCGAGACCGCCGGCCGCGTCATCGACAAATGCCTGCAATTGCACGGCGGATACGGCTACATCACCGAGTACCCCATCGCGCGCCTGTACGCCGACACCCGCGTCTCCCGCATCTACGGCGGCACCAACGAGGTGATGAAGACGATCATCGCCAAGGACCTGGGGCTCTAGAGGGGCCTCGACATCAGCGACCCTTGAGTTGGTCCAGCCAGGTGCGGGCGGAGGCGTCCGACGGCGAGCGCCAGTCGCCACGCGGCGAGAGTGACCCGCCCGAACCGATTTTCGGCCCGTTGGGCATCGCGGTGCGCTTGAACTGGTTGCTCATGAATCGCTTCAGGAACGTCGAGAGCCAGTGCTCGATCGTCGCGGCGTCGTACTGGTTTCGACGCTCCGGCGCGATCAACTCCGACCACGCGCCGCGTTCCCGGTCACCCCACGCCTGGCCGGCCAGGTAGGCGATCTTGTCGGGGCGATACCCGAAGCGCGTCAGGTAGTACAGGAAGAAATCGTGGAGTTCGTAGGGGCCGACGGTGTCCTCGGTGCTCTGGATCGCGCCGTCGTCGCCCGGCGGGACGAGTTCGGGCGAGATCACATCGTCGAGGATCTCTGCGAGCGTGTCGGTGGTCTCCTGCGAGTACTGTCCGGTCGAGATCATCCAGCGAATCAGGTACTGGATCAACGTCTTCGGGACCGAGGTGTTGACGTTGTAGTGCGACATCTGATCGCCGACACCGTAGGTACACCAACCCAGAGCGAGCTCGGACAGATCACCTGTCCCGAGCACGATTCCGCCGTGGAAGTTCGCCAACCGGAACAGGTGCGAGGTCCGCTCGCCTGCCTGCACGTTCTCGAAGGTGACGTCGAAGACCTTCTCGCCCTTGGCATATGGATGCCCGATGTCGGCGAGCATCTGCTCACACGACGGCCGGATGTCGAGTTCGGTGCCGGTGACGCCGAGAGAATCCATCAGCACATGTGCGCGCCGCAGCGTCGCGCCGCCGGTGGCGAATCCCGGCATCGTGTACGCGAGGATGTTGGTGCGCGGCAGGCCGAGTCGGTCGAAGGTGTCGACGGCGACGAGCAGTGCGAGCGTCGAATCGAGACCACCGGACACCCCGATGACGATCTTGTCGATGCCGGTGGCGCGCAGACGTGCAGCCAGGCCCTGAACCTGGATGTCGCGCACCTCGCGGCACCGTTCGTCACGATCACCGGCGTCGGCGGGAACGAATGGGAATCGTGCGACCGAGCGTCGCAGATCGTCGTCGGCGAGGTCGAGGTCACCGAACTCGAAGTCGATGTGGCGCAACGACGTCAGACGATCCTCGAGATCACCGACCTGATCGTGGAAGCTGCCCATCCGGATGCGTTCCTGGCGCAGTCGGTCCAGGTCGACGTCGGCGACGACGAGTTGCTCGGCCGTCGCGAACCCCGTACTGCGAGTGAGTAGTCCACCGTTCTCGGCGATCAGGGCGTCACCGTCCCACGCGAGATCGGTTGTGGATTCGCCATATCCGGCGGCAACGTAGACGTAGGCCGCGATGCACCGGGCGGAAAGACTGGTGCACAACGACTTCCGATACGACTCCTTGCCGATCGTGACCGGCGAACCCGACAGGTTCGCGAGAACCGTCGCACCTCCCAGGGCGGCCCAGGTGCTCGGCGGGATCGGCACCCACGCGTCCTCGCAGACCTCGAGATGCAGCGCGAAACCCGGCAGGTCGACGGCGTCGAAGATCAGGTCGGTGCCGAACGGAACCGTCTGTCCGAGCAGCGTCACCGTGTCGGCGAGTGCGTCGCGGGCCGCGCTGAAATAGCGCTTGTCGTAGAACTCGCGGTAATTCGGCAGGAACGCCTTCGGTACGACGCCGAGAATCCGACCATCACGCAGCAGGACGGCGCAGTTGTACAGCCCGGCGTCGACGACGAGCGGCAGGCCGACCGCCACCAACGGGCGCAAACCCTCACTCGCGGCGACGACGGTGGCGAGGGCGTCGAGCGCGGCGTCGATAACCGCGTCCTGTTGGACAAGATCGTCGATGCTGTATCCGGTGAGTCCCATCTCGGGGAACACGACGAGCGCAGCACCCTCGGTGGCCGCCTGCCGCATCAATTCGACGGTGGCCTGCGCGTTGGCCACCGGGTCGGCGATACGGACGACCGGGACCGCGCCCGCTACTCGGGCAAATCCGTGGCGATAGATGGACACAGGGCAAAGCTTAGTGACCGGATGACCCCATCACCGCAAGACCTCAGTCGCCACACACCTCGAGAAGCGTCTTGAGCTGCTCGTCGAAGGCGTGGGCGAGGAAGTCGACGTCGGGGATCTGATCGGTACACCCGAGGATGCCGACGTTGAGCTCGCCGTCGGCCGAGAACACCGTGATGTTGAGGCCGAGCCCGTGGAAGATCGGCCCGAGCGGGTAGACCGCGGTGACACGCGCGCCGCAGAAGTAGACGGGAATGTCGGCGCCCGCGACGTTCGACACCGTCACGTTGAAGATCGGCGGATGCTTGAGTGCCAGTTTCCGGTCGCCGTAGAACTTCATCAACGTCGACATCGTTGTTCCTGGCGCGAACTGTGCCCACGCACGCAGGATGTTCGCGTCGATGTCGGCGTGGTGTGCCTTTGCTTTCCGCGAGAGTTCTGCAGCGCGCTCGATCCGTTCGACGGGATCTGCGACGTCGGAGGCCAACTGCGTGAACATCCCCGACACCTTGTTGGTGCCCTGCACCATCAAGCCGCTGTCGTCGGCGCCGTGGACAGATACCGGCACCATCGCGACGAGTGGTCTGTCCGGCAGCTCGTTGTGCGCCAGCAGATACTCGCGCAGCGCCCCGCCGGTGATCGCCAGCACGACGTCGTTCACCTTGACGCCGAACCGATTCTTGACGCGCTTGATGTCGGCGAGTGAGAGCTGGGTCAGTGCGATCGAGCGGTGCGGGGTGATCGGCCCGTTGAATCGGGTGCGCGGCGCCCCGAACGGCGCGGGCATCGCCTCGTGCGAGCGCGCCCGACGCAACCACGCGACCGGAACCGAGACCGTCTCCGGGAGCAATCGAGCCATCGCGATCGGACGTCGGATCAGGTAGTGCACCGCTCCCGTCGCGGCGAGCAGCGCATGCGACGACCCGCCCGCTGTCTGATGCAGCAGATCGGCGTCGAGGTCGGGCTGCTCGGGCGACAGCGAGAAGAGCTGCGACAGCACCTCGGCGCTGCCGACGCCGTCGACCGCGGCGTGGTGCATCCGCAGCATGATCATGATCCGCCCGTTGGACAGTCCCTCGATGACCCACAGTTCCCACAGCGGCTTCGCCCGGTCGAGGGTCTGCCCGGCCAGATGCCCACAGAGTTCGGTGACCTCGCCGATCCCGCCCGGCGCCGGAACCGCGACACGGTGCACATGCCGGTCGATGTCGAAATGGTCGTCCTCCACCCAGGCGGGGTGGTCGATGTTGATCAGCGAGTTGTCGAGCTTGCGTCGGAACTTCGGGGTAGCACGGACGAGCTGTCGCATCTGATCACGGATACCGCTGAACGAATACCCACCGGGAATCGTCGACGGATCGATTTCGATCAGGCCGATGATCTGCATCAACTGTGACCGCGTCTCCATGTACAGGAACGAGGCATCCAAACCGCTCAGCCGCTCCATCGCAAATCCTCCGCATCCTGCTCGCCCGCGCCGTCGCGCGCACGCCCGTCTTCGTCGTCGGGCCGATGATGAAATCGAACCACGTCGATGCGTCGTCGCGCTCCTTTTCCATAACGCTTCGCGCACCCGCCGTAGTTCCCTACGATCAGCCCGATGCGCACCGAAAACGCCGCGTCTGCCGCGGATGCCCGATTCTCGCCGACCCCATTCGATCTCGACGAGTTGTCGGAGGCGTTCGACGTCTTCGAGGCCACCGTCGCGGGCATCGCCGCGGAGGCCCGAGCACAGCCGTCCGAGGCGCCCGCGGCATGGGCCCGATTCGCCGACCTCTTCACTCCCGACGCCGACTACATCGAGCACGCACTCGGCACCATGCACGGCAGGGACGAGATCCGCCCGTGGATCGTGAAGACGATGACGCGCTTCCCCGGCAACCACATGGTCGCCTTCCCCAACCTGTGGAAGGTGTTCGACGCCCCCACCGGTCGGGTGATCTTCGAGGTCGACAATCCGATGTGCGATCCCGGCGACGGAAGCGTGATCACCGCCACCAACATTTCGATCATCACGTACGCGGGTGACGGCCTGTGGCGGTGCGAGGAGGACATCTACAACCCCATGGAGTTCGGCAGCGCCGCGATGCTGTGGTGTGACAAGGCGCGCGAACTCGGTACTCTTGACGACGACGCCGCCACGTGGGCGTCGACGTTCGGCCGAGCGTTTCGGGGGTAACGCTTGCGAGCCAAGTTTCGACACCGTAAGTGCGTACTTGGGTAACGCCTGCTCGGTGCCGTAGCCTTACTGACTGACTTGGATACATGTCGGTCACCGAGCCAGGCATGACAACCAGAGACGACAGTCGGAGACTACGACAGTCCGACCTGTTTCGATGTGGACCGTTCGGAGGAACGAACAATGGCACGTGAGCTCACTCAGCTTGATCTGCTCCGCGAGCTGGCACCGGTTGCCGAGGACAACGTCAACCGGCACCTGAAGATCGCGAAGAACTGGAACCCGCACGACTACGTCCCGTGGGACGAGGGTCGTAACTTCGCCGCGCTCGGCGGCGTCGACTACGACCCTGAGCAGTCGCAGCTCGATGAGGTTGCGAAGGCCGCGATGATCACGAACCTGCTGACCGAGGACAACCTGCCCTCCTATCACCGGGTGATCGCCGACAACTTCTCGATGGATTCGGCATGGGGCTTCTGGGTCGGTCGTTGGACCGCCGAGGAAAACCGGCACTCGATCGTCATGCGCGATTACCTCACGGTGACGCGCGGCGTCGACCCTGCCCAGCTCGAGGCCGACCGCATGGTCCACATGACCAACGGTTACTCGCCCGAGTCCGCTGCAGGCGACCGCGTCGAGGAGATGATGGAGAAGGGCGGCGAAATGGGCCTGCTGCACTCCGTCGCCTACGTGACGTTCCAGGAGCTCGCGACGCGCGTCAGCCACCGCAACACCGGCAAGGCGTGCAACGATCCGATCGCCGACAAGATGCTTCAGCGCATCGCGGCCGACGAGAACCTGCACATGATCTTCTACCGCAACATCTGCGGCGCCGGTATGGACATCGCTCCCGACCAGACGCTGCGTGCCGTGACCGACATCGTCACCAACTTCCAGATGCCCGGCGCCGGAATGCCCAACTTCCGCCGCCACGGCGTGTTGATGGCCAAGCACGGCATCTACGACCTGCGTCAGCACCTCGAAGAGGTCATCCAGCCCGTCCTGCGCAAGTGGAACGTCTTCGATCGCGACGACTTCTCCGCCGAGGGCGACCAGACCCGCGAGGAGCTCGCAGCCTTCCTCGAGCAGCTCGAGAAGGACACCATCAAGTTCGAGGAGATGCGCGACCGCGCACTCGCCCGCGAAGCCAAGAAGCGCGAGCGTCAGGCGTCCTGACGCAACCATTGGCTTGACGACGACGATCCGAACCCCAGCAGCGCCGGCGCCCTCCACGATCCACGAGGGCGCCGGTGCGCTGTCGGCTGCGCACGCCACCCCGCTCCAAGCAACCCCGCTGCGCGACACCCGCTTGCGAATCGGCACGATCGAGCTCGCCAGTCCCGTGGTGCTCGCACCCATGGCGGGCGTCACCAACGTGGCGTTCCGCACGCTGTGTCGCGAACTCGAATTGGCCCGCACCGGCACGGTGTCGGGTCTGTACGTCTGTGAGATGGTCACCGCCCGCGCGCTCGTCGAGCGGCATCCGGTCACGATGCACATGACCACGTTCGGCCCGGACGAGAATCCGCGGTCGATGCAGCTCTACACGGTGGATCCGCGCTACACCTACGAGGCAGCCAAGATGATCGTCGACGAGAATCTCGCCGACCACATCGACATGAACTTCGGCTGCCCTGTCCCGAAGGTGACCCGCAAGGGCGGCGGCTCGGCGATCCCGTACAAGCGCACCCTGTTCCAACGAATCGTCGCAGCCGCGGTCAAGGCGACCGAGGGCACCGACATCCCCGTCACCGTCAAGTTCCGCATCGGAATCGACGACGAGCATCACACGCACCTCGACGCCGGACGCATCGCCGCGGGCGAGGGCGCGAAAGCTGTTGCGCTCCATGCCCGTACGGCTTCACAGCGGTACTCCGGCGAGGCCGACTGGGCCGAGATCGCCCGGCTCAAGGAGCACGTGACCGACGTACCTGTGCTCGGTAACGGCGACATCTTCGAACCCAAAGACGCGGTCGCGATGATGGCGCAGACCGGATGCGACGGCGTCGTGGTCGGACGCGGCTGCCTCGGTAGGCCGTGGCTGTTCGCCGAACTCGCCGCCGAACTCAACGGGCTGCCCGCACCCGCCGCACCGAACCTCGGCGAGGTCGCACAGATCATCGTCAGGCACGGCGAGTTGCTCGCCGATCACCACGGCGAGGACAAGGGCATGCGCGAGATGCGCAAACACGTTGCCTGGTATCTGCGCGGATTCCCGGCCGGTTCGGAGATTCGTTCGCGCATGTCGCTGGTGTCGACGCTCGACGAACTCCGCGACCTCGTCGGGTCACTTCCCGCCGACACACCGTTCCCCGAGGACGGGCACGGTCCGCGTGGGCGGCAGGGGTCGCCCGCCAAGGTCGCGCTCCCCGACGGCTGGCTCGACGATCCCTACGAGGATGTCGTCCCCGCAGGCGCGGAAGTGATGCACTCCGGCGGCTGAGGCGCTTCTCAGGACCTATCAGTACTATGTCCGAAGGTCCCGCAGGCGGGATCTGAGTTCTTCCTGCTTGCCGCAGCGTTCAGCCCCGACGGGGCGGCAGCGTCACCACGGGGTACGAGGATATGTGACGTGAGTCGTTGGACACCCAAGCCGCACGGCGACGAGCCGGGCGACCGGGACGATTCGACGTCCTCATCGACTCCACGCGCTTCACGCACCTCACGACCAGCGAACCCCAATGACGGCAGGCTTCGTGAGCCGCGCTCCGCCGATCGGTACGTCCGCGGCCGTAGTCGCATGACCGTCCGCGAGCTGATGGAGCAGATGAACGCCGATCCCGGCGCACGCTCCGATTCCCCGTCCGGCACCGCGGCTCCCGCCGACAAAGCGACCGATTCTGACAAGCCGCCTGCATCTAGCAAGCCGACTGCATCCAACAAGCCATCTGCGTCCGACAAGCCGTCTGCTTCTGACGAATCGACCGGCGCCGGCACGCAGCCACGAGGTGATTCATCGCCGACCGAGGCCATCCCACGAGTCGGCGGCTACCGTTCCGGACTGCGTCGAGCTCGGCGTGGGACAGACCGCGCCGCCACGGACAAGCCGTCGAATCGCCCCTCCGACACGCCAGGGGCCAACGAGGTCACGCGCAAGATCCCGATCGTCGGTGCCACCCCAGAACCGGTCGTCGACCTCAGTGACAGGGCGACGACGGAGCGGGTCGTCGAGGAATCACGGGCACAGGGGTCACACCTCGAGCCCGCCGCATCCGGAAATTCCGCCACGTCCGGAGATGCCGCCGCACCCGACACGCCCGAGCAGACCCCCGCTGCTCCTGAACCGGAGCGCGAGCCGGCGTCCCCACCGCTCGAGCCCACTCCCGACCTCACCGAGACGATCGCGCTGCGTTCACGCCCGCAACGTGTGGGGCGTCGACGTCACGACCGCACGACACGCCAGAACGTCGCGTTCACCGGCCGCATCATGGTCGCCATCGCGTGCGTCATGGCGCTCGTCGGGACCGGCTTCGTGTGGGGGTACATGAAGTCGAAGAACAGCGATTGGCGGACCATCGCCGCCGTCGACCCCGACGACACGAACATTCGCAACAAGGACGCCCAGTACGGCGACGAGAACTACCTGATCGTCGGCACCGACACACGCAGCGGCAAGAACGGCAAGGTTGGCGCGGGCACCACGGCCGACGCCGAGGGCGCACGTTCTGACACGGTGATCCTGGTCAACATCCCCGCCAACCGCAGCCGCGTGGTTGCGGTCTCGTTCCCGCGGGATCTGCAGGTCGACCGACCCGAATGTCAGGATTGGGACAACGACGCCGGAACCTATACCGGCGACCTACCCGCGGCCAGCCAGGTGAAACTGAACAGCGTCTACGCCGACGGCGGACCGAAGTGCCTGGTCAAGGTCATCACCGAGATGAGTGGTCTGAACATCAACCACTTCATCGGGATGGACTTCTCCGGCTTCGAGAAGATCGTGCGCGCTGTCGGCGGCGTCGAGGTGTGCTCCACCACTCCGGTGTACGACTACGAACTCGGCCAGATCCTCTCCAAGCCGGGCAAGCAGACGATCACCGGTCGCAAGGCGCTCAACTACGTTCGCGCCCGCACGGTGTCGACGGAGGGCAACGGCGACTACGGACGCATCAAGCGCCAACAGTTGTTCATGTCGTCACTGCTGCGGTCGACGCTCTCAGGCAACGTCCTGTCCAATCCGGCCAAGCTCAACAGCATCGTCAACACCTTCATCAAGAACAGCTACGTCGACGGCGTCGACACGCAGTCACTGCTCAAACTCGCCGACTCGATGCAGGGTATCGAGGCGGGTCGCGTGACGTTCCTGACCATCCCGACGTCGGGTACGGCGACCGACGGCTCGAATAACGAGATCCCGCGCACCGACGACATCAACGCCATCTTCAACGCGATCATCGACGACGACCCGCTACCCGGCGAGCAGGCCGCGAAGAAGAAGCAGAGCAGTTCGTCGAAGAAGCAGACCACGGCTGCGGGCGCCACCACGAGTACGTCGCAGACGCCGTCGACGGTCTCGGCCACCGCGCAGAACCCGAGCAACGTCGGGGTGCGTGTGCTCAACGGCACGGGCAAGGCCGGGCAAGCCGCCGACGCGTCCGACCAGCTGACCGCCCAGGGCTTCGACGTCCGCGGCGTCGCGGATGCGTCGGAGAACCGCACAGACACTGTCGTGCGCTACGGGCCGGGTGAACAGGACTCTGCTGCAACACTCGCCGCGATGTTCCCCGGCGCCAAGATCCAGAGCGACAAGACAGTGAAGTCGGGCGTCGAGGTCATTCTCGGCAGCGACTTCGCCGGCAGCGTCACCAGTGCTCCCGCCGCAGGCGAGACGCTATCGGCGCAGGCACTGCCTCCAGCGGCGAACTCCAGCAATCTGCCCAACGATCTCGCGGTGACCAACGCGGGAGACACCACCTGCTCCTGACGGGCGCACGTACCGCGAGCAGAGCTACTCACCGCGCGTTCACGGTGTGTTCACCACGCGGAAGATCGTGATCTGCGGCACGCACAGTACCCTTGAGGGTATGCGTACCGCGTATCAAGAACAGCTGCATTCACTGAATGCGGTGCTCGGAGAAATGTGCGATCTGGCCGGTTCAGCAATGGACCGTGCCACCCAGGCCCTCTTGCAGGCCGATCTCGCCATTGCCGAGGAAGTGCTGTCGGAGAACGACAAGCTGTCCGAACTGTCCGCGCGCGCCGAGGAGCAGGCGTTCGCGCTTCTCGCGCTCCAGGCTCCCGTCGCAGGCGACCTGCGCGGAGTCGTCAGCGGGTTCCAGATCGTCGCAGACGTCGACCGTATGGGCGCGCTGGCGCTGCACGTCGCCAAGGTCGCCCGACGACGCCATCCCGCGAAGGCCCTGCCCGAAGAGGTCAACGGCTACTTCGCCGAGATGGGCAGGCTGGCAGTCCAGCTCGCCACCAACGCGCGCGAGGTCCTCGACACGCAAGATCCCGAGGCTGCGGTTCGTCTGCAAGAAGACGATGACGCCATGGACGATCTGCATCGCCACCTGTTCACGGTGCTGATGGACCGGGACTGGCAGCACGGAGTTGCCGCAGCCGTCGACGTCACCCTGCTGGGCCGCTACTACGAGCGCTTCGCCGACCACGCCGTACTCATCGGCCGTCGGGTCGTCTTCCAGGCCACCGGCCAGACGCCCGAGCAGTTCCAGGACGCTTCTTAAAGCACAGACGCTTCCCGACACACCCCCACCACCGACGTCGGTGGATCACACCCCGGTTCGGATGTGATTCACCGACGTTTCTCGTCGTGGAGGGCGTCCTGACTTCACGCACACCAGGCGCGCAGTCTAGGGTGAGCGCCATGGGCGTGCACTATCCGGCAGAACCTGATTTCAATGCCGAATCCGACGACGAAGCCGAAGCACATCTCCGGCGACGCCAGCTGTTCGTCTATGTCGGCGTGACGCTGTCGCTCGTCGCTCTGCTGGTCATTCTGTTGCTCAACATGTAAGCCCCCCATCAACGCAAAAGACCCGCGACGATTCCTCGTCGCGGGTCTTTGTCTGCTTGTGGGCCTGTGCGTTGTGCCCTGCCGGTGATCAGCCGAAGCGGCCGGAGATGTAGTCCTCGGTCTCGCGCTTGGTGGGGTGCGTGAAGATGGTCTCGGTGTCGCCGATCTCGACCAACTGTCCCGGCTGGCCGACGCCCTCGAGGTTGAAGAACGCGGTCTGATCGCTGACACGCGCAGCCTGCTGCATGTTGTGCGTGACGATGACGATCGTGAAGTCCTTCTTGAGCTCGCCCATCAGATCCTCGATGGCCAGCGTCGAGATCGGATCGAGCGCAGAGCACGGCTCATCCATCAGCAGGACGTCCGGCGACACCGCGATGGCACGCGCGATGCACAGTCGCTGCTGCTGACCACCCGAGAGACCGCCACCGGGCTTGTCGAGACGGTCCTTGACCTCTTCCCACAGGTTGGCGCCGCGAAGGCTGCGCTCGGCCACCTCGTTGAGCTGCTTCTTGTTGCGAATGCCCTGCAGGCGAAGACCTGCGACGACGTTGTCTCGGATCGACATGGTCGGGAAGGGATTCGGCCGCTGGAACACCATGCCGATCGTCGTACGGACACTCGTCGGGTTGACCTCTTTGGAGTAGATGTCCTCACCGTCGAGCAGCACACTGCCGACCGCATAGGCTCCGGGGATCTCCTCGTGCATGCGATTGAGCGTGCGCAGCACCGTCGACTTGCCGCAGCCCGACGGACCGATGAACGCGGTGATGCTGCGCGGCGGCACTGCAAGAGTCACGTCCTTCACGGCGTGGAACTTGCTGTAGTAGATATTCAGGTCTTTGATGTCGAGGCGCTTGGCCATGGCATTACTCTCTCGTGCTGTTGATGTACGACGCTGTTGCTGGGCGTGCGGTCTTACCTGGACTTGGGTGCCAGGAACTTCGCGAGCAGCGCTGCGACGATGTTGAGGATGGCGATGATGATGATCAGCGTCAGCGCTGCACCCCAGTAGTAGAACGACGACGCCGGCTGACTCGCCGCCCACATGTCCTTGATGAACAGAGGCAGCGAGTTCATACCGCCCTCGAAGGGGTTGGTCTTGACCAGCGAACTCGCCGGACCCGCGAGGATCAGGACTGGGGCGGTCTCACCCATGATGCGTGCGATGGCGAGGAAGATGCCGCTGAGCATGCCCGACAGCGCGGTCGGGATCACGACACGCATGATCGTCTTCCACTTGGGGATGCCCAATGCGTACGACGCTTCGCGCAGTTCGTCGGGTACGAGCTTGAGCATCTCCTCCGACGATCGGACGACGATCGGGATCATCAGCAGGATGAGCGCGAGACTGACCATGAAGGCGCTCTGCCCCATCGAGAGTCCGATCACGAACACCGTGAAGATGAACAGCGTCGCGACGATCGACGGCACGCCCGCGAGAATGTCGACCATGAAGCTGACCGGTTTGACCAGCTTCGACGTCGGGTACTCGACCAGGAGAACGGCCGTGAGCACCGCGATCGGGACCGAGATGATCGTGGCGACGAGCGCCTGGATGATCGAACCGACGATCGCCGGCGCGATTCCCGCGCCGTAGTCGGTTGTGGTGTCGACTGCGTAGCCGTCGCCGAACCACCAGTTCGGGTCGGTGATGGCGCTCGCTCCATTCGAGAGCACCGTCCACAGCAACCACACCAGTGGAATGACGCCGAGCGCGAAGCAGATGAAGAAAGCGGCGCGCGCACCGTTGTTGCGGATTCGACGACTCAGCGAGATCTCGCGGAATGCCGACGGATGTTGTTTGACCGGGCCGCCGCCTGCGCCCTTATCAAGTGCGATGCTCATCCGTTGACCTTTCCGCCTGCGACCGTGCGAGCGACCGCGTTCACCACGAATGTCAGGAGGAACAGCACCAGACCGGCCGCGATGTAGGCGCTCTGGGTGTCCTGGCTACCGACGAACTCGCCGACGTCGCGAGCGATCTTCGACGCGAACGTGTCGCCGCCTTCGAACAGCGACCACTTGAGGCGGCCGACGGCGGCACTCAGGATGATCATGACGGCGATGGTCTCGCCGAGCGCACGTCCGAGCGCCAGCATCGCCGCGGCGATCATGCCGGAGCGTCCGTACGGGAACGAGGTCATCCGGATGACCTCCCACTTCGTCGCACCGAGGGCCAGTGCCGCTTCTTTCTGGCCGGGAGGGGTCTGGCGCAGCACCTCTCGGGTGATCGAGGTGATGATCGGCAGCATCATGATCGCGAGCACGATGCCCGCGGTGAAGATCGTGCCGCCGCCGCTGACTGACGTGCTACCGGCGGAGAAGAGGAAGAACCAGCCGAGCACGCTGTTGAGCCATTCCGCGAACGGCGCGATCACCGGAGCGAGGACGTAGATGCCCCAGAGACCGAAGATGATCGACGGCACCGCTGCGAGCAGATCGATGACCGCGGCGAGCGGGCGGGCGACCTGTCGCGGGGCGTACTCCACGAGGAACACCGCGATGCCGATCGCGATCGGGGTGGCGATCACCAGGGCGAACAGCGAGGTCAGAACCGTCGCTCGGAACAACTCCCAGATGCCGAAACGCACCGTGTCGTTGTCGAAGTTCGCCGAACTGACGTCCCACTGGGACGAGAAGATGAAGTTGGCGTGGTTCGCCAGCATCGCCGGTATGGCATTGACGATCAGTGCAATGCCGATACCGGCGACGAGGACGACCACGAAGAAACCCGTGCCCCGCGCGAGGTAGGAGAAAAGCTGGTCGCCGAGTGCGCCGCGGTGGCTGCGCAGGCCCGGGTGGAGCTGCTCTTCGAGCTGCTCCTCGGAATCCGGAGGCAACTGGTCGGACGATTCGGGAGGCTGCGTGCCGGGTTCGGGCGGGGTCTCCGCCTTCCCCCGGCCCACACCGGTGGTGTCATCCACAGACATAACTCATATCGCTTCGGGTCGGTGTTTTCGTGTGGTTACTGAAGGGCGTTGATCGACGAAGTCAGCTTCTGCTGGAATTCGCTCGGCAGCGGGATGTAGCCCGCGTTGATCAGATCCTGGCCCTGGTTCTGCGGTGCAGACGCCACCGAGAGGAACGTCTTGACACCCTGGCCAACCGAAGTATCGGCGTACTTCGAGCAGACGATCGAGTATGTTGCCAGAATGATCGGGTACGCGCCCGCCTCGGTCGGCTTGTAGAACGATTCGGTGTCGATGACCATGTTGTGGTTGTCCGGACCGTTCTTGAGAGTCGCCGCCGCGATGGTCTTGCCGCCGGTCTCAGAGTTCAGCTCCACACCGCTCTTGTCCTGATCGGTGATGATCTTCGCCATCGACAGCTTGTTGGACTGCGCGTACGCCCACTCGACGTAGGCGATCGATCCGGGGGTCGGCTTCACTGCGGAACCAACGCCGGGGTTGCCCTGCTTGCCTTCGCCGACACCACCGTTGAAGGTCTTGCCCGCACCCTTGGTCCATCCGCCCGCGGCGGTCAGGTACTTCTGGAAGTTGTCCGTCGTGCCCGACTGGTCAGCGCGGTAGATCACGCTGATCGCAGTGCTGGGAAGGGTCTTGCCCGGGTTGTCGGCGGCAATCGCCGGATCGTTCCAGGTCTTTGCCTCGCCGCTGAAGATCTTGGAGAGCGTCGGACCCGACAGCGCGAGATCGTTGACACCATCGACGTTGTAGGTCACGGCGATCGGACCGAACACGAGCGGCAGCTGCCATGCTTCCGAGCCACAGCGCTGTGCGGCCTTCTGGATCTCGTCGCCCTTCAGCGGCGAGTCGGAGCCACCGAAGTCGGTGAGATTCTGCGTGAAGTCGGAGACACCCTGTCCCGAGCCTCCGCCACCGTAGGCGAGCTCGTGACCGGGGCAGGTCTTCGCAAACGAGGTGGAGAAGATCTTCATGGCGTTGGCCTGGGCTGTCGAACCACTCGCCTTGAGTGACTGCTTGCCCTCGCACTTGATGTCAGTCACCGCTGAGGCGGGCGCTGCGCTCGTGCCGCCCTTGTCAGCATTGCTGCTACACGCACCGAGAACGAGGGCGGAGCTGGCGGCCATCACGGCGACAGCGGCTCCTGTACGACTCAATTTCACTTTCTGGTTCCCTCCAGCATCAGAACATGGCAGTCCCGCCAAGCGGCTTTGCCCGGTCGCAATGACAGTAGGGTGCCGTGGTGGACGTACCGGGCACCGAAGGTGAACGGAAGATGAATTGGACATCTCCGGCGCGGCCTGCGCGTATTAGGTAAGCCTTTGTTAAAGTCTCCAGGAAGATGAGTAGTTCAGCCACTTCCCCCGACGCGTCGCGCACTTTCACAGGCGCGGCCATCGACGCGCATCACAGTGGCCATCGCAGCGCCGTCGTCGTCGGTCCGCTCGATCTCCCGGACGCGAACTGCGCGTCACACCGACTCATCCGCTTCGCGAAGCGTGGCCCCCACACACGCATCGGGCTCGTACCATCACACGATCGTCGCGCCTGGTCATACGAGCCCGACAGGTTGGCCGACGCCGTCCACACCGCGCCACCGACCGACGATCCCCTGGCGTTGCTCGACGTATTGGCGGCGCTTCCACCTCGGCATCTGCGCGTCGTACTCAGTGGCCGCTACCTGGCAATCGACTACGACCACGGCCTCGGCGACACCACGCTCCTCAACACCATCGTCGACGTTCTACTCAGCGAGGAGATCCCCGAAACCATCACGACATCTCCGAGCGGGTGGACGCCGACGCGTGCTCTCGCGCTCGCAGGTGCGGCCGTGTTGTCGAATCCGCGGCGGCTCATCGCACTGGCCCGGATGCATCGGTCCCGCGACTATCTGGCATCGCAACCCTCGGCGTTGGTGCCGGTCGATCCGCCGCGGTCGGCGACGAGCGTATTCGTGCGGACGCCGCGCGACGTCGTCGAATCGATGCGCGCCGCGCGGACGTCGCGCGCGCCAGGCGTCGGGATGTTCACATTGCACACCGTCGCGCTCGTGCGCGCTCTGACCGCCGCCGGGTTGCGGGTCAATCCGATGGTCACACTTCCGTTCGACGCGCGGGCCTACCTACCCCGGTCAGTGGGCACCATGGCGAACTTCGCGGCAGGCCTCGACTTCGCCGTGCTTCCCGACACCGCGCCGGTCGCGCTACAGGTAGAGCTGTCAGAGGCGGCGTCCATAGGTCGCCCCGTGGCGAATCTCCTTGTGACAGCAGCAAAGTCGAGAGCAGCCGAGTCAAGAGCCGCGGGGAGGTCGAGGTCCACAGAAGGCCGAAGTGTGGAGGCGACCGGCCAACAGTCGTGGGCGCCCGCCGGCGAGGCGGCGATCGACCTACTGCACTCGTCGGGCGGCGTCGTACCGGGACGTGGGCGAGGGTGGGATTTCGTCGACACCGACAGGGCGCTTGTCATCGGCATCGCCGAGCCTCCGTCGCCAACCGGGATCACGGTCACAAGCACGTCGGTCGCCGGAAGCCTTTGTCTTACAGCAACCTTCCGCGACGATGTCTTTCCCGCCGACGCGGTGACAGCCGCGCTGGCGGACCTACCGGCGCAGGCGCTGGCGGCGCTCGAAGGGACGATCACCGCACCGAGGTAGTGGGTCGATCACATCAGGCTACTTTGGTTAGCCTTCCCTAATATTTATGGGTTACGCTACCGAGGTCCGCCGTCCCGCATGCCGTCCGGAGTCGAAGTTGCCGCACCCGCACCAGCAGTCCGTCACGCCCACCCTGTCGGCGATCATCTGCTGCTATACCTCCGATCGCGCAACGCTTCTCACGCGCGCCATCACCGCGACACGCGCGCAACTCCTCGACGTCGACGAGCTCCTCGTCGTGGTCGATCACAACGACGACCTGCTCATCTCACTGACAGCGCAGTTCCCCACAGACCACTCCGCGGTCACGGTTGTCGCGTCATCGGGGCCGCGGGGACTGTCCGGAGCCCGAAACACCGGCGCTCGCGTGGCACGCGGTGACGTGTTGGTCTTCATCGACGACGACGCCGAGCCGGTACCCGGGTCGTTCGCCGCGGTTCGATCGCGATTCGCCGACGACGACATCAGTGCCCTGGGCGGTGCAATCGATGCCCGGTGGCTTGCCCCCAGGCCGACATGGTTCCCCGAGGAGTTCGGCTGGGTCGTCGGCTGCGATTATCGCGGCCTACCAGGGCACAGTGCGCAGATCCGCAATCCGATCGGGGCTGCCATGGCCGTGCGGCGCGATCGGCTCGAGGCCGTCGGAGGCTTCTCGACGGCGCTCGGTCGGCGCGCCAATCTCCCCGCCGGCTGCGAGGAAACATTGATGGGAATCGCTCTGCGCCAAAGGTTCCCGGATTCGACGATTCTGCGCGACACGCATTTCCGTGTCCTCCATGCGGTGTCACCCGACCGCGCCCGCTTCGCGTACTTCGCACGTCGCTGTTACGAAGAGGGACGCTCCAAGGCAACCCTGTCACGCCTGACCTCAACCGACACAGCGCTTTCCACCGAGCGTGGGTACGCGACCCGCACTCTGCCGCAGGGTGTGTGGCGTTCACGCCACACACCGACGCGGGTCGCGGCGCTCACCGCCGAGGCCCGTTCGGTGCGAACCGCGATCCTCGCAGGCGCACAACGTTTCACCGACCGCCCGGCCATCCGCATGGCGGGTCAGAGCCTGACGTACGGCCAACTCGTCGACCGAGCCACGTCTGCCGCGGCGTCGATCACCGCGCATGCGAGTGGAGCCTCGAATCCGATTGTCGTGCAGGTGGGATTGTCACCCGATGCGGTCGCACTCGTTCTCGGGGTGTTTCTCTCCGGACATCCGATCGTCGCCCTCGACCCGCACCTACCCGCAGAACGCGTCTCGACGATCCTGGCCGAGCTCGAGAAGCACGACCGCCGTGCCGAATTCATGATCGCCGACGCCGAGCACCTCGACGCCGCCCGCGCCGTCGCTGCCGCCCACGAGCTTCCGGTGACCGACCTCGCGGCGATCACACAGCGAGGCGCCGCCGCGGGCCCCGGAACAACCGCGGGTCTCGACAATCCCGACAGCCTCACCAGCATCCAGTTCACGTCCGGCTCGACGGGCACACCCAAGGGCGTCCTGCACCCGAATGGCATGTGGCTCTGCGATTCCGAGCTGATGCGCACCGGATTCTCGATCACGCCGGGACGTCGGGTCGCGCTGTGCCTGCCGATCAGCTTCGGTGCCGGACTCAACGTCCTGATCGGTTCGCTGATCAACGGGGCCGACATCACCGCCGTCGACCCGCGTGACCGCACCGCAGCTGCGGTACTCGACGAGCTCGCCGAGTGCGCCGCCGACGTCACCTTTCTCACCCCGGCACTGCTGCGTGCGCTCACGAGCGCACGCGAGGCGACCGGCCATCCGGCGTGGACATCGTTGCGTCGCATCATCACCACCGGCGAGGCACTGACGTCCGACGTCGCACAGGCCGCGCTGTCGCACGCTCCCGAGGCCACGGTGACGAACTGGGTGGGATCGTCGGAGACGTCGGCACTTGCTTACTTCGATCTCCGCGCGGGAGAGCACGTCTCTCCCGGCCCGCTTCCCGCAGGCGTTCTCGCGCCACACAAATCGGTCACCATCGACGACGACGGTCGCGTCGTCGTCTCGTCGCGTCACCTCGCACTCGGATATCTCGACCCGGCCGCCGACGAGGACCGCTTCTCCCGCGACGCCGACGGAGTACTCAGCTTCCGCACCGGCGACAGGGGTACGTGGGACGGCGCGACGCTCATCCTCACGGGCCGCGTCGACGACGCCGTGAAGATCAGGGGCTATCTCGTCGAGCCCGCGGAGGTGCACCGCGCGATCATGTCCGACGGCGACCTCGCCGAAGCCGCAGTGATCGCACGGAAGGAGCCCGATTCCGGCAGGACCGAGCTGCTCGCGTACGTCGCACCAGTGCCCGGTGGCCGCACCCCACCGGCGGCCGAAATCCGCACCAGACTGCGACAACGACTGCCCGAGTGGATGATTCCCGCACACGTTGTCGAGCTCGCCGCCCTCCCGAGAACTGCGCGCGGCAAGATCGACCGGGCCGCACTACCCGCGCCGACCCGACACATCGACCCGCCAGTCGGCGATCTCGAGATGTCGGTGGCAGCGATCTGGTCCGAGGCCCTCGGGCTCGACGAGATCGGACGTGACGAGAACATCTACGCACTCGGTGCCGACTCGCTGACGGTGGCACAGATCCTGGTCGGAATCACCCGGCGCCACGGCGTTGCACTCACCCAGGCCGACGCCGCGTCGGCACCGACGGTCGCGGCGATGGCACGCACGCTGGATGCACGCCTGCGACCGGATTCCGTTGCCAGCAGTAGCGATTCACTCTCCCCGACGACGGTACCCCTACGCCGCGGCGACGGGCAGACGGTCTTCTGCTTCGCGGGCGCGGGCGCGTCGGCGTTGGTGTTCGTCGCGCTGGCAGATCACCTCGCCGGCGATGAACGGATCGGATCGATCTACGGATTCCAACCCCACGGCCTGGAGAATCGCGGTTTCCCCGACTGGACGGTCGGTATGGCCGCGCGCAGACATCTGCGCGATCTGCGTCGCCTCCAACCGAGCGGACCCTATGTGCTGCTTGGCCATTCGTTGGGCGGATTGATCGCACTCGAGGTCGCCCGACGACTCCGCCACGCGGGCGAGCAGGTCGAGTTGGTGATGACGCTCGACACGTTCGTCCCGCAGCACACCGCTCGCGCCGTCGGCTCGTCGGCACAGACCCCCGCGACCACCGAGACCACCGAAGGTCCCCAGTTGTCTCGATCAGAGTTGTGGCGCAATCGAATTCAGTTGCTCCGCGCCGGGTTCCTCACCGACGAACCCGTCGAGTCGGCACGTGCGATGGAGCAGGTCGGTTGGCGTGTCGGCCGGTTCCACCGCCCCGCGCCGTATCACGGCCGGGTACTCGTCGTGCTCGGAGCCGACAACCACCACGACGAGCGGGTCTGGACCGACCATCTCACCCCGGGCGACATCACGATAACCCGGATTCGGGCCGATCACATGTCGATCGTGCGCGAGCCACACATCACCGAGGTGGTGGGGCACTTCCTCCACGCGCTGCCCTGACGCATCACCTGTGCCGCAACGCATTCGCGTAGCGGTGCGGTGCTGTCAGCATCGCGACGGCGAAGACGGCAGAGCGCATCTCACCCGCCGCGAGCAGCGGGAGCACGTCCCGACGCGATACGCGAGCACGAGCGATGCGCAGCAGTTCGTTCGTCATGGGGCCCGCACCGCCTTCGTGCTCTGCGCGCATCGCCATGTGCGCCGCGGGGATCAGAACCTCTCGATACACGAATGACCTTGCAGTCGAACGCCATTGCCTCGTGTCGGGAACGGTGTCGAGCATCTCGAGGACCTCGTCGCCCATCTCGAAGATCGCGCGCGTGTCGGCCGTGACACGGTGCGACACCGAATCGTTGCGAAGTCGATAGCGGTACAACGCCTCTGGCACCGTCGCCACGGCGCGTGAGTCCAGCGCCACCCGCGCGATGGTCGACAAATCCTCGTACGCGCGGCGCGTACCCCAGGGGTCGTCGCCGAGAACGTCACGGCGGAAGAGTTTTCCACTGGCATACGACCGTGCCCTACTGCGCAGCAATAGGTTCGCGTACTCGTCGCCGGAGAGCGCGCCGGTCGGAAGTACCGGAGTGAAATCTCCCGTCGGTACCCCACTCTCGTCGACGAATCGCGTTGTGCACGTGGCGAAATCGGCGTCGGAACGAAGCAGTTGGTCCAGCATTGTCGCCGTGAACGCCGCGTCGGCGATGTCGTCGCTGTCGAAGAACCAGATGATGTTTCCCGACGCTGCCGCAAGTCCCGCGTTGCGTGCCGGCCCCACACCGCTGTTGTGTGGCATACGCACGACCCGATGCGCGACCTCCCCATCAGCGAGCACGGCTTCTGCCCGTTCGATGGAATCGTCACCGCCGCGATCATCGACGAGCACGATCTCGTCGACCGGAGCGTGCTGGTCGATTATCGAGCGCACACATGCCTCGATGTAGGCAGCGCTGCGATAGACCGGCACGACAACAGACACCGACACGTCTTGCATCGTCAGTCGAGTCCGGCTCGTGGCGGATTGAAACATCGCGAGATGCGCTCCCCTCAAAATCACTCCGCGTAAGGGTAGCCTAACCGCGATACCATGCGCCTGTCGGGCACCGCCGCGGACGAGGTCAGGGCCTGACCGTGGCGATCACGCCGGTGTGGTCGGAACCGGGCAACTCGACTCGACGAAAGCTCGTCGGCATCGGACCGCCGCGCGTCATCACCCGATCGAGAGCGAGCACGGGCGGAAAGCGCCTGTTGGCGGGATACGTTGCGACGATCCCCGCCCCGAGGTGGTCAGCGGCGTCGACGAGACCCGGCGGTTGCGCGAGCAACCGCCGAAAGCGTGCGTGATCGTAGGTCGAGTTGAAATCGGCGCCGAGGATCAGCGGGAGTCGCTCCTCACCCAGCGTCGAGGACAGCAGATCGACCTCGTACGCCCACCGCCACGCCGGCTCCGGCCACGGCGGTATGGGATGAAGCGCATAGATGGCGCGACGCCCGACACCCGGCAGGTCGACGACGGCCCGCAGATTGGCCATCGCCATCTTGCCGATGCGGAACTCGTCGGTCAACGGGTAGCGCGAGTAGATGCCGGCCCCGCCCCCACCCCGCCTCGGAACCACGAACCGATACGGCAGCGCACTGGCGATTCCGGCGGCGTCGAGCTTGCCGATCGCGTCGTCGGTGAGTTCGACGACGGTGGCGATGTCGACGCGATTGTCGCGTATCTCCCGCACCACCGACGCGGCGTCGGCCTGTCCGAGATAGATGTTCGCCTGCATGACGGTGATGTCCGACGCCGCGCGCGCTTCGTCGGTCCCGACGAAGAGCGGTACCTGTGTGCCGATCCCGATGGCGACGACGACTGCAGCGACGACAGCACACATCCATGCCCGCGACGCGAGCAACACCACCAGACCGACGATCCCGATCACGATCAGGATCGGGGTGCCCGCGGCCAATCGTGCCCAGGTGTTGCTGACGAATGGCACAGCATGCGCAACGGCCCCGAGAAGACCGACCGCGGCCAGCAGGCAACCGATGATCGTCAGCGCTCGGCGCAGCCGACTCGACCCGGTCCTGCCCGACTCAGCCGTACGCGACGTCGACGGCGTATCGGGCAAACCCGAGCCTCTCGTAGGTGTGTAGGGCTGCGGTGTTGTCGCCTTCGACGTACAGCATCACAGTCCCGATCCGACGGTCGGCAAAGTAGTGAAGCCCGGCCAGCGTGAGCATCCGGCCCAGGCCACGGCCCTGAGCCGCCGGGTCGACCCCGACGATGTAGACCTCGCCGAGATCGGCGTCCTGCTGCTTGGTCCAGTGGAAGCCGAGCAGCGTCGTCGGGTCGTCGACGTCGTAGGCGAGGAACAGCCCGGCCGGGTCGAACCACTCGGCCGATGTCCGTTCGGTGATCTGCTCCGACGACCATCCGCCCTGCTCCGGGTGCCACGCGAACGCGGCGTTGTTGACCCGGAGGATCTCCGCGTCGTCGGCGGGTCCGGCGTAGGTGCGCAGCTCGATCGACGGGTCGACGACCAGCGGTGGTAGATCAGACCCGTCGGCTGCGACGTCGCGGCGCAGTTGTAGCAGCTCCCGCTGCTTGTGCAGGCCCATGCTCGCCGCGAGCGCCTGCGCGCCGAGGAGATCGCCGTGCGCCCAGGCGCGGGGCGTCGGGCCGTCGGGATTCGAGACAGCGCGCGCGGCGTCGAATGCTGCGTCGAACAGGGCCTTCCCGTGCCCGCGGCGGCGCAGGGCCGGGTCGACGACCCCCTCGATCATCGAGGGCTCCCCCTCGCGTCCGGGGGTGATGTTGGCGTAGCCGGCCGTCGAGACGACGTGACGCACGCCCGACTCCGCGTGAGATCCGGCGGCGTCGTCGATGGACAGGACGGACTGCTCGGACAGCGGGCCGACATCGTCGGCGCTGGTCGCGTCGGCCACCAGTCGGCGTGCGTGCGCGACACCGGCGGCGTCGAGTCGATCGGTGACGACCGGGGTGTCTCCGATCGCGTCAGCTTCCGCTGGCACTGAACTCCTCACCGAATCCCGAGGCGTCGAAGGAGTCGCCCGCAGACCTGGCGTCCTCATTCACGTCCCCACCGTCGAGGTCGTCATCGAGATCTGCATTCTCAGCAATATCGCTGTCGGACAGACCGTCATCGGCAATGTCATCGTCGGCAATGTCATCGTCGACCGGGTAGTCGCTGGCCGCTCCGGAGCCTGCGCCGCGACCGCGCGTCGGACGTACTGCTTTATATCCGACGTTGCGCACGGTCCCGATGAGCGACTCGTGCTCGCTGCCGAGTTTGGCGCGCAGGCGTCGGACGTGGACGTCGACCGTTCGCGTGCCGCCGAAGAAGTCGTAACCCCACACCTCTTGCAGTAGTTGTGCGCGGGTGAACACCCTGCCCGCGTTCTGCGCGAGGTACTTGAGGAGTTCGAACTCCTTGTAGGTGAGGTCGAGCGGGCGCCCTCGCAGTCGAGCGGTGTACGTGCCCTCGTCGATCACGAGTTCACCCAGCGTGACCTTGCCGGACGCCTCCTCCGTGCCCACCCCACGGGTACGAACGACCAGAAGCCGAAGCCGCGCGTCGAGTTCGGCTGGTCCGGTCGCCGGGAGGAGGAATTCGTCGAGGCCCCAGTCGGCGTTGACCGCGACGAGCCCGCCTTCGGTCAGCACCGCAGCCACCGGCACGGCTGAGCCGGTGCTGCCGAGGAGTCTGCACAATCCGCGTGCCGCGGCGAGGTCTGTTCTCGCGTCGACGATGGCGATGTCGGCGTTACTGGCCTCCATCAGCGACGACACCTCGGTGGGTGCCACACGGACCGTGTGCGCGAGCAGCGACAGGGATGGCAGCACCGCCTCCGGATTCGGATCGGCTGTCAATAACAAGAGATCCACGTGATACTCCGATCTCGTCTTCCCGCCCTGAACTCCACCACTACTACTGCGACCGCCGGGCAGAAGTTCGCCGGGACGTCAGCATCACACACGAACGAACCTCATTGTTTACGTCGGCTTACCACCGTGTGCGCGATAGATGACAGAATAGCGCCAATGTCGGGTTCTGCTGTTAACAAGGCAGCCGACGGGGGTGGCGCAACTGCGTCGGGCAGCCACGAGCGCGGCACATTCCGCGCCCGTCGCGCACTCATCGTCGGCGTCTGTGTCGTCGTCGTAGTGCTGGTCGGGGCGTTTCTCGCCGATCTCGGCGCCGCCGCGCGCGGCGAGTACCGCCTGTCGCGATCGTTGCAGGCCTCGCCGCAGATCACCTTCGATCCCGAGGTCACGCTCAGCGGATTCCCCTACGTGACACACGCGTCACGCGGCGAGTTCTCCGGTGCGACCATCACCGCGCGCGGCGTCGCGGTGGCCGGCTGCCAGATCCGACGCGGGTGTACCGCAGAACTCGGCGCCCGTCTCGGGACGCTGTCTGTGCCCGACGGGTGGAACATCGGGCCGTCGGACACGATGCACACCGAGTCGGTCGACGCGTATACACGGCTGGACTCGGTCAATCTCGGCCGATTCCTGGGCATCCTCGACCTCACGGTGAACACTCCCGCTCCCGAGGGCAAGGCAGGCGGCGGTGGCCCGCAGGACGGCCTGCTGCACCGATCATCCGGGGTGCTGCTGACCGGAACCGTCGCCCTGCCCCCATCCGATAGTCCTCTGCCCTCCGCAGGACCCGAGACCACGCCCGTCCCCGCGGACACCCCGTCGGCGTCGGAATATCGGGGTCGCAAAGCAAAGGTGAGCGTGAGCGTCGACCTCTCGATCCGCGACGGTCGGCTACACCTGCAGGCCACCGACTTCTACGACGGCCCGGAAGAACACGAGAGCGCTCCCGAACTCGACGGCCCCGACAACGCGGCGCTGCGCGCCCAAGTGCTGCAACGATTTTCGACGACGCTGCCACCCCTCCCCCTACCGTGGGGCATCACTGCCACGGGTGCGCACAGCGAGGGAAGCGACGTACTCCTCGTCGCCGACACCGGTCCGCGCGATCTTCGCCCGAGAGACTTCTGACCACCGTCGGCATTCAGCGCGCGAGCGTAACTCCGCCGCCGCGCGCCAGCGCAACTCGTCGTCGCAGTCGAAATCACGGGGGCCGCTATTGAAGTGTCACGGGGTGGCTGTTGTACCCTCGTTGGCATGCAACTGCGCCGTGAGCTTCTGCTCACCCGTCGGCGGGCGATCGACTTCTGTCGCGTCGCCGACTGTTGCTGTCTCTAGTCCGGTGATCGCGCCACCTCGGCACGCTCACCACAGGTGACGGCCGGTGTGTGCAGTGTGCGCGCTCGTGACATCGCAAGTCCGCATCTCCTCAGATGCCGCCGTCATCGTTCGACCGTCATTCGACCGACGTCCGGCCCATTCTCATCACTCCGGTGACCGGACACACTTACCGAGAAATCCCACCTCTGGAAGGAACCAGACATGGCACGTTCCGACGTCCTGGTCAGCGCTGATTGGGCTGAGCAGAACCTGAACAACGACAAGGTCGTCTTCGTCGAGGTCGACGAGGACACCAGCGCTTACGACGGCGGCCACATCGAAGGCGCCGTCAAGCTCGACTGGAAGACCGATCTGCAGGATCCGGTCCGTCGCGACTTCGTCGACCGCGAGCAGTTCTCCGCGCTGCTCAGCGAGCGCGGCATCTCCAACGACGACACCGTCGTCCTCTACGGCGGCAACAACAACTGGTTCGCCGCTTACGCGTACTGGTACTTCAAGCTCTACGGCCACCAGGACGTCAAGCTGCTCGACGGTGGACGCAAGAAGTGGGAGCTCGACGGCCGCCCGCTGTCGACCGACGCCGTCTCGCGTCCCGCGACCGAGTACAAGGCTGCCGATCCCGACAACTCGATCCGCGCCTTCCGCGACGAGGTCGTCGACGCCATCGGCGTGAAGAACCTCGTCGACGTGCGTAGCCCTGACGAGTTCTCCGGCAAGATCCTGGCTCCCGCGCACCTCCCGCAGGAGCAGAGCCAGCGTCCCGGCCACATCCCCGGCGCCATCAACGTGCCGTGGAGCAAGGCTGCCAACGAAGACGGCACCTTCAAGTCCGACGACGACCTCGCCGAGCTGTACAAGGAAGCGGGCCTCGACGGCTCGAAGGAGACCATCGCGTACTGCCGTATCGGTGAGCGCTCGAGCCACACCTGGTTCGTGCTGCAGGAGCTGCTCGGACAGACGAATGTGAAGAACTACGACGGCAGCTGGACCGAATACGGTTCGCTGGTCGGCGTTCCGGTTGAACTGGGAGAAGGAAAGTAAGTATGTGTGCTGCACCCAAGCAGGGACAGAAGTTGCCCGCGGGCGTCGACGTCGAGAAGGAGACCGTCCTGACCGGACAGGTCACCGACGCATCCGGTAACCCGGTTGCGGGCGCGTTCGTGCGACTGCTCGACTCGACCGGTGAGTTCACCGCCGAGGTCGTCGCAAGCCCCACCGGCGACTTCCGCTTCTTCGCCGCCCCCGGCACCTGGACGCTGCGCGCCCTCTCGTCGGTCGGCAACGGCGACGTGACCGTCAGCCCCGAGGGCCCCGGCGTTCACGACAAGGACATCACCGTCTCGAAGTAGACAAAAGAGTCGCAATCTCGAAGTAGCGCAGTTCTGAAGTAGCGCAACGCTTTTGAGGCTGCTGATTCGCAGAGCAGGCCCGGTCACCCGCAGGGTGGCCGGGCCTGTTTGTTCGGCGGATAGGTCGATGCGTACCGCGTGCAGTCGGGGCACCGGCTGAGCAGATCATGCCTGCAACCGTTGACGTGTTCGAGGAAACTCTCCGCGTCCGCCAGCTGGGCGCGTTGTGAACGTATCCATCGGAGCTTCTGCTCGATCAGTTCCGTACGACCTTCTTCGTCGCGGTGCAGCACCAGCCGGATCTCGGCAAGACTCATGCCGACGCTCTGGCAGGCCTGAACTATGCGGATGCGACGAATGTGCTCCTCCGTGTACAAACGGTGGCCCGACGCTGCGCGATCGGGTACGACCACACCGAGGTCGTGCCAGTGGCGTAGCACGTGGTCGTCGACGCCAACTCGCCTGGAAGCCTCTCCGATCTTCACTTTCCGTACGACCTTCCGTCTTGACCTCAGGTCAACCTGAGGTTTTAGCGTGTCGCCATGATGACACACGATCCGCTGCCAACCGCTTCGATCATCACCGTGGACGAAACCTCTATCGCGACAAGGATTCTCGAGCCCCCAACGGCCTCGGCGGGCGACATCGTGCTGTGCCACGGCACGCCATGGTCGTCTCAGGTCTGGACCAGTGTTGCCACCGACTTGAGTCGCGACTACCGAGTTTTTCTCTGGGACATGCCCGGCTATGGCGAGTCGGAGAAGAGCGCGGCAGTCACGACCGACTTGGCCGCGCAAGCCGTACGACTGGGCTCGCTCATCGAGTTGTGGGGATTGCAGCGGCCACATGTCATTGCGCACGACATCGGAGGCGCCGTCGCACTCCGCGCACATCTGCTCAACGGCGTCGAGTACGCAGACGTGTTCCTCTGGGACGTCGTCACCCTGGACCCGTGGGGGTCGCCCTTCTTCCGGCTGGTTGCCGAGAACGCACATGTCTTCGAGCAGCTCCCAGCACATCTACATGCGGCACTGGTCAAGGAATACATTGCCGCAGCAGCCTTTCGGCCGTTACCCGACGAAGACGTCGAGGCGCTCGCCTCCCAGTGGCTCGGCCCCGTCGGACAGGCGGCGTTCTACCGGCAGATCACAGCACTCAGCGCAGCGGACACCCGCCCAGTGGCAAATCGACTGGAAGCCACACGCAGCCCGGTTCGTATCGGCTGGGGTCGGGATGATCCGTGGATACCGCTCGGGCAGGCCTATGAACTCCAGTCCAGATTCCCAGATCACCCGGGGGTCGTCGTGCTCGACGACGTCGGACACCTCACGCCCGTCGAAGACCCTTCTGCGGTGACGGCGGCCGTTCGCGCATGGCTTGCGCGGCAACCGGCCCCATAGCGCCGTCGCCGCGTGGGCCATGGTCGGAGCCGACCCACCATCAACACCGTCTGCGGCCCAGGGCGGACGCGGCACGGCACAGTGATCCGACTCGACGGCGCGGGCGCCAAGCGACACAGCCGAGTGTGGTCGACCTCAGTGAACTACCGCCCGCGCATCGGAGTTAGAATCTAACCGTGGTCATCTTCTTCGAAATCTTGCTGGTCCTCGCGGCCGTCCTGATCACCTGGTTTGCGCTGTACGTGCTCTACCGACTGGTCACAGACGAATCGTGACCTCCCCGGAGGACGCACAGCCCGACGACGCCGTCGCCGCCCGTAGATCAGGCGACGAGGCGATCAGCCAGGCCGATTCGCGCGCTGCCGAGTCAGGCAGCCGCGAACGCAACGTACCCGCGTGGGACGATCTGCCGCTGAAGGCCGATACCGCCAACCTGCGGCTCGGTGCGGACCTCCACCAGGGACTTCTCGCGCTACTACCGCTCGTGGGAGTGTGGCGTGGCGAGGGCGAGGGACACGATCCCGTCACCCACACCGACTACCACTTCGCACAGCAGATCGTCGTCAGTCATGACGGGCAGAACTTCCTGAACTGGGAGTCGCGCTCCTGGGTCATCGACGAGGACGCCAACTTCCTGCGTCCCGACCAGCGTGAGACCGGCTATTGGCGGATCACCGAGGACGACTCCATCGAACTTCTCCTCGCCCATGCCGTGGGATGGGTCGAGCTGTTCTACGGTCGGCCGCTGAATCAGACGTCGTGGAATCTCACCACCGACGCCGTCGTGCGCTCGGAGACCAGCGCCCCCGCCGGCAACGCCAAGCGCCTCTACGGCATCGTTCCCGACGGCGACCTCGCCTACGTCGAAGAGCGCGTCGACTCCGACGGCGACCTCACGCCGCGCCTGTCCGCGAAGCTGCGTCGTTTCGTCGGATAGTCAGCGCACCCCGCGAGCTGTGCCGCGGCTGCCAGCTGATCGTCGAATTGGCTGCCTGATCACCCACGCAGTTGCGGCGGCGGGCCGTCGAAGAAGAACTGGAGCGCGAGCGGGCCGTCGTCGATGATCTCTCCCACCAGCACCGGGCGCCCGCCTCGACGCTCACCCTGCAGGATGTGGAACTCGGTGTCGGGCAGGATGCGCGACGTGCCGCGCGGCAAATAGGTGAATAGCGCATCGGCGGTCCCGCAGACGCCGGGGGCGGAGAGGATCGCCAGGTCGGCGAGGCCGTCATTGTGCAAGACAAGGTGGCCAGATGCGGCACCTGCGATACCGAGTCGGCTGTAGCCGAGGTTCTCCACCGTCCCGATGATCCAATTGGTCGGCCCGTCGTTGGTCCACTCCGGATCCTCGGTGGTGAGATAGCGGCTGCGCACCGCGGCAGTGCGATTCGACGACTCGTGCATGCGCGCGTGGAGAGATCTGACCGCGCTGGTTGTTCTCATCATCGGCCTCCTGGCTGTCACGAATCACGGGTAACGGGTGTGCTACTGACACGAAGTTCACTCCCCGGACTCGGCGGCCGCATGCGTAATGCACTACTCGTTGTCGGAATTGCCCGACAGGCCGAGGCTGCCGCACTACCTCAGGCCGCGAAAGAACCCAGACACGGAACAGCCCGAGACATGGAACGACCCCCGCATCACCCGTCATGCACGGGCACATCGGCCGGACGGCCGGATGCGGGGGTCGGGTGACCATCTGGTATTCGCCAACGGGCGAAACTGCTTAAGTCACAGGCGGTCCGCCGTTAGCGGATGGCCACCTCACGTGTCCGTATGTCATACAACTTCAGACCACCTCCTTTCTCGTGTACGACCGAAAGTACGCCCGCAACAACATGCCCGCAACGCATTTTTCGCTGCGTATGCCGAGGTCGGATCTGCGTTCAGAATTCTTGTCAGACCTCGAATGTATGTTTGGTTCATGTCCTTGGAAACCACTCTCGACGCCGGCGCGGGCGCGCCCGGCGCGTCGTCGGATCCCGAGCGCTTTGGCGCGCCGACGATGCCGCCGATCGTCGAGCAGATGTGCGAGGACGAAGAACTGTCGAAGACCGACCTGGTCGAGATCATCGCGCATTGCGCGTCCGTTCGCGCCAGCGCCGATTATCGAATGCTGCAGGCTATCAGCCTGATTCACGAAGAGCACGAGGAAGACTACGGCTCAGAGATCGGCGAAGCGCACCCCGGCCCCGCTGATTCCCCGGAGGATCTGCACGCGCTGGCGACGCTGGCCAGATCCGGCGGTAATCCGCGCGCCCGGTTCGGCCCGGACGGACTCGAGCGCACCATCGCCGACGTCGGCGCGGTCCTCTCGGTCTCGCCCGCCAAGGCGCGTGAGCTGATTACCGCGGGGCATGCCGTCCGCTATCGCCTACCGCTCACCGGCTCGGTACTGGCGTGCGGACGTCTCGACTTGTCCCAATTCCTCATCGTCCTTTCGCGCACCGCCCTTTGCGGACCCGACACCATCGCCGACGTCGACGCCCGAATCGCCTCGGCACTGCTGGCGCGCAACAAAATGTCGACGACTCGCCTCAAGGCACTCGTCGACAGCGTCGTCGCACAACTCGACCCTCCCGCGGTCAAACGGCAGCGCGAGCTCGTCGAACACGACCGCGACGTGCAGGTACGGCCCGACCGGCACCAGCCGGGACAGTCCCGTATCAGCGGGACGCTTCCCATCGAGTCCGGTGTCATGATCGACGCTCGGCTCAACGCGATGGCCCGTGCTGTTCACGACGCCGACCCGCGCACTCACGCACAACGTCGAGCCGACGCCCTGACCGCCTTCGCGCACGGCGAGAGCCACCTCACGTGTAGGTGCGAGGCCTGCGCGCTGTCTGACGACCTCTCGGAGGCGGTAAGCGAACCAACCGACGACCTGCCCGACCAAGCCGCCGCACCGGCACAGATGATTCCGCCGTCGCCGAGGGCGATCATCCACGTCGTCGTCAACGAGTCGACCATCAATGGCGACGACGACAAGCCGGGATTCATCGACGGACATGGCGTCGTCGATGCGGAGACGATTCGAAAACTACTCACGGATGCCGGGATCGACTTCCTCGACCCCGCGACGATCAACGAGCGTGCCGCCTCATCGGCACTGCGGTACACGCCGAGCAAGAAGCTCGACGCGCTGATCCGCTCGGGTGAGCTGTGCTGCACATTCCCCGGGTGCAGCAACCCGGTGTGGCGCGCCGACGTCGACCACGGCGAGGCTTTCAACCGCAGCAATCCGCAGGCTGGAGGCGCCACCGTAGCGGCAAACCTCAAGCCGCTGTGCAGGTTTCACCACAGGATCAAGACCTTCGGCAACTGGCGCGACCTGCAGACCGTGATGGGGACAACTCTGTTCGTCTCCCCCACCGGGCACACCTTCGTCGGCAATGCGTTCACCGGCTTCAACCTCTTCCGAGGCCTGCGCAGGCTGAAACCACCCGATCACCCGGCCAATCGACGAATCAACGCCGCACACGACGCCAAACGTCGTCGACTCGAACGTGCCGAAAAGCGCTGGAACGACGAGAACCCGCCGCCCTACTGAGCAATCGCCTACCGAGAATTGCCAACCTACTGGGAGCCGACCGGTTCCCATTCGATCCGCACGAAGTCAGCAGACTCCGCGCGCGGCGGCTGATGCGTCACGACCACCACAGTGCGATCGGGTCCGAACATGCCCCCCACCGGCGTCAGCAGTCGGGCGAGCAACTGCTCGGCGTCTGCGGCGTCGAGGTGTTCGGTCGGCTCGTCGAGCAGCACCACCGGTGCCCGGTGCAGCAGTGCGCGGGCAAGCAATAGTCGACGACGCTGCCCACCGCTGATCGCCTCCGCCCCACCGGTCAGTACCGTGTCGAGGCCATCGGGTAGACCGGCCACCCACTCACCGAGTCCGACGGCGCCCAGCGCCGCGCGCATCTCGTCGTCGGTCACGTCGCCGCGCGCCACGCGCAGGTTCTCACCGAGCGTCGTCGAGAAGATGTGAGCCTCCTCGGCGAAATAGCATGCGGCCGAGCGCAATGCGACAGGAGTACCGTCCTGATCGGTGGCACTCACCGAACCGGCACGCGGCTCGAGCAGACCGGCGATGGTCAGCAGGAGCGTCGACTTCCCGATGCCGCTCGGCCCGACAACGGCAAGTCGCGATCCCGGCGGCAGCACCTGGGAGATGCCCTGTTCAGGGCCGAGCGTCGGCGGTGTGGCGTCGGACGTGGCGGGCCACCCCCACCTCAGCTGATCGAGCTGCATCGTCACCGGCCCAACGTGTACCGGCACGTCGATGTCGTCGGCAGCGTCCCCCGTAACGTCCACGTGAGCACGGTCGACGTCGGCACCTTCAGCGCGGGCACCGTCGACCAGCGCCATCACACGCGCCGCGCTCTGGCGGCTGCGCTCCAGTTGGATGCCCGCCTCGGTCAGCGGTGCCGTCGATTCGAATGCGGAGAGCGGCAACAGAATCAGCACGCCGAGGATCATCGGGGTCAGTCCGTGGCCGCTCGCGACGTCGGCGAGGGAACCGGACGTCGACGACGCCAGGTGGATACCGATCAGGCAGCCAGCCAGCAGCGACACCCCCAGCGCAAGCGGTGTGGCCGCTGCTGCGAGTGATTGCACCCGGACACCACGATCGGCAGCAGCGATGGCATCCTCGTCCGCGGCACGGGCGTCGGCCAACACCGCGTCACGACGCCGCCCGACGATGAGTTCCGGCGCATGCCAGAGTGCGGTGGACGCGGTGTCGGCAGCCCGTGTAGTTGCGGCGGCACTGTCGGCGATGGCCCGCGCCGACCCACGCGCTGCGAGCCACGGCGCCACGACTCCGCTGACGATGAGCGCCACCGCCAACACGACTGCGGCCCAACCGGATACGAACGCCATGATGATGATCGCCGCGAGCGACGTGGTGAATCCGACGCCGATCGGGATCAGCCCACGGATCAGGGCGTTACCCAATTCGTCGATGTCGTCGCCGGTCCGGGTGAGCAGATCACCACGCCGCAACGTGACCGAGTACGCGGGCGAGCCGGTGGCCAGCGCGAGGTAGAGACGTTCCCGCGCCGTCGCCATGCCGCCGAGCGCCAGATCGTGTGTCGCCAGCCGTTCCAGGTAGCGGAACAGACCACGCGAAATACCCAGTGCGCGTACCGCGGTGATCGCGACCGACAGAAACAACACAGGCGGCATCTGCCAGGCACGCGTGATCAGCCACGCAGACAGTGCGGCCAAGCCCAACGCCGACAGCGCACCGGCGACTCCGAGCAGAAGCGACCGCGCAACCGGCTTCCACTTCAGATCCAGGAAACCCAGCGCACGGACAAGCGGATCGCTGCGCCACCCGGTCCTGTTGTCAGCCAACGCCGATCACCTCCGGAAACTCGACGATGCTGTCGGCATAGGCACGAGCAACCGGACGATGCGCGACGACGACCACGGTGTCGCCCGCCCACGCGCGACGAGCGAGCGCACCGAGCACCGATGCCTCCGACGCCGCGTCGAGGTGTGCTGTCGGTTCGTCGAGCAACAGCAGCGGCGCCGGCGACGCCAAAGCACGTGTCAACGCCAGTCGTTGACGCTGGCCGGCCGACAGACCGACACCACCAGCCCCGAGTTCGGTGTCGAGCCCGTTCGGCAAGGAGTCCACGACGACGTCGAATCCTGTTGCCGCGGCAGCCGTCTCGAATGATTCGGGCGGCACCTGCCCGAACAGCGCGAGATTCTCGGCGACCGTGCCGGGCACGATGACCGGCTGCTGGGGCAGCCAGATGACCTGCTCGTGGTACGCGGTCGGTTCGAGTTCTGCGACCGGGATCGAACCGACAAGCACCGATCCGTCGTCGGGTGCGATCAGGCCCAGCATCGTCGCGACGGCCGTCGACTTACCCGCACCGTTAGGACCGGTGAACAACGTGAACTGTCCGGGTTCCACGGTGGTGGTCAGACCGTAGGGCGCCCAGCCATCACGCCCGTGGACGCCGACGTCGAGAAGCCGGATCGGTTCTCCCGCAACAGTGCACGTGCGCGTCCGGCGAGAGGTCGACGGTGCCGTGACATCGCCGGAATCGATCAGCTCGAGCACCTCGTCCGCCGCGGCGACCCCGTCGGCCGAGTTGTGGAACTGCGCACCCACTTGGCGTAGGGGCAGATACGCCTCGGGCGCGAGGATGAGCGCGAAGACACCGGCGTAGAGGCTCATATCGCCGAACACCAGCCGCAATCCGATGCCAACCGCGACCAGAGCGACACACAGCGTCGCCAAGAACTCGAGAACACCACCGGAGAGAAACGCCACCCGCAGCCCGGACATGGTGCTGCGCTTGTGTTCTCGCCCCAACTCGGCAACCCGCGCCGCGGGCGCCTGCGCACGATTGAGCGCACGCAACGTGGGCAGACCCGCGATCAGGTCGAGCACTTGCGAATTCAACGTGCTCATCGTCTTGAGCTTGCGCTCGGTTCGATCCCGCGTCATCAGTCCGATGAGGATCATGAACAACGGAATGAGCGGCAACGTGATGATGATGATCAACGCCGACGGCCAATCGGCAAGTGCGATCACGACCACGACGGTCGGGGTCACCAGCACGGTCACAATCAATGCCGGGACGTAGCCCGACAGGTACGGCCCCAGGGCGTCGAGTCCGCGCAGCAAGACCGTCGTCGCATGCTCCCTGCGCCGCACCAACTCTCGCGTCGGGGTGCGGTCGGGATCGGTCAACACACGCAGTGCACGCGCGCGCAGCTCGGCAATGGTCGACGCCGACGCGCGGTGCGCATACCGGTCATGCGCGTACGACATGATCACGCGAACCGCCAACGCGCAGGCCAGGATCCACAGATGCGTCGATTGCGCCGAGATCGACCTGCGCGCCGGATCGACGATGATCTCCGACAGGATCGACGCCGTCATCGCCGCGGCGACGAGCATCGCGACGGTGGTGATCGACGCCGAGATCGCGGTCACCGCAACGTAGCGGCGGGTCGTCGGCGAATATTTGAGCAGGCGAGGATCGAGAGGCGGACCCCCACGACGCTGTGCGCCCGAGGCCGCTGGGCCACCCCGGCTGTCTGCCGGGGCGCCCACCGGGCTTACTCCCACGCCTTCAGCGACGACAACCCGATCGACTCTGGGATCTGGTCAACCGACAGCCGCTTGCGGAACACCCAGTACGTCCAGGCCTGGTACGCGATCACGATCGGGGTGACGACCACCGCGGCGATCGTCATCACCGTGAGGGTGTAGTCGCTCGACGCCGTGTTCTCGACGGTCAGGTTGAACGCCGAATCGGTCGTCGACGGCAGCACATTCGGGAACAGGCACGCGAAGAGCGAGGCAACCGTACCGGCGATGGCAATCGCGTTGGCGGTGAACGCGATTCCCTCTCTCTCGGCCTGCGTGGCGATCACCATGACAACCGCTGCGACGGCCGCGATCAACACCGGGATCCACGTCCAGCCGTTGCCGTAGGCGAACTGAGTCCACAGCAGGAAGACTGCCGCGACGACCAGCGTCGGAATGGCGAGCACCTTGGCGTACTTCTTCGAATCCTCTTCCAGCACACCACCGGTCTTGAGGCTGAGGAAGATCGCACCGTGGGTGAGGAACACCAGCAGCGTCGTGAGTCCACCCAAGAGACCGTAGGGGTTGAGAAGGTTGAAGAACCCGCCCGTGTACTGATGCGCCTCGTCGATCGGCAGACCACGAACGACATTGGCGAATGCGACGCCCCACAGAATGGCGGGAATCCACGAGCCGAGTCCGATACCGATGTCGCACCACTGCCGCCACTTGGGATTGTTAATCTTGCCGCGCCATTCGATCGAGACGACACGGGCGATCAGGCCGACCAGGATGAGGAACAGCGGCAGGTACAGCGCCGAGAACATGGTCGCGTACCACCCGCCGAACGCGGCGAACAGCGCGCCGCCCGCCGTCAGCAGCCAGACCTCGTTGCCGTCCCACACCGGCCCGATCGTGTTGAGCAGAACGCGACGTCGTTTGTCGTTGTCGGCTGCGTCGTCGTCAGCAGATACCTTGCTGTCGCCGCCGGTATGACTGCGTCCCAGGAACGGCATGAGCATGCCGACACCGAAGTCGAAGCCTTCGAGGACGAAGTATCCGACGAACAGAATGGCGACGATGATGAACCAGAGGTTTCCGAGCATCTCTCCCACTCCTCAGTACGCGAACGACAGTTGCTTGGGACCATCGGCATCGTGGTCGGTGACATCGTTGTCGAGCACCGGCGGGACGTCGTCGTGTGGACCGGGGCCCTCGATGATGTAGCGGCGCTGCAACAGGAACCAGACGACGCCGAGTGCGCCATAGAGGAGCGTGAAGCCGATCAGCGTCACCCAGACGATCGGGGCCGTGTGATTGGAGACGCCGTTCTGCACCAGCATGTGTATTCGCGTCGGGTCGAGGTTGTCCTGCCAGTTCGGCGCCACCACCCACGGCTGGCGTCCCATCTCGGTGAAGATCCAACCGGATGCGTTGGCCAGGAACGGAGTTGGGATCATCCACAGCGCAATCAAACCGAATTTGCGTGAGCTGATCACCTTCTTCTTCCGTGTCAACCACAGTCCGCCGAACGCGACGATGACCGATCCGAGAGCCCACGTGATCATCGCGCGGAATCCCCAGTAGGTGACGAACAGGTTCGGGGCGAAGTTCTGATTCGGTGGGACGCCGGGAGTGCCCGCCAGCTTCTCGGTGTACTCCCGCTGCAACTCGTTGACACCCTGGAGGGTCTGGTTGAAGCGATGAGTAGCCATGAACGACAACATGCCGGGGATCTCGATCACGTGGTCGATGTTGTCGCAGTTGTTCTGCCTACCGATGGAGAGCACGGAGAAGCCCGCATTCGTCTGTGTCTCACACAGTGATTCGGCGGCGGCCATCTTCATCGGCTGCTGTTTGAACATGATCTGCGCCTGGTAGTCGCCGGTGATGATCAGCAGTACTCCCGAGACGATCGCCACCCAGCACGCGAACCGGGTGACCGGGCGCCAGAGACGTCGTGCATCTCGTTCCAGATCCTCTGGCGTGGCGTCGATCTGGCTGGGCGACGTGGTCTTGGGCATGTCGGAGGTGTCGCCGGTCTTGATGGCCTCGCGCAACTTCTTGGCGCGCCACATGTTTCGAGCCATCCACCACGCGCCGATGGCCGCGACGAAGGTTGCCGCGGTCAACCACGCACCCACGATCACGTGTGGGAACGCGGCAAGAGTCGTGCTGTTGGTGATCACAGCCCAGAAGTTGTTCATGGCGGGGCGATTCCGCTCGTCGCTCCACTCGACGCCGACAGGATGCTGCATGAACGAGTTCGCGGCGATGATGAAGTACGCCGACGCGGTCACACCGATCGTGACCAACCAGATCGTCGCGAGGTGAATGGCCCGCGGCAAACGACTCCAGCCGAAGATCCACAATCCGAGGAACGTCGATTCGAGGAAGAAGGCGATCAGCCCCTCGAGTGCCAGCGGCGCACCGAAGACGTCGGCGACGTACCTGCTGTATTCACTCCAGTTCATTCCGAACTGAAACTCCTGCACGATGCCGGTTGCGACACCGAGGGCGAAATTGATCAGGAAGAGCTTCCCGAAGAATTTCGTGGCCCTCAGCCACTGCTCATTCCCGGTCTTGTACCAGACCGTTTGCATGATCGCGATCATCGGCGCAAGACCGATGGTCAGCGGAACAAGAATGAAGTGATAGACAGTCGTGATTCCGAACTGCCATCGTGACAAATCCAGAGCGTTCATCGCGTCTCGAATCTCATAGCCGCGCCCCCGGGCTGGGAGACGCGTCCTGGTACGAAAACACGAGCTTGCTACGACACCACGTAGTAGCTCGTTGTCGACGACGCTACGCTGGGCCGATCCTGGGGACAAGCAGCCAAAGGTCCCGTCGTCAGGATGAAGTTATGAGCCGTGTCTCACAGTGTCGCCGGCGTCTCGACGAGTACATCAACAAGGCAAAGCCGCCGACCTGCCTATTCTGAGTCATCGCAGATGGCACGGTCCACCAAATCGGCGAACTGCTCAGTATTCGACGCCACGGGCGTTACGTATCTATTAAGTGCGGTCACCCGAGCCGCCAACGTGACGCTACTCACGAGCCAAAACGAATCCGCAGCAATCAGGTCCGCGGTCCGCAGAATTCGCGTCTCGGTGCGCCAGCCCTCCTTCTCGGCCAATGCGAACGTGGCCCTCGCCGTGGTCCCGGGAAGAATGCCGACTTCGGTGGGAGGCGTGACCAACGTCTTGTCATAGACGGCGACGACCGTCGAACGCGGACCCTCGAGAACCGCACCCTCCGCGCTCAGGTAGATGACGTCGTCGAATCCCTGTGCCGTCGCGTGGCGCAGTGCCGCCATATTGGTCGCATAACTCAGCGTCTTCGCTCCGAGGAGCTGCCAGGGCGAGCTCGCAGCTGCATCGATCGAATAGCCACGGTCGAGCGTCACAACCGAGACACCGTCGCGTCGGACCGCCGTCACCCGATCGGCGACAGGTCCCACCGTCAGATACGCCGTGGGCGGACCGTCCGCGCCCGCACTCTCCCGGCCTCGCGAATAGACCAGGCGCGCAAGGCCCTCGGCACCCTGTGGCGCATCGGCGGTCCACTGCTTGGCCGCGACGTCGATCAGCTCACGCCACGCGTCGACGTCGGGCTCGGGGAGGTCGAGCATCGCCGCACTGCGCGTGAGGCGCTCGAGGTGCAGTCCGACGCACCGCGCGCGGCCCCCGCGCACGAGCAGCGTCTCGAAGATGCCGTCGCCACGCACCGCGGCGAGGTCGTCGGCGTGCAGGAACGGTTCGTCAGGCTCGTGGCGCTCACCGTCGAGGGTCATCAGGATCGAGTGCGACATAGTCCACGAGGCTAGTGCGTTCGCTGCGTAGAATCAGTGAGGTGGCGCCCTCCCCGATCTTGACCAGGTATTCCACCAAGGGCGCGGTCGCTGACCCGCACTCTCCCGCAGACGATTCGTCGACGACGCTCGCGTGGCATTACGGCGATCCCCTCGGCGAACAGCGAGCCGCCGTGCGCGGTGCCGTCATCATCGACCGCTCCGATCGTGCGGTGATCGAGGTCCCCGGCTCCGATCGCCTCGCCTGGCTGCACAACATCAGCAGCCAGCATGTGAGCCATCTCGCCGATCGACTCAGCGCCGAGTCGCTGTCCCTCGACATCAACGGGCGCATCGAAGACCACTTCGTCGTCACCGACGTCGACGAGGTCACCTGGATCGACACCGAGGGCGATCGCGGAACTCCGCTTCTCGACTTCTTCACCAAGATGATCTTCTGGTCCGACGTCGCACCCGCGGCCCGACCCGACATGAAGGTGCTGACCCTCATCGGCCCCGACGTGCTGCGCGGACCGATCGCCGAAGTCCTCGACATCGACCCCGACGCCGCGCCGTACACCGCGGGCGACCTCCCCGAAGCCCACCACGAAGAAGAGCCGCTCGGTTTCTGGCGCATCATGCCGCCGCTGTCGGAGGGGCCGCACGCATCAGGCGTACTGCCCGTCGTCGACCTCGTCGTCCCCGAGTCACAGATCGTGAGCTGGTGGGACACCGTGATCGAAGCCGGCGCACGTGCCGCCGGGAGCTGGGCATTCGACGCGCTGCGCGTCGCAGGCATGCACCCCCGCCTCGGGATCGACACCGACGAACGAACGATCCCCCACGAGCTGAACTGGATCGGCGGCCCGGAAGAGTTCGGCGCCGTCCATCTCGACAAGGGTTGCTATCGAGGCCAGGAGACCGTGGCACGCGTCCACAATCTCGGCAAGCCACCTCGACGACTCGTCCTGCTACACCTCGACGGCAGCGCCGACGACAAGCCCGAGCCGGGCGCCACCGTGACCGCGGGCGGCCGCACCGTCGGACGCCTCGGAACCGTCATCGACCATTTCGAACTCGGACCGATCGCCCTGGCCCTGGTCAAGAGTGGAATCGGCCCCGACGTCGAGCTCGAGGTCGGGGATGGACTGCCCGCCCGCATCGATCCCGACTCGATCAAGGTCGACGACCGGGTGCAGGCCGGACGGGCCGCGATCGACAAGCTGCGCGGCCGATGAGCGCATCGGCGAACGATCAGCCGCAGGAACTGCTCGGACATGTCCTGGCGGTCTGCGTCGCCGATCGCGACGTCGATCTGGGACGTGTCGGAGTGAGCGCGATCGACAAACGCCCCCAGCAGGGCAGGGTGGCCGTCGGCGACGAAGGCCTCATCACCGATCACGTCTGCGACAAGAAACACCACGGCGGACTCGATCAGGCCGTCTACGCGTACGACCACGCGGAGGCACACGAGTGGGCGACGACCCTCGGGCGTGAACTTCCTTACGGCTGGTTCGGCGAGAACCTCCGGGTCACCGGCCTCCCCGTGACCGACGCCCTGGTCGGCGAACAGTGGGCCGTCGGCGACGACGGGCTGCTCCTCGAAACCACGATTCCCCGTATCCCGTGCCGCACCTTCGCCGCGTGGGCTGACGAACCCCAGTGGATCAAGCGGTTCCTCGACCGCACAGACGTCGGCACCTACCTGCGGGTTCTCCACCCGGGCACGGTCGGCGCCGGCGACGACATCCGCGTCGTCTTCCGCCCCGACCACGGTGTGCGGGTGCGTCATCTGATCACCGGGACCGACGGCGATTCACTGCGTGCGTTGCTGGCCGACGACGACCTCGCACCCAAGGTTCGCCGCGAAGCCACCAAGAAGCTGGCTCGCGCATAGGCAGGGCAATCCACAGAATCCGTTTGGGCGCGCTAGACTGGTCAGCACGACAGATTCACTACCTAGAGAACGGGGCCGCCACTAGTTTGGCCGCCCCGTCATTGTGCGAGGGGGTCCCATATGGGCCGCGGCCGGGCGAAAGCAAAGCAGACGAAGGTTGCTCGTCAGCTCAAGTACTCCACTCCCCACACCGACTTCGACAGCTTGCAACGCGAGCTGTCGGGGTCGGACGATTCGGCGGACCGTCCGAATCCTGTGGACGAGTGGGCCGAAGAGGAGGAGTGGAAGCGCGCCTGACGCGTCCCTTCTCCTGCGGTAACCCGCACGACCTTTTAGTCACGTCGGTGATGCGCTCGGCAGTCCCGTGCGCATCACCGACGATGCTTACTCCCAGGCTCTAGAAGCGGGGATGCTCTCCGACGACCGTCACCTTGGGGACGTCGTGGTTCTTCGGTTCCGGTGAACGCTTGATCGAGCCGAGCACCCAGTTGTCGACGTGGCGGGCGGTCAGCACTGCCAGCGCACGGTCGGTGTCCTCGGGCGCCACGATGGCGACCATCCCGACACCCATGTTGAATGTACGTTCCATCTCGGCCTGCTCGACGCGGCCACGCTGCGCGATGAGCGCGAAAATCGGTGCGGGCGTCCAGGTTCCACGTTCGAGCTCGGCGACCAGGCCGTCGGGGATGACGCGTGAGAGGTTCTCGGCGAGTCCTCCGCCGGTGATGTGCGCGAAGATCCGCACGTCGGTCTCCGCAGCCAGTGCGAGGCAGTCGCGCGCGTAGATGCGGGTCGGTTCGAGGAGCTCCTCGCCCAGCGTGCGCCCGAACTCCTCCACGTGGCCACTGAGATCCATATGGCCCCATTCGAGCAGCACCTTGCGCGCGAGTGAGTATCCGTTGGAGTGCAGCCCCGACGCCCCCATCGCGATCACGACGTCGCCCGCGCGGACACGTTCGGGCGACAGCAGTTCGTCGGCCTCGACGATCCCGACAGCGGTTGCCGAGAGGTCGTAATGATCGGGAAGCATCAGTCCCGGGTGCTCGGCCGTCTCGCCGCCGAGCAGCGCACACCCGGCGGCCACACAGCCGTCGGCGATGCCCGCGACGATTTCTGCGACGACCTCCGGGATCACCTTGCCGATGGCGATGTAGTCCTGCAGGAACAGCGGCTCTGCACCGCACACGACGAGGTCGTCGACGCACATGGCGACGAGGTCTTGTCCGACGGTGTCGTGCTTTCCGACCGCCTGCGCGACAGCGAGTTTGGTACCCACACCGTCGCTCGATGCAGCGAGGACCGGCTCACGGTAGTTGCCCTTGAGTGCGAACAAACCGGCAAACCCGCCCAGTCCGCCCATCACCTCGGGTCGCGTGGCGCGCTTTGCGTGCGGAGCAAACAGCTCGACGGCGCGCTCACCTGCGTCGATGTCGACACCAGCAGCCGCGTACGACGCTCCGGCATCCGTCGGCGTCGAGTCGCCCGTACTCGGTTCGTTGGCTACCGAATCCTTCTCGGACATGTAGGCGCGCACCCCTGTTCGCAATCGCTGATGGTCGGATCACACGCTACCGGAGAGCGCGCAAGCAGTCGCCACAGGCAGCAGTTCACACAGAGGGGCTCACGGGGTGAGGTTCACCGCAGCGCGGTCGCAGGAGGATGAGTTCAGGGCCGCAGGACAGCGCTGGCGTTGTCGTTCGGCACTGTCAGCGGATCGACGCGGCCGTCACCTGCGGCGCTGGCGAGCATCTGCTCGAGGACAGCCTTGCCCATCGAGGTCTCCTTGGGGAGTTCGATGGGATAGTTGCCGTCGAAGCAGGCCGCGCACAGCGACGACGCCGGCTGGTCGGTCGCGGCGATCATCTCGTCGATGCTGATGTAGCCGAGCGAATCGGCACCGATTGCCTGGCGCACGCCCTCGACCATGTGCTCCTCGGACTCCATGCCGTTGGCGATCAACTCCGCGGGCGACGCGAAGTCGATGCCGTAGAAGCAGGGCCACCGCACCGGACTCGACGCGATGCGTACGTGGATCTCGGCCGCGCCCGCTTCGCGCAGCATCCGGATCAGCGCGCGCTGGGTGTTGCCGCGGACGATCGAATCGTCGACTACGACGAGCCGCTTGCCCCGGATCACTTCCTTGAGCGGGTTGAGCTTGAGGCGGATACCGAGTTGGCGAATGGTCTGCGATGGCTGGATGAACGTGCGCCCGACGTAGGCGTTCTTCATCAGTCCCTGGCCGTAGGGGATGCCCGATTCCTGGGCGTAGCCGACCGCCGCGGGCGTACCCGACTCCGGCACCGGGATCACCAGGTCGCCGTCGGCAGGGAACTCCCTGGCCAGTCGCCGACCGATCTCCACGCGGGTCGAATGCACCGACCGTCCGTGGATCACGCTGTCCGGACGGGCGAGGTAGACGTACTCGAAGACGCATCCGCGGGGCGTCGGCTCTGCGAAGCGGGTGCTGCGCACACCGTCGGCGTCGATGGCCAGCAGTTCGCCGGGTTCGATGTCGCGGACGAACGACGCGCCGACGATGTCGAGCGCCGCGGTCTCGGATGCGACGACCCATCCCCTGTCGAGTCGGCCGAGCGACAGCGGTCGCACACCGTGTGGATCGCGAGCCGCGTACAGGGTGTGCTCGTCCATGAAGGTCAGGCAGAACGCACCGCGCAGCGTCGGCAGGAGTTCCATCGCGGCCTGTTCGATGCTGCTGTCGGCCGCGCCGTGCGCCAGCAACGCGCCGACGATGTCGGAATCCGACGTCGCGGCTCCGCTGGCGATTCCCAGCTCACGGGCGCGACTTGCCAGATCAGCCGTGTTGACGAGGTTTCCGTTGTGCCCCAGGGCAACTCCGGTGCCTGCGTCTGTGGTGCGGAAGATCGGCTGCGAGTTCTCCCAGGTGGTCGAGCCGGTCGTCGAATAGCGGCAGTGGCCGATGGCGACGTGACCGACCATGGCGCCGAGCGTCTGCTCGTCGAAGACCTGACTGACCAGACCGAGATCCTTGAAGACAAGGACCTGCGAACCGTCGCCGACCGCGATGCCCGCGGCTTCCTGGCCGCGGTGCTGCAGTGCGTACAGGCCGTAGTAGCTGAGTTTGGCGACGTCTTCGCCTGGTGCCCAGACACCAAAAACGCCGCACTCCTCGCGCGGCTCGTTCTCGGGTTCGTCCATTGCGTCCCGTGCGGGACAGGCATGCTGGGTAGGAGCCAGCAGGTTGGCGCTTGTGATCGAAAGATCCGGCATACGACGGGCTCCCTGGGCTGAACGTGGCGGCACGGGCTTCGCGTGACGAAGGTAACCACCGGCAAGTTTACGTGCCGGTAGCTCCTGATTTCCAATTGTGCAGCGGCGTGGCACCTGCGGTTATTCCACGTGTGAGCCAGCGCACGCGCACATCTACACCCGAACGAGCGGCATCCACGTGGCCACCTCGTCGGCCCTGCTACCCGACGAGGCGACCGCGCCGCGCGCGACGAGGTCGCCGAAATCGGCATCCCCGACGGCCAGCAGCAGCCACGACCTCGGATCGGTCTCGACAACGTTGGGCGGTGTCCCTCGCGTGTGGCGCGGCCCCTCGATGCACTGCACCGCCACGAACGGAGGCACCCGCACCTCGACGGAGTTTCCCGGCGCGATGTCTTCGAGGGTGCGCGCGGTCAGCCGCACGGCAGCTGCGAGTTCGGCTCGGCCGGGTGCGGGCAGGGTGTCGTCGCGCAACCAGGGCGCGACAGCGAGGACCGCCGCGCGGGCGGCCGCGGGGTCGATCGGTTTTCGCGCAGGCACCCCGCAATGATGCACCCGCCGCGTCGACGCCGATCCCGGTGCCCTCGGACAGTGTTGACCCGAATGGCCGGTGCGCGAGCACCCGGTTCGGGCACCATTGACCGCATGGGAACCGATGTGCCCGATCAGAAGTTCACCGGAGCCGACCGGGTCCGTTTCCGACGCCAGGTCTCGCGCGGTACCGAGGCGATCGCGCGCATGCTCTCCGAAGGACTGTTCACCGATCACGGCGCACCCCCCGAACCCCTGCTGGGCATGGAGGTCGAGCTCAACCTCGTCGACGCCGAGATGAATCCGGCGATGGCAAACGCCGCGGTCCTCGACGCCATCGCCGACCCCGACTACCAAACCGAACTCGGCCAGTTCAACATCGAGATCAACGTCTCGCCCCGCCCCTTCACCACTGACGACACCATCTCTCTCGAGCAGGCTCTGCGTACCTCGCTCAACCGGGCCGAGAAGCGGGCAGCAGCCACCGACAGCCATCTCGTGATGATCGGCATGCTTCCCACACTGCGCGCCGAACACTTTGCACACCATTGGATTTCGGCCAACCCGCGCTACGACCTGTTGAACCGACAGATCTTCGACGCACGCGGTGAGGACATCGAGCTGGACATCACCGGGGTCGCCCTCGACGAGCACCACGACGCCGAACATCTGCACACCGCAACGGATTCGATTCTCCCCGAGGCCGCCTGCACCTCCCTGCAACTACATCTACGGGTCGCACCTGAGGACTTCGCTGCGCATTGGAATGCCGCACAGGCGATTTCAGGTGTGCAGGTCGCCTTGGCGGGCAATTCCCCGTTCCTGGCCGACACCGCGCTGTGGCACGAGAGCCGCATCCCCGTGTTCGAGCAGGCAACCGACACCCGACCGCTCGAGTTGAAGAACCAGGGCGTACGGCCCCGGGTGTGGTTCGGCGAGCGCTGGATCAACACCATCTTCGACCTCTTCGACGAGAACACCCGCTACTTCCCCGCGCTGCTACCCGTGTCGTCCGACGAGGATCCCCTCGCAACACTCGACGCGGGAGGCATCCCGGCGCTCGACGAACTGCGGCTCCACAACGGAACCGTCTACCGCTGGAACCGTCCCGTCTACGACGTCGTCGACGGCCAGGCACACCTGCGCGTCGAGAACAGGGTGTTGCCCGCAGGACCGACCGTCGTCGACACCATGGCCAACGCGGCCTTCTACTACGGCGTGGTGCGCGGACTCGTCGAACAGGATCTGCCCCTGTGGTCACAGATGTCGTTCGACGCCGCCGCGGAGAACCTCCACGCCGGCGCGCGGTCGGGCTTCGACAGTCAGCTGTACTGGCCGAGCGTCGGGTGGATACGCCCGGACGAACTCACGCTTCGGCGCCTACTGCCGTTGGCCGAGTCGGGTCTTCGCTCGTTCGGGGTGTCGGACAAGGCGCGGTCGCGGTATCTGTCCGTGATCGAGGGGCGCTGCATCACCCGCCAGTCGGGAGCGGTGTGGCAACGTCGCGCGGTGGCCGCACGCGAGGCCGCGGGCGAGAGTCGCGACGCGGCGCTGCACCGCATGCTCGCCGACTACGTCACGTTGATGCACGAGGGCGAACCCGTGCACGCGTGGCCGCTTTCCTGAAGGCTTTTCCACTACGGCTATGCGCCGACTGTGACCGCCTTCGGCTGGCCCGCCACGAGTCCGCGCCCGGTGACGAGCGGCAGATCGAGCGCGGTAGCAAGACCGGCCGACGCCGCGACCACAGCGGGAACCGCGTTGACAAGACGCATAGCCGTCACGATCATGCCCGAGACGTTGTGATCGCCGTTCTCCCCGTGATGGGTGAACTCCACCTGCATCTGCGGTTCGCCGGACACGACGATGCGGTACGAGCCGTCACCCTCCGCGGGCTTCGGCCACTCCGGACACTGATCGGGATGTGTGCGAGTGACGTGCTCGAGCACGATCCGGTCGGTGCCGTCGACCTGTCCCGCGACCTCGAATCGCAGTGCTGCCATCGTGCCCTGCGGAATCTCGACCGACACCGTCGAGTAGTCACGATCAGCAGCCACCCGCTCGACGCGTTCGACGAGCGGTTCGTCGAGCGTGATGCCCAGGCCCGCCGCGAGCTGCCGGACGACACTCCCCCACGCCATCGACAGCACACCCGGCGTCAGCAGCAGCGGCGTGCTGTCCATCGGTTGGCCGAATCCGAACAGGTCGCGCATAACGACGGGTTGGTAGTAGGTCGAGTAGTCGGCGATCTCCATGCACCGGACCTCGTCGATACGCTGCGCGAGGCTCGTCATCGACAGCGGCAGCACGTCGTTGGCGAATCCCGGATCGATACCGTTGACGTGCAGCGTTGCACCTCCGCGGGCTGCCGCGGCCTCGACCTGCTCGACCATCGACGCCGGCAGGATGCCGTGCGGGAATTGCAGCACGACCGGCCCGCTCGACACCACGTTGATCCCCGCGTCGAGAAACCTGGTCAGGTCGTTGATCGACTCGACGACGCGATCGTCTGTCATCGCGGTGTGCACGATGCAGTCGGGAGCGAGAGCCAACAGCTCGTCGACGTCCGACGTCGCGACGACCCCGAGTTCGCGCCCGAGGCCTGCCAACTCACCGGCATCTCGACCGACCTTCGCGGGATCGGATACCCACACTCCGACCAATTCCAGATCGGGGTGGGCGTCGATTCCGGCGATCGCATGCTTTCCGACGGTTCCGGTCGACCACTCGACCACGCGCAGACTCATGCCCACCAAACTAGAACACGTTCCACATCGGCGGACGGTATTCGGGCAATGCCCTGCCGGGCGTAATGTCGGCATCGATGTCGAGCTCCGAATACTCCGCCGCATCCGCCCCGCCACCCATCGCGGTCACGCACGCGGGCCGTCGAACCAGGCTCAAGTGGCATCGGGCACGGAGACGACCATCCGACACCCCGTTCACGGCATCGCGGATCGTCGAGGCGATGCGGGTCGGTGCGAGCGTCGAAGTCGACCTTCTCATCCATGCCGAGCGTGGGTTCGCGGTGCTGCACGATCGCGACCTCGCGCACTCGACGACGGGGCGCGGAGACGTCTCGCACGCTTCTGCGGCGTATCTGCGCGGACTGACGTTGACCGACAATGTCGGCGACCCGACGGACGACAGCGTCGTGCTCCTCGAAGACCTCGCGACCATGCTCGACGGCATCGAGATAGCCGACGACGCAATGCTGCAACTCGATTTCAAGGAAGACGCAGCGGCCCTCGACGACGAGGCGCTCAGCATCTTCGCGCGGGCCGTCGAACCCTTCGCGGACAACGCGATCCTCTCGTGCGGCGACGCCGACGCCGTGACCGCCCTCTGCGACGCCGCGCCCGACATCCACGTGGGCTACGACCCGTGCCACCGCGGCGCGATCGGCCGTGTACTGCACTCGGGGGATTTCCGCGGCTTCGTCTTCACCGCCTGCCGCGACTCATCGCGCGCCGAAATCATCTATCTGGACCAGGAACTCGTACTCCGCGCCGCAGATCTGATCGCGGCATTCCACGCGATGAAGCGTGAGGTCGACGTCTACACCCTCGCGCGCGCCGATGCGTCGTCGATGGCCAGGTTCACGCGGCTCGTCGAACGTGGCGCCGACCAGATCACCACCGACGATCCGGAGGGCTTCTTCGCGGAGAAACTCTTCGCGAACGCGCCCGAATCCGAGCGGCCGGAGTAGATCCGAGGGTCGGACCAGCGGCGAACGGTGGGTCAGACCCGCAGCGCGTCGAACGGCGCGACGGGGATGTTGCGGATCACCACCCACACGCCCACGACGACCAGCGTCACGATCGGGGCGAACCGCAGGTGCTGCCAACTGCGCACCCGGCGGCCCCGCCACAAACCCACGCAGTAGGCGACGAACGCCCACCCGAGCAAGGCGATGGCGACGACGCCGACTGCGTTGTACCGCAACGCTTCTCCGAGGTTGCCGTGCATGAGCCAGTAGATCGCACGTAGCGAACCACAGCCGGGACAATCGATGTGCAGCAACGCCTTCGTCGGACACATCGGCAACGGCCCGCCCGGCGTCGTGGGATCGGCGAACCAGATCGCGGTACAGCAGCCAACCGCTGCGGCGACAACCACCGCGGGTCCGGCAACGCGGTGACGCGACACCGTGGTGACCGTCCCGAGGACCGCATGCTCGATGCGGGCGGAAAGTCGCTCCCGCGGAGGATGCACGGGGCGCGGGTCCGACGCGGCGCCGTCGGCCGGCTCGCGTTCGGTCATCACGGGGTCGGTCATTCCGGTGTCGCGGTGGTTGTCAGTTCGCGGTCGTCAGTACGAGCTCGACGGGACGCTGGCGACGAGGATGACGAAGAAGATGACATAAATGAGGATGCTGACGACGACGCTCGCGACGCCCGCAATGGCACCCCACATGGCCCACTTCTTGGCATCATCGGCGGCCTGCTGCGCGCCCGCGTAATCGCCCGAGGCCCACAGGCCGTTCACCGACGTCGCCTTGACGATCGACACGATGCCCAGCGGCAAGCAGCAGAGCACGGTGCACAGGATCGCCCACACCAGGTTGTTTTCGGGTGCCGCGGGTCCGTAGCCGTACTGGGGCTGCTGCCCGTAGGGCTGCCCACCATATGGAGGCTGGCCACCGTACTGGGGCTGCCCATACTGTTGCTGGCCGTACTGTTGCTGATCGTATTGGGGCTGCCCATATTGCTGGCCACCGTAGGGCGCCTGACCGTATCCGCCATCCTTCTTCAGCGGGTCGCCCTGCGGGTCATACGGGTTGGTCATCGGGATTCCTCTCGAGTTTGGTCGAGTGGAGCGTAACGGACACGGCCAACGGACACCCTATACGGGCCGTCGATTCCATTCGAAGACCCGACAGCAGGAACAACGCCCGGCGAGCAGTCTCAGCCGAACAGCTTCGGCAGCGTGCCCTCGTGCACGGCGCGCAGTTCGTCGAGTGTCACCTCGAACTGGTCCTGCACGGTCACCGAGTCGGAACCCTGATCGACGACACCGATACGCGTCCACGGCATCTGTCGGGCGGTGAGCATCGAGGTGAACCGCGACTCCTCGGTCCGCGGCACCGCGACCAGCACACGTCCCGACGATTCGGAGAACAGCCACACAAACGGATCAGCGTCTTCGGGAAGCAGGATGCGACAACCGGTTTCACCTGCGAGCGCGGATTCGACGACGGCCTGGATCAGCCCGCCCTCGCTGAGATCATGCGCAGCCGAGACCAAGCCGTCGCGTGAGGCAGCAGTCAGAATGTCGGCCAGCAGTTTCTCGTGGTCGAGGTCGACCTCCGGCGGCACACCGCCGAGATGGTCGTAGGCGACCTCCGCCCAGATCGAGCCGTCGAACTCGTCGCGCGTCTCGCCGAGCAGGATGAGCGTCTCGCCGGGCTCGGTACCGAAGTCGGTCGGGAGTCGACGATGCACGTCGTCGATCACACCGAGTACACCGACGACCGGTGTCGGCAGGATCGGCGTCGACCCCGTCTGGTTGTAGAAGCTGACGTTGCCGCCCGTGACCGGAATGCCGAGCTGGCGACACCCGTCGGCCAACCCGTGCACAGCCTGCTGGAACTGCCACATCACCGCCGGGTCCTCCGGCGAACCGAAGTTCAGGCAGTTCGTCACCGCGCGGGGGGTTGCACCCGACGCCGCCACGTTGCGATACGCCTCGGCCAACGCGAGCTGTGCACCCCGGTACGGGTCGAGGAAGGTGTAGCGCCCCGAAGCGTCGGTGGCCAAAGCGATTCCTCGACCGGTCTTTTCGTCGATCCGAATCACTCCGGAGTCGGCATGCTCGGCGAGCACGGTGTTGCCGCGCACGTACCGGTCGTATTGATCGGTGATGAACTTGCGGCTGCAGAGTGCGGGCGACTCGAGCAGGTCGAGGAGTGTCTGACGCAGTTCGTCGGGAGTCGACGGACGTTGCAGGGCCTCCGTGGTCGACTCGACCACACCGTCCTGCCAGTCGGGGCGGGCGACCGGACGCTCGTAGACCGGACCCTCGTGCGCGACGGTCCGCGGCGGGACGTCGACGACGGTCTCACCGTTCCACGTGATCACCAGGTTGTCGCCGTCGGTGACCTCGCCGATCACGGTGGCGAGCACATCCCACTTGCGGCACACGGCGAGGAAGGCGTCGACATTCTCCGGGGTGACGACCGCGCACATGCGTTCCTGCGACTCGCTGGAGAGCACCTCCGCGGGTGTCATCCCCACCGCGCGCATGGGAACCTTCTCGAGTTCGATCTTCATGCCGCCGTCGCCGGCCGATGCCAATTCCGATGTGGCACATGAAAGTCCGGCGCCACCGAGATCCTGGATACCGACGACCAGCCCCGCGTGATAGAGCTCGAGGCAGCACTCGATGAGCACCTTCTCGGTGAACGGGTCGCCCACCTGCACGCTCGGCAGCTTCTTGCGATTGGGGCCGGACTCGCCGGTGTCGTCGAAGGTCTCCGAGGCGAGCACCGACACACCGCCGATGCCGTCGAGTCCGGTGCGAGCACCGAACAGGATGATCTTGTTCCCGGTTCCCGACGCGAAGGCCAGTTGCAGGTCTTCGGTGCGCAGCGCACCCGCACACAGTGCGTTGACCAGGGGGTTGCCCGCGTAACTCGAGTCGAAGACCGTTTCGCCGCCGATGTTGGGCAGTCCGAGCGAGTTGCCGTAGCCGCCGACACCGCGGACCACTCCGTCGAGCACGCGTCGCGTATCGGGGGCGTCGGCCCTGCCGAAGCGGAGCTGGTCCATCACCGCGATCGGGCGGGCACCCATCGCCATGATGTCGCGGACGATGCCACCGACACCGGTCGCTGCGCCCTGATACGGCTCGACGTAGCTGGGATGGTTGTGCGACTCAACCTTGAACGTGACGGCCCAGCCATCGCCGATGTCGACGACACCCGCGTTCTCACCGATGCCCGCGAGCATGCCCGAACGCATCTCCTCGGTGGTGGTCTCACCGAAGTAGCGCAGATGCACCTTCGACGACTTGTAGCTGCAGTGCTCCGACCACATCACCGAGTACATGGCGAGTTCGGAATCGGTCGGGCGGCGACCGAGGATCTGCTTGATCCGCTCGTACTCGTCGTCCTTGAGTCCGAGTTCCTTGTAGGGCTGGGGCTGATCGGGGCTGTCGACTGCCCGTTCGATTGAATCCACAGACGTTGAATCCACAGACACGGTCTCCACAGGATCGCTCACCTGCCAGATTCTACCGCCCGGCCCGCATCGGGCTCGGACTGTGTCGACCGCGACCCGAGCGCACGACACAACGGCTACGGTGATTGATCTACGCGAAGCGGTTCAATCGGACTTTTGGGGGGGATGATGACCGACGTCCGCAAGGCGCGGCAGCTCTTCGAGCTCGGGGTGCTCTCACTTGGGATCCCCGTCGAGGGCACCGACCCGGTCGACAACAAGGCGCAGGCAACAAAGGCATTCACGCGCGCCAGCGAGTGGGACCCGACCATGGCCGACGCCTGGCTCGGTCGCCTGGCCTGCGGCGACGCGTCGAACGAGGTGCTCTTCGCGCTCTATCGACACAGCGACCGCATCGGAGCGGAGCAACGCAGACTCGGACTGCCGCCCCGAACGCTTGTCGGGCGGTGGTACACCGGCATGTTCCTCGACTACCCGCTTACCGACGCCGTCGAGGCTGCGGCCGCCTACGCAGCGACCCTGATCGCGGGCGACGACTTCGCGGGAGCACGTGACGTCGTCGACGCGATTGCCGAGCAGCGTCGAACTCCGATCGTGACGTTCATCGAAGCCGTGCTCTACTTCCGCACCGGGCGATGGCCGGACGTGTTGTCGACGCTCGCGCGCTCAGAACAGTGGCACGACCCCCACATGAGCGCCGTCGCCGACTATCTGACGGGCACCGCCTGCGCGCAGCTCGGAATGAGCGCCGAAGCCATTCGACGCCTCGAACGAGCCATGTCATGCGCCATTCCCGCATGTGCGAGCCGGGCGATGTACACCTACGGGCTCACACTGCGCGGCGAGGGCAAACAGGCGCAGGCCACATCGATGCTCGAGCAGGCCTTCGCCAGCGATCCCTCGTTGACCGCGGCTGCCGACGCACTCCGGTCGCCCGCGACGCGACTGACCGTCACCACCGCCGACGAGATCGCGGCGCGGACCGATCCGTGGGATCCCGCGTCCGCCCCGACGACTCCACCAACACTCACATCACCGGACAAGTCCGACGAGGCGTCGCAGACCGCGGAAGATCTGGTGAGTGCCGCACAGGCAGAGCTCGACGCCCAGATCGGACTGACATCGGTCAAGGAGCAGGTCGCCAAACTGCAGTCGGCGGCGACGGTCGCCAGAATCCGCGCCGACCGGGGTCTCTCGACGTCGGCGCGCAGCCTGCACCTGGCGTTCACCGGGCCGCCCGGCACCGGCAAGACAACTGTCGCGCGCGTGATCGCCAAGATGTACTGCGGGCTCGGATTCATCAAGTCCGACAAGGTCATCGAGGCCACCAGACGCGATATGGTCGGCGAACACCTGGGCAGCACAGCCATCAAGACGTCGGCGCTGATCGACTCGGCCATGGACGGCGTCTTGTTCATCGACGAGGCGTACACCCTTGTCCAGCAAGGACTCTCCGGTGGCGACGCCTTCGGACGCGAGGCCGTCGACACCCTGCTGGCTCGCATGGAGGACAACCGCGACCGGCTCGTGGTGATCATCGCGGGCTACGACGCAGAGATCGACAGGTTCCTCGCCTCCAACGACGGCCTCGCGTCACGATTCGCCCGACGCATCCGCTTCGAGTCGTACACCCCGCGGGAGTTGGCCAGCATCGGCGACTACCTCGCGCGGCGCCGTGATTCGATACTTACCCCCGAAGCTGCGGCCGAGATCGAGCAGGCGTGTGCACCGCTCTATGAGGATGTACGCGAAGCCGGTGCGGGAACGCGGCGGGGAATCGACCTCGCGGGTAACGGCCGCTTTGTGCGGAACATCGTCGAATCTGCCGAGGAAGAGCGCGAATATCGGCTCACCGCAGGCGATCTGGGCTCGCTGTCAGCCGAAGACCTGATGCGGATCGAAGCAAGCGACGTGCGCGCCGCTATCGCGACTCTGATGTCGGGGTTGGCTCTGAACTCGTGACCTCGATGATCGCGTCGCGCAACTCCGGCAGGCAGATCACGAGGTCGGGCAGATAGGTGTCGTCCTGGTTGTAGACCAGCGGCGAGCCATCGATTCGACTGCACCACAGACCTTTTGCCTGAGCGACGGCAACCGGTGCCGCGGAATCCCACTCGTACTGCCCACCCGCGTGCACGTAGGCGTCGGCCTCACCGCGCACCACGGCCATCGCCTTCGCGCCCGCTGAACCCATCTGCACGACCTCGCCGCCGATCGCGTCGGCGACGGCCTGCGAGAAAGCGGGCGGACGAGAGCCACTGACGACGACGCGCGGGGCGTCACCGCGCGGAACCTCGGCGAGACCCTCGGTCGGCGCCACGGGCGTCTCGTCGTCGACATAGGTGATCCCGAGCGCGGGCAGCGCGACGGCACCGGCGATGAGCGTGCCGCCGCCGGTCGACGACCAGAGCGCGACGTGCACAGCCCAGTCCTTCCGGCCCTCACCGGATTCGTCGACGGCCCCGTATTCCCGTGTGCCGTCGACGGGGTCGACGATCCAGACGCGCGGCGAGATCAGCCGGGCTTTGTCGTCCGTCGACTCCTCCGAGAGGACAGCGTCGTCGGGGCGATCGGTGGCGAGGCGGGCGAGCAGGAAGTCGTTGGAGCGTCGATCTCCCTCGTCGCCGAGCGCGCGGCCGGTCAGGCCGCTGTTCGCGCGGATCTCGAGAAGCAGTTTACCTGCTGCGGTCGCCAGTTCTCCGGCAAGGCTGCGGTCGTCCACTCGTTGCCCCTTCCACCCTCTCGCCCAGGCGCCGGGATGCGCCTGCGCGCGCCGGCCACGCCGACGCCTGCTGATCGTAGACCGAGAGCTCGGCGCTCATAGCCCGAGAAGTTCGAGAACAGCGGCAGCCGTCTCCGCTGGCAGCCCGTCGGTCGGCCGGATCACGACATCTGGTTTCTCGGGCCGCTCGTAGGGCGAGTCGATCCCGGTGAAGTGACTGATCTCACCGCGCCGTGCACGGGCGTACAGGCCCTTGGGGTCGCGGCGTTCGCACTCCTGCAACGACGTGTCGAGGAAGATCTCGTAGAACGGCAGTGCGCGTTCGTCGTGAATCTCGCGGGCACGCTGACGCTCCGCCGCGAACGGCGAGATCAGCGAGACAATCGCGACGGAGCCGGAATCGGCGAACAGTGCCGCGACTTCTGCTGTGCGCCTGATGTTCTCGCGCCGATCGTCGTCGCCGAAACCGAGGTCGGAGTTGAGGCCGTGTCGGAGATTGTCTCCGTCCATCAGATACGCAGGTCGCCCCTGCGTGACCAGTCGACGCTCGAGTTCGATTGCCACAGAAGACTTTCCAGAGCCCGACAATCCGGTGATCCACAGGGTCCCACCACGGTGGGGGCGCTGCTCCCGCGACACTTTGCTGGCCTGCCACACGACGTTCGGGTTCAGATCGCGCTCATTGCCCGCCGACTGCCCGCCGTCGCCCCCGTCTGCGTTCATTCTGTCGTCATCCCCGTCGCGCCCACCTTCATCTCGCTGCTGACGCCGAATGGTCTCAGCTTGCCACGTCACGGTCGTGTCACAGCTCACAATTCCAGCTAACGATTCGGCCGTATTGCCCGAATTAACCGTCGTGCATCGCCGCACATCCCGACGCGGCGGCGTTCCCGCCAACGTTTCGCATCCGGAACCCGATCGAGGACTACACCATGCATCATCGACACACAATCCGCACCCGCGTCGCAACTGCACTTGCAGCCGCCGGGGTCGCCGCGTCGTCACTCGCCGCCCTCAGCGTCGGCTCGGGTACCGCCCATGCCGAAACGGTCGCGCCCCTCGAACGGTGTTGGGGCATCAGCCCGAACATCGTCGACCAGCCCTACAGCACCGCGCGACTGTTCGTCTCCCAGACGGGACCGGGCACAGTCACCGCCGCTGTCCGCGACATCTCGTCCTTCTGGACATTCAGCGGAGGATACGAATCCGCCGGGCGGCTCGACTGGCACAACTTGAACAACAACCGAAAAGGGACTGCCTTCAACACGGCAAAGATCGCCCTCTTCGTCGGTGGACCCACCTTCGCGCTCAACACCGGCCCGGGCAAGGTCCGGGTCACGCTCAGCGCGGTCAACCGCAACGCGCTGTGGGCAATCCCCACCACCGCCTGCAGCGGAACAATCACCGTGCGCTAAACCCCTGGCGCTACCCACCACTGCACACTGCAGGAACCGCACGCGAGACTACCAACCAAGCATTTGCTAGGTTAAGCTCGTGAGCATGAGCGACGCCGTGATCCCCGCCCCGCTTGGTCCCGACGACCTCGGCCCGGACACCTCGCCGGTCGCCTACGAGGTCGGCGGTCCGGGTGGCGCGGTCGCCTACGTGACGCTGAACCGGCCCGAGTACCGCAATGCCCAGAACTCGGTGATGACGTACTCGCTCGACGCCGCGTTCCGCAAGGCAGTCGACGACCCCGACGTCAAGGCGATCGTGCTTCGCGCGAACGGCAAGCACTTCTCGGCGGGCCACGACATCGGCACCCCGGAGCGTGACTTCGACACGTACTACGACAACGTCGCCGCCCTGCACTGGGACCACACAGACAAGTCGGGAGCCGATCAACGTCTCGCCCGCGAGACCGAGGTCTACCTCGGGATGTGCCGACGGTGGCGGGAGATCCCGAAGCCGATGATCGCGGCCGTGCACGGCGCATGCATCGCGGGCGGCCTGATGCTCGCGTGGGTATGCGACTTCATCGTCGCCTCCGACGACGCGTTCTTCTCCGATCCCGTTGCACGTATGGGTATTCCGGGCGTCGAGTACTTCGCACACGCCTACGTGCTGGGTCCACGTCGCGCCAAGGAGATCCTCTTCACCGGCGAACGCTTCACCGCGACACAGGCAGAACAGTGGGGCATGGTCAACCACGTCGTCGAGCGGGATGGCCTGGGCGCCAAGGTCGATGCGATCTGCGAGAACATCGTCGCGATGCCGATGCAGGGACTGTTCTTGTCCAAGAAGGCGGTGAACATCTGCGAGGACCAGATGGGCATGCGCACCGCGATGGACTCGGTATTCGGCTGGCACCATTTCGCGCATTCGGCCAATGCCGAATCCTCCGGTGGGGATTCGCTCGGTGGCATGGATGCCAAGTCGATGAAGGCGTCCGCGGGTTCGACGTCGAACGGACGCTGACCGATGGACCTGACGTTCGACGCCGCCGCTGACGAGTTCCGCTTCGAGGTGCGCACCTGGCTCGCAGATCATGTTCCCGCACAACCACTTCCCTCGATGGACACCGCCGAGGGCTTCGAGGCGCACCGGGAGTGGGAGCGCACAATGGCCGCCGACCGCATGTCGGTGGTGAGTTGGCCGGAGGAGTTCGGTGGCCGCGACGCCCCGCTCCTGCACTGGATCATCTTCGAGGAGGAGTACTACCGTGCCGGCGCACCCGGCCGAGTGAGCCAGAACGGCATCTTCCTCTTGGCACCAACACTTTTCGAGCACGCACATCCAGAACAACTGGCCCGAATCATGCCTCGTATAGCACGTGCCGACGACATCTGGGGCCAGGCCTGGAGCGAACCCGAAGCCGGCAGCGACCTGGCCTCGCTGCGCTCCACGGCCACCCGAACCGACGGTGGCTGGCTCCTCAACGGCCAGAAGACGTGGAGTTCCCGATCGAGCTTCGCCGACTGGGCATTCGGCCTGTTCCGCACCGACAAAGAGGCGCAACGCCACCGGGGACTCACCTACTTCATGTTCGACCTCCACAGCCCGGGCGTCACGGTGCGGCCGATCCCTCAACTCGACGGCGAGCCGGGATTCGCAGAAGTCTTCTGCGAGAACGTCTTCGTCCCCGACGACCCCGCCGACCCGGCGAACTCCGGCGTCATCGGCGACGTCGACAACGGGTGGCGGGTCGCGATGAGCACCGCCGCCAACGAGCGGGGGCTGTCGTTGCGTTCGCCAGGTCGCTTCCTCGCCACCACGGATCGCCTCGTCGACCTGTGGAAAGCGCAGCGGGACAACGTACCCACCGCCTCCGGCGTCGATACACGCGTCGCCGACGCCTGGATCGGCTCGCGGGCCTACGAGCTGTCGACATACGCGACGGTCAGCCGACTCGCGGCAGGCGGGCAGTTGGGCATGGAGTCGTCGATCAACAAGGTCTTCTGGTCGCAGTGGGACATCGCGGCCCACGAGACAGCGCTGGAACTACAGGGCACCGACGCCGAGATCGACGACGCATGGATTGACGGCTACCTCTTCTCGCTGTCCGGGCCGATCTACGCAGGCACCAACGAGATTCAGCGCAATGTGATCGCGGAGCGCCTCCTCGGCCTCCCGCGCGGGGACAGGTGAACGATGGACTTCCTGCTGTCCGACATCCACGACGACCTCGCATCGAGCGTCGACACGCTCCTCACGAAAGCGGATGCGCCTGCCGTTGCCCGTGCATGGGCCGACGGTGATCGCTCTCCCGCGGCAGGTGTCTTCCGCCAGCTCGCCGACATCGGCGTCTTCGGCCTGCTCGTCGACGAGGAGCACGGTGGCGCCGGAGCAGGCGCCGTCGAGATGGTCGTCGCACTCGAACAGATCGGCCGCCACGCGCTCCCCGGGCCGATCGTCGAATCCGTTGCGGTGGTGCCGATCCTGCTGCGGTCGGCCACGGAGTCAGATGCGCTCGACGCTGCGGCATCGGGGCGGCTGAGTTCGGCGGCAATCGCGCCCCTTTCTCCGCGTGCAGCCGACACCGATGCTGCCGAGCACGTGTATGTCGTCGACAACGGCACATTGTCGCTCGCGACGGTCGACGACACAGCACAGTCGGTCGATCCCACGCGAACGGTGTCCACGGTGCGCGCGGCCGAGGTGATCGCAGACGGTGTCGATGGCGACCGAGCCGCACAGTTCGGAGCACTGTCCACCGCGGCTCAACTACTCGGTCTCGGCTCGACGATGCTCCGACTCGCATCCGACTACGCGTTGTCACGCAAGCAATTCGGGCGCCAGATCGGATCGTTCCAGGCGGTCAAGCATCACCTCGCCGACGTCGCGATCGCCCTCGAGATGGCCCGCCCGCTCGTCCACGGCGCAGCAGTCGGCATCGACGGCGGAGTTCCCGAGGGCGTCGACGTGAGCCGTGACATCTCCGCGGCCAAGGTTGCAGCGGCCGACGCCGCGTACCTGGCATCCCGGCGAGCTCTTCAGGTTGTCGGTGCGATCGGATACACCTCCGAACACGATCTGTCGTTGTACATCACCAAGACTCGCGCGCTGGTGAGCGCGTGGGGGACGCCGGCACAGCATCGCGCGCGGATTCTGGAGTCGCTGTGAGCACGACGACACACAACACGGCAACACACAGCACGGTATCCACCGAGGACCGGGATGCGTTGCGGCAGTCCGTCGCCGATCTTCTGGCCAAGCGATCCGACTCCACAGCGGTGCGCGCGGCGATGCGCACACCCCGCCGGTTCGACAGCGACCTGTGGCGCACATTGTGCGATGAGATCGGCGTGGCAGCTCTCGCGGTCCCGGAGGAGTTCGGCGGTGCGGGAGCATCGTTCGTCGAAACCGCAACGGTGCTCGAGGAACTCGGCGCGACGCTGAGTCCCGTGCCTGTCTTCTCGACGGCACTCGCGTCCGGCGCCCTGCTGCTCAGCGGCGATACCGACGCGTGCGCGCGGCTGCTTCCCGACATCGCATCCGGAGAACGCATCGCTAGTCTGTGCTGGGCGGGCGCGACGGGGTGGGACATCCCCGGTGTCTCCAGTGAAGCCGGATTGCTCACCGGCACAGCAGAGTTCGTCATCGACGGCGAGTCAGCCGACCTGCTGCTCGTCCTCGCCGGCACACCGTCCGGCATCACACTGCACGTCGTCGATGCCGACGCCGACGGTATCGAGGTGACCGCACTCCCCACCGTCGACCCGACGCGGCCGTTGGCCCGCATCACATTCGACGACACCGCGGCCACCGCTGTCACCGCAGCGGGCAACGTGGTGTCGCGACTGCGCACGCTTGCCTGGGCACTCCTCGCAGCTGAACAGGTCGGCGGCGCCGACCGCGCGCTCCGACTCGCCGTGGAGCACGCATCGTCGAGGACTCAGTTCGGCCGGATCATCGGGTCATTCCAGGCGCTCAAACATCGCATGGCCGACATGTACACGCTCGTCGAGTCGTCGCGATCGCTCGCACGCGCGGCCATCGAGACCGTCGTCGCCGACGACCCGAATGCCGCCGACCTCGCGGCCTCGGCCCACGTGTACTGCTCGGAAGCGTTCGCCACCGTCGCGGGCGAGGCGATCCAGATCCACGGCGGCATCGGGATCACCGCCGAACACGACATCGGGCTGTACTTCAAACGCGCCCACGGCAGCGCCCAGCTCTTCGGCCAACCACACGACATCGTCGCCGAGATGGTCGACGCCCTGCGCGGCTAGCCGAGCCGCCCGAGCGCTGGTCGAGCCGCCGCACCGCTGGTCGAGCCGCACCGCTGGTCGAGCCGCACCGCTGGTCGAGCTTGTCGAGACCACCCCACCGCTGGTCGAGCCCTACCGCTGGTCGAGCCTGTCGAGACCACCGAGCGGGCGGAAAGTGGTCTCGACTCGGGTGCTCGCTCCGCTCGCGCCCGCTCGACCAGCGGGGAAATCTCGCCTGTCGAGACCCGCTGGTCGAGCTCCCCACCGCTGATCGAGCCGCCCCTCCGCTGGTCGAGCTTGTCGAGACCACCAGTCGCAGCGGGAAGTGGTCTCGACTCGGGTGCTCGCTACGCTCGCGCCCGCTCGACCAGCGGAGAAGGCTTCGCTGCTCGGGCCGCGCCCCCCGCTGGTCGAGCCTGTCGCGACCTACCGCCTGCGCGGGGCCACGGCCGCGACGATCTTGTCAGCGGGACCCGCCAGGAAGAGCACCACCAGCCACCAGCTCCCCCACTGCGGCACCAGCAGCGACCCGACGAGCGCCACGACGAGCGCAATCACCGTGCCGACATCGGGAGCACTCGCCACCCACTCGTCGACGTCTTCGCCAATCGCCAACAGCTCCCGATGCCTCCTACCCCACTCGCTTATCGCCACCAGGCTCGACACCGACACCAGGAGCACCGCGATGTAGAACGCCGTACCCCACTTCAACGTCGGACCACTGATAAGCGAGGTGGCGAAGGGCAGCACGACGATCGTGAACAGCCACACCATGTGCAGGTTGAACAGCACCTTGTCGTAGGCGTCGAAGTACTCGATCATGCGATGGTGATTGCGCCACAGCACCCAGATCACGAAAAAGCTGATGAGAAATCCGAGTAGCTCACTGGAGTGGTCACGAAAAACCGCGACCACCGTCGTATCGCTCCCGATCTCCTTACCGATCTCGGCGAGAGGCAAGACCAACAGCGTGAGCGCAATGGCAACCACCGCATCGGCGAACGAGATCAATCGTCGAAAACCCTCAGCGGTACGTCGCCCTTCGGGTGCTGCCATGCCCCGACTCTAGAACGCCGCGGCGACCTCCGCCTCCGTGAATCCGTAATCCGAGAGGGCATACCGATGTTGGGGCCGACGTGCGCCCGACGCGCTCTCGGCATCAAGGGCGACCATCGCGGCGCGCGCCGGTTCCGAGATGTCGGTGCCCAGCGCCGCATACACGCGTTCGACGGTCCCGAGCGGGTCTGCCCGCAGGTCGTCGAAGTCGACGTCGAGGAACTGCGCCTCGTCGTATTGCGCACGCGCCTGCGAGAATTGGCGCAATCCACGTGACCAGAGGTCGAGTTGTGTACGTCCGATCGTGTCGCCGACGAAGACAGTCGACCACCCCGGAGTGGCGTGTTCGGCGAGACTGCACATCGACGCGATGCTCGTCTCCGGCGCGCGATGCGTCTGGATCACCAGCGCGTCGGGATACACCGCCATCAGCGCGTCGAGGGCGAAGAGATGACTCGGGTTCTTCAGCACCCATCGTTTCCCGCGATCGTTCGAGCCGATCATCTGAAGATTTCGACGATGCCGCGCGTAGGCCGGTGTCCAGTCCTGCTCAGCGAGCCACCTCGAGTACGTCGGCACGTAGGCGAGCGATTCGTACGAGATCGACATGATGCTCTGCCGCAACAACTGCCAGCACTCCTCGACCTCACTGGCGTCGAGATAGTGCAGACCCATGAATTCCGGATTCTCGACGTGGTGTTGCGCGATACCCGCGTCGATCTGCTGATAGACCGGATTGGACGCCCACTGCTCGCGCGGCGGCCGCGGCTGCGGAAACTCGGTCAGCCACATCTCGAGTCCCTGGTGCGCGGGGTCGGCGGCGAGCAGTCGATGCAGGGCGGTGGTCCCGGTGCGGGGCAGCCCGGTCACGAAGATCGGACGGGTGATCTCGACGTCGGCGTACGACGGGGTGGCCCGCCACGACGCTTCGCTCATCAGTCGAGCGATCAACGCCCCCTTGAGGAAGTATCGAAACATCTTGCTACCGAGCTCGGTGAGGCCCGCTTCGTTCGCGTACGAATCGAGTAGCACGCCGAGCGGCTCGAGGTATGCGTCGTCGCCGAAGTCATCGAGACCCGTTGTCCGCATAGCCGATTCGTGCAGATCGTCGATCGTACCGACGTTGCGCCTGCCGACTGACTCAGTCATGGTATTCCCCACAGTTCACGTCGAGGGTGTGACCGGTGATCGCACTGGCCGCATCGGAGGCGAGAAATACGACGGCGTCAGCGATCTCGTCCGGCTCCGGCAGACGCTTGAGGTCGGAGCGCGCGGCGGTCTGCGCGTAGACGTCGTCCTCGCTGATGCCGTACTTCTTGGCGACCTCGCCGAAGTACCACTTCAGCTGATCGTCCCAGATATAGCCTGGCGCAACGGAGTTCACCCGTATCCGCTTGTCACCCAATTCCGTGGCCAACGTCTGCGACATGGCGAGCAGCGCCGCCTTCGCCAACTTGTAACTGCCATAGCGCGGTTCGGAGTGTCGGATGACCATCGAGTTGATGTTGACTATCGCGCTCGTCGCTCGCGGCGAAGGAGATTCCGACGCCGCGTCGGCAAGCGCGGCGGTGAAGGCTTTCACGACGCGCAGCGTCCCGAGTACGGTCAGCTCGATACTCGCGTTGATCTGCTCGAAGTCAGTGCGGGCCAACGGCTTCATAGACGGAACCGCGAAGGCATTGTTCACGACGACGTCGACCCGTCCGAACTCGGCAAGAGTGGCAGCGACCAACTGGTCGACCGCGTCGTCGTCGGTGATGTCGGTGGGGACGACAAGCGAGCGACCGCCGGCAGCGTCTACCTCCGCGGAGATCTCCTTGAGCCGCGACTCGGTTCGCGCGGCGAGCACCACGCGAGCGCCGTGTGCTGCCGCGCGCAGACAGATTGATCGGCCGAGTCCCGGCCCAACCCCGGACACGACGACCACCTTGTCGTCGAGCAGCCCCGCACGCGCCATCTCGGTCATCCCAGCATTCTCTCTGCAAAGCCGCGCTGGCGGAGGGCAATTCGCGCAGCCCAGCCCGCGGGGTCGAGCCTGTTGTCGTCGAGGTAGGGCAGATGATCGGCGATGTCGCCCGCGTCGACGACCTGTGCCGTCGGCCCCTGTTCCGGCGGGATCGGCACATCTGTTCGCTGCCATCGGAATTGCATGATCCCGACCTCGTGACCGGTGGTCTCGATCCAGTTGGCGACGCCGGGATTGTCGTGTGCGAGCACCAATCGGATCATGCCGTCGCGGTCGACCTGCGCCTGCGCGGAGTTCAGGCTGGTCTGGTGGTTGACGTAGTCGAGCGAGATGTACCACATGCTGCCGAGCTGAAAACCCTGATACGGCGCAGCAGATTTCGGAACCGTGATGATCATGGCCTCACCGGGCAGCAGTCTGAAATGCCCGACGGAAGAATACTGCGTCGACAATCCACCGGGGGTGAGCCGCGGCGGCGTGAAGGTGTTGACCGGCTCGTCGAGGTAGAACCACTTCGGAAAGTTGAACCAGGTATTCAGCCGTGCCAGGAGCATCTTGCCCGCGGTGGCGTACCGTCGCTGCACCCGCGCGAGGTCGAGGTCGGCGGGGGCGCTGCCCACCGTGTCGACCCGCTCGATGGCGATCTCTCCCCTACGCTGCGACCAGTCGGAATACACCTCACGCACCGCGAGCATCGACGCTCCGTCGCCGAGGGCGAAGTAGTCGTCGCGCGCAGATGCAGCGGACAGATCCGGCCCGAAGGTGATCTCGAACGTCCCGTGGGAGTTGATCGGAATCCGCCGGTCGTCGAAGGCGTCGTCACCGCCGGGCACTTCGCTTGGTGTGTAGTCGCCGCGGAGTACCTGGAAGCTCAGATCCGTTGTGCTGCCGCGTCGTCCCCAGACCCGATACGTTGCGTTCGGCTCGATGTCTGCGTGGAGGTAGAGGGTGTCCGGGTTGTCGAGGCCAATCTTGGTGGTCGGTCCCGTTGAGGTCACGAACCCGGGATGGGTTCGACTGCGCGCTCGCGCCAATTGCAGTGTCGCCGCGATGCTTCCGGCCAGGTAGTCGAATCCCTCTGCGAGATCGGCCTCCGTGAGTGCGAAGTCGGCATTGGCGATCAATGTCTGCGCCTGTGTGATGGCGTCGGTGAAGGGACCGGTGACGTCGACTGTTCGCGAGATGGGGGTCGTCGTCACAGCCACGTGTCTCCTCCGGTCCATGTCAGGAAGTTGTCTAGCTCGGCCTGCGCTGGGGTGACCCGCGGATGCTCGGTCGAGAGATAGCCACCCCGGTAGAAGAGAAGCGGCTTGTCCTGCAACACTTCTCCGAGTGTCAGCACCCGACCGATCACGATGTGGTGGTCGCCGCCGTCGTCGACGCGTTCGACGGAACACTCGACCCACGTCAAACCGTGTCTGATGACGGGGAGTCCTGCAGGCGACGGGTCCCAGGCGATTCCCGCGAACTTGTCGTCGCCCGGTGCACCGAACGCCGCACTGACATCCTGCTGCCGGTTGGAGAGGATGTTGACGCAGAAGCTCCCGTTCTCCTCGATCACCCGCCAGGTCCGCGACGTCTTCTGCGGGCAGAAGAGCACGAGCGGCGGATCGAGCGAGAGCGCCGCGAACGACTGACAGGCGAACCCCGACGGCGCCCCGTCAGCGGTGAGCGTGGTGATGACCGTGACGCCGGTACAGAACTGCCCCATCGCGGTGCGGAACTGACGTGTGTCGAAATCACTTGACCCGTACGGTGTCGCAGCCATCTGGGCGCTCGCCCTCCCGTTCACTGGTTCTTGAATCCGACGGTGAAGTCGTGTCCCCACAAGCTCACCGCGGTACTCTCCCTCGCCACCCACTCGCCGTCGTCGACCTGCCGTCCCTCACAGCCGAATTCGACGTCGAATCCGCCGGGCGTCTTCATGTAGAACGAGAGCATCAGGTCGTTGACGTGGCGTCCGAGAGATGCCGACATCGGCACCTTTCGACGCAGCGCCCTGTCGAGGCAGAGCCCGACGTCGTCGGACTCACCGACCTCGACCATGAGGTGCACGATGCCCGTCGCGTTCGGCATGGGCAGGAACGCGAGCGAATGGTGTCTCGGGTTGCATCCGAGGAAGCGCAGCCACGGAACCTCGTCGCCCTCTTCGCGACCCACCGCCTGCGGTGGGAGTCGCATCGAGTCACGCAGCTTGAAGCCGAGGACATCGCGATAGAAGGCCAGTGCTGCTTTGTCGTCGTCGCAGGTGAGTACGACGTGGCCGAGTCCCTGGTCGCCGGTGACGAACGAGTGCCCGTACGGGCTGACGACGCGCCGATGTTCCAGTGCCGCACCGTGAAATACCTCGAGGGTATTGCCCGCCGGGTCGTCGAAGATGATCATCTCGTCGACCCGACGGTCGAGGCGTTCCTCGTCCTTGCCCTCGCGGAAGATCACGCCCGCGGATGCGAGACGGTCCCGAACATCCTGCAGCGCTTGCGCATTCGGACATTCCCAGCCGGTGCTGCCGAGATGGTCGCGGTCGGACGGCACGATGACTAGTCGCGCGGGAAAATCGTCCATGCGCAGATAGAGGGCATCGGGCGTTGCACCCTTGCCCTCGATCATGCCGAGGACCTTGAGTCCGTATTCGCGCCACGCGGCCATGTCGGTGGCCTCGATGCGCATGTAGCCGAGGGAACTGATGGGGCTGTCGCTCATCGTTTCAGGTGCTCCACTCAGACCATCGTGTCGCCGACGGGAATCCCGAACTCCCCGTTGCCGAATGCGACGTAGGCCCGCTCGGGGTCGTTGGCGGCGTGGACGCGACCCGCGTGGGCATCGCGCCAGAATCGCTGGATGGGCGTGCCGTTCTCGAGGGCGTGTGCACCCGAGTTCTCGAACAGCGTGTCGATCGAGGCGATCGCCCGCCCGGTGGCCCGTACCTGGTCGCGACGTGCGGCGAGCCGCAGTTCCATCGGCACTTCCTCGCCGCGCAAGATGTAGTTGTATTCGTCGGCGAGATTGCCCGACAACTGTCGCCACGCCGCGTCGATATCGCTTGCCGCACCGGCGATCCGGACCTTCGCGAACGGATCGTCCTTGGCCTTCTCTCCCGCATAGGCCGCACGTACACGCTTGCCCTGATGTTCGACATGCGCGGCGTACGCCCCGTATGCCATACCGACGATCGGCGTCGAGATGGTGCTGGGATGAATTGTGCCCCAGGGCATCTTGTACACCGGAGCGGTGTTGCGCTCGAGCCCTGGCGCCTGACCCATCCCCATCGTGCGGTAACTGAGCATGCGATGCCGTGGCACGAAGACGTCCTTGACCTCGATCGTGTTCGAGCCGGTGCCCCGCAGCCCCACCACGTTCCAGACGTCCTTGATGTTGTAGTCCTCGCGCGGAATCAGGAAGCTGACGAAGTCGACGGGCTTGCCGTCCTTGATGACCGGACCACCGACGAACACCCAGTCGGCGATGCCACTACCCGACGACCACGCCCACGACCCGTTCACGACGTACCCGCCGTCGACAACCTGGCCGGCACCCATCGGGGCATACGACGACGAGATGCGCACCGACGGATCGGAGCCCCAGACGTCTTCCTGCGCCTGCTGATCGAACAGTGCGAGGTGCCAGTTGTGGACGCCGATGATGCCCGAGACCCACCCGGTCGATCCACATGCACTGCCGATCCTGCGCACTGCCTCGTAGAACGTGACCGGGTCGGCCTCGTATCCACCCCACTGCGACGGCTGCAGGAGCTTGAAGAAGCCCGCGTCGTCGAGGCTGGACACCGTTTCGTCGGGGATCTGGCGGAGGTCCTCGGTCTGCTGCGCCCGCTGCTCGATCTCGGGCAGCAGCGCGTTGATCTTCTCGAGCACCTGTGCAGCTGCGTCTGCCCGGTCGGCGCTCGTCTGCGCGTCCGGCGCCACCGATTGAAGTGCTGACGGCTCATGTGCTGGCATCTGGCCCGGCTCCTACCTGTCGATTCGCGTTCGTGAGACACTGGTTTCAAATCTGAGATTAGAACAGGTTCTAGTTTTTGTCGAGATATTGGGAAACACAGGACCTTGGCCCCATGTACTGCTGCGATCGAGCGGCGCAGAGTCGATGTGGACACGAATACTGGAACCTGTTCTAGTATTCGATGAAGAGCGAACCGCACAGCACAGCCCCGAGATCAAGGAGCGCCCGAGATGACCGTCACCCCACGACCCGCTGCACACACCGGAGCATCCGGTGCGGCACGCGACAGTGACGTGCGCGAGATCGACACCGGGGTACCCCCGACGCGGTTCGCGCGCGGCTGGCACTGCCTGGGTCTGCTGTCCGAGTTCGACGACGGCGAGCCACACTCGATCACCGTGTTCGGCACCAAACTTGCGCTGTGGATACACGACGGCGAGGTCAACATCCTCGACGCGTACTGCAGGCACATGGGCGGCGATCTCAGCCAGGGCTCGATCCGCGACGGCAACGTCGCATGCCCGTTCCACGGCTGGATGTGGAAGGGCAACGGGCGTTGCGCAGGCGTGCCGTACGCGAAGCGCAATCCCAAACTCGCCAAGACTCGTTCGTGGCCGACGATGATCCGCAACGGACAGGTTTTCGTCTACAACGACCCGGAGGGCAACCCGCCACCGGATGACTGCGTCGTCCCGGAACTCGACGAGGTCGGTAGCGACGCCTGGACCGGATGGACCTGGAACCGCCTGGTGATCGAGGGTTCCAACTGCCGCGAGATCATCGACAACGTCGTCGACATGGCGCACTTCTTCTACGTCCACTACGCGCTGCCCGACTACTTCAAGAACGTCTTCGAGGGCGAGACCGCCGCGCAGTACATGAACTCCCACGGCCGACCCGACATCGACTTCGGCAGCGGATACGCCGAGAGCCGACTCGAATCGATGGCCGCCTATTACGGGCCGTCGTACATGCTGAACCCGATGGTCCAGTTCTACGGCGACTTCAAGATCGAGACCATCCTGACCAACTGCCACTACCCCATCGACGCCAATTCGTTCGTCCTGATGTACGGCGTGATGGCCAAGGTGCCCGAGGGCATGACGGGTGAGCAGGCGTCGCGGATGGCCCACAAGATCTCCAAGGGCGTCGAGGTCGGGTTCCTGCAGGACGTCGAGATCTGGAAGAACAAGACGCGCATCGACAACCCACTCCTCGTCGAAGAAGACGGTCCGGTCTACCAGCTTCGACGCTGGTACGAGCAGTTCTACGTCGACAAGGCCGACGTCACGGACGAGATGACCCAGCGCTTCGAGTACGAGATCGACACCACCAAGGCCGTCGAGAACTGGAGCATCGAGGTGGCCGAGAACCTGCGCCGCAAGCAGGAACGCGAGGCGGCAGAGGCTGCGGCTCCTGAAGATTCCTCCGCGGACAACTCGTCCGACACCGACACGCGCGTCTGAGCATGACCAGGGCCGCCGATCGCATCGAGGAGGGCGAGACCCCACGGGGCGCCTCACCCGCCCTCGCCGGGTGGTCGAAGGCACCCGACTTCGGCGACGACCCGCAGCGTCGGGCCGCGGTCCACGAGTCGACGGCACGCGACCGCGAACACTACCTTCGCGGCGGCATGACCGAGATCGAGTGCCGCGGATGCCATGCGTGCGTGCTGGTCAAGAAGACCAGCTCGCACCACACCAGCGTGCAGTGGAACGCCGACGCCCGGGAGCGGTGCAACGAACTCGCCCGCATACGTGCCGAGGGCGGGAATCCGGCGCTCGTCCCGACCTGCTCACGACTGTCGGCGAGCATCGATCACGGTGTCGCAGAAGGGATCATCCCGGCGGAGTCGCCGGAGTCCGATCCCGACGGGTACTGGTGAGCACTGCTGTGGCGCTGACAAACACCACGCCGACGGCCACCAGGATCGCGACGACGAGCACCGCGATCACGCCGTAGCCCGGTTGGAGGATCTGTTCGCCCGGCGCGAGGTCGAGGGTGCTGGTCACCGCGTCGTCGAGCAGTCGTCCGGACGGGTCAGCAACCACGAATCCCGCGGCCACCGCGGCTCCGACCGCGGCGAGCCCGATCACTGAAAGTGCGATCGGACGCAGCCGACGACGCCACCAGCCCACTGCCGCGACGGCAGCGATCACCGCACCCAGGATGATGGTGACCAGCCCCGGGCGTTGCGTGTGCGCTTCCAGAAATGCGACGTCTTCCGGCGCCGCACCCGGCACCGATACGCGCCCGACACCGGAGATCTTGGAGTTGAGCCCCTGGCTGGAGTCGCCCCACGACACCAGACTGAACGCGACGATCAGCAGGCCGGACACCGCGAAAAGCGGCCATGCGAGTGCGCGCGCACGTTCTGTCATGGGGTCAAGCGTGCCACCCCGGGTCTCGCTCGCGTACCGACCTCCGGTGTTCGCCGACGCCGCCGATGACTTTTCGCGAGGATGGAGGTCAGTACCAGCGTCCGAGACCAGCGACCACAGAGAAGAGCCACTGCCATGACCGAATACACCGCTCCCCCCGGCGCACCTGTCTGGTTCGACCTGATGAGCAGCAACACCGCCAAGGCGATCGACTTCTACAGCGACCTGTTCGGGTGGAAGGTCGAGGATCCGAACCCCGACTTCGGCGGATACCAGAACTTCACTCTCAACGGTCACCGCGTCGCCGGCCTGATGCCCGCCATGGGCGAAGGGTCGGTGCCCAACGTCTGGTCGTCGTACCTTCGCACCGACGACCCCGAGGCCACTCTCGAGCTGGTCAAGGCAGCGGGCGGATCGGTCATGCTGCCTCCGATGGAGGTCGGCGAGGAGGGCACGATGGCCGTGGCGGTCGACGCCGCGGGCGCGGTGATCGGCTTCTGGAAAGCCAACAAGCACAAGGGCTTTGCCGAGTGGGGCGTCCACGGCGCCCCGTACTGGTTCGAGTGTGTGAGCCAGGACTACACCAAATCGGTGGTGTTCTACCCCGAGGTCGTCGGCGCGCGCGTCGAGTCTGTCATCGACAACAGCGCCGTCGAGATCGTCGAGCCGGGCAGCCCGCTGCGGTACGCGCAGGTCTTCTTCGGCGACATGGCCTACGCCGGAATCATGGACGCAGCCAACCTGTTTCCGCCGGAACTGCCCTCCTTCTGGCAGATCTACATCTGCGTCGACGACGTACCCGCGACCGTCAAGCGCGCCGAGGAGCTCGGCGGCTCGGTCATCATGCCCGCCACGGACACGCCGTACGGCACCCTCGCCACGGTGCACGACCCCAACGGCGCACTGATCTCGCTGGGGCACCCGCCGGCCGGGATGTAACCGCGCTCCAGACGCGGCTCGAACTTGCAGACGCTGTCGGTGTACCAGCCGCGTCTGCAGGTTCGGGCCGCGTTTGGGCATTAGGGGAACCGCCGGGCGGTCGTGCGCGTCGGAGCTGTCATGACCCCGTTCATCGCAGACGACCACGGCATCATCTACCGCAAGAAGGCACTGGCCGACGGCTTCACCGACGACGATCTGCGCCGAGCGTGCCGACGCGGCGAGATCGTCCGTGTCGGCCGCGGCGCCTTCGCGCCCGCCGAGAAACGCACACCCGACGACGCGCACCGGCTCACCGTGATCGCGTCGGCCACGCTCGGCATCGTCGCGGGAGTGGTGACCCACCAGTCGGCCGCCGCAATGCACAGGCTGCCGATGCTCAAACCCAACTTCGCGCGCCTGCACGTGACCACCGGCGACGCCAACCACGGCGGACGTACGGCCACCAGGCACACGCACGTCGGAGTGGTCGCGCCCAGCGAGACAGTCGACGTCGACGGTGTGCTGGTCAGCTCGCTCGAACGAACAGCCGTCGACATCGCATGCACGAGCCCGATGGGCTTCGCCGGCGCACTCGCAGTGCTCGACGCCGCGCTGCGCCTCGGCGCCGACCGCAAGGTCATGCGCAAGATGCTGCGGGCCACGCGTCGGGGCGTCGGACAGGCGCGCCGTGCGCTCGCACACGCCACCGCCGACGCGGAGAGTCCCGGCGAGTCGTGGTGTCGGGCGCAGATCATCGAGGCGGGCCTTCCGATTCCGCGTCTGCAACACGAGTTCCGCGATCAGGACGGGTTCGTCGCGCGCAGCGACTTCGACTGGTCGGGGCTGCTCGTCGGGGAGTTCGACGGAAAGGTGAAGTACCAGAAGTACTTACGGGACGGCGAAGACGCCACCGACGCCGTGGTCCGGGAGAAGAAGCGCGAGGACCGACTGCGCCGACTCGGCGTCATGGTGATCCGCTGGACCTGGGCCGACCTCGAGCGGGGCACCGTCGCCGCGTCGGTCCGGCAGTGGCTGACCAAACTGCAGCTCGACGTGGCGTGAGCGGATCGTCGAACTCCAGACGCGGCTCGAACCTGCAAACGCGGCTGGTGTACCAGCCGCGTCTACACGTTCGGGCCGCGTTTGGGCGAACGCGGAACCCCTCAGACGCCGGCGTTCGCGTCGGCCTTCTTGCGCAGCTCGAGGGCGATGTCGATGAGCTGATCCTCCTGCCCGCCAACGAGTTTGCGGTTGCCGGCCTCGAGCAGGATGTCCGCCGCGGAGACGCCGTACCGTTCGGCGTGCCCCTCGGCGTGCTTGAGGAACGAGCTGTAGCAGCCTGCGTAGCCCATCATCATCGACGAGCGGTCGACCAGGCACTCCGACGGCATGGCGGGCCGCACGACGTCTTGCGCGGCGTCGGCGATCTTCATGAAGTCGACGCCCGTGGTGATCCCGAGCTTGTCGCACACTCCGACGAAGGCCTCCGTCGGCGTGTTTCCCGCGCCCGCACCGAAACGTCGGATCGAACCGTCGATCTGCTGTGCACCCGCCCGAATGGCGTTGATGGAGTTGGCAACCGCGATGTCGAGGTTCTCGTGGCCGTGGAAGCCGACCTGGGCGTCGTCGCCGAGTTCGGCCACCAGTGCCTGCACGCGAACGGTGACGTCCTCGAGCACGAGCGCACCGGCGGAGTCGACGACGTACACGCACTGGCAGCCGGCGTCGGCCATGATGCGCGCCTGCGCGGCAAGCACTTCCGGCGGCTGACTGTGACTCATCATCAGGAAGCCGACGGTTTCCAAACCCAGCTCGCGAGCCAGCCCGAAGTGCTGAATCGACACGTCGGCCTCGGTGCAGTGCGTCGCGATGCGGCAGATCTGGCCGCCGTTGTCCTGCGCGGCCCGAATGTCGTCCTTGGTACCCAGCCCCGGCAGCATGAGGAACGCGATCTTGGCGCGCTGCGCGGTTTCGGCGGCCGCCTTGATCAGTTCCTGCTCAGGGGTTTTGGAGAAGCCGTAGTTGAACGACGACCCGCCGAGTCCGTCGCCGTGGGTCACCTCGATCACCGGGACTCCGGCGTCATCGAGCGCGCCGACGATGGACCGCACCTCGTCGACCGTGAACTGGTGGCGCTTGTGGTGGCTGCCGTCGCGCAGCGACGAGTCTGTGATCCGGATGTCGAGCGTGTCGGAGTACTTGCGCGCGTGCGCCATGAGATCTGTTGTCGCCGTGGTCATGCCGACACCCCCAGCTTCTGCTTCGCGATTTCTTCGCCGACCTTGGTGGCGGCGGCCGTCATGATGTCGAGGTTTCCCGCGTACGGCGGTAGAAAGTCGCCTGCACCCTCGACCTCGACGAAGATCGAGACGCGCGCGTGCCCGCCGTTGAGCACACTGGGCGGATCGAACTGCGGGTCCTGCAGCAGCCGATAGCCGGGAACGTATGCCTGGATGTCCTTTTCGCGCTGATGGATCGACGCGGCGATCGCGTCGGTGTCGGCATCCTCGGGAATCGCGCAGAAGATGGTGTCGCGCATGATCATCGGAGGGTCGGCCGGGTTGAGGATGATGATCGCCTTGCCGCGCTGCGCACCCCCGATCGTCTCGATCCCCTTCGACGTCGTGCGCGTGAACTCGTCGATGTTGGCGCGCGTGCCCGGCCCCGCCGAGACGGATGCCACCGACGCGACGATCTCCGCATACGGCACCGGCACAACCGAACTCACCGCGTGCACCATCGGGATGGTCGCCTGCCCACCGCAGGTGATCATGTTGGTGTTCGGGGCGTCGAGATGCTCACGCAGGTTGGCGGGCGGCACCACCGCGGGCCCGACTGCCGCGGGTGTGAGGTCGACGGCGATGATGCCTGCCTCCTCGTAGCGGGGCGCGTACTCGCGGTGCACGTAGGCCGACGTCGCCTCGAAGATCAGATCGGGCTTCTCCGACGACGCGAGCAACTCGTCGGCGCCGCCGCTCATGGTGATCAGCCCGTGGTCGGCGGCACGTTTCATGCCCTCGGAGTCGGCGTCGATACCGACCATCCAGCGCGGGTCGATGACCTGACTGCGTTCGAGTTTGTACATGAGGTCGGTGCCGATGTTGCCCGACCCGATGATGGCTGCGGTCAGCGTTGCCGCCACGGTGCCTCCTGTGGGTGTGTGGTCGTGGTCTTGACGAAAACTGTTGGGACTCAGTCGAAGTCCAGTGTGACGGTGCCGAGCCCCGCGAACTCTGCGACGACGTGGTCGCCCGGCGCGACGTCGAAGGCCCGTGTCGCGGTCCCGGGAAGTATCAGGTCGCCCTTGCGCAGCCGCACCCCGAAGCCCTCGACCTTGCGCGCGAGCCACGACACCGCGTTGAGCGGATGCCCGAGCACCGCAGACGAATTGCCCTTCGCGACAACCTCACCGTTGCGGTGCAGCACCGCGTCGACGTCGCCGGTGTCGATATCGCCGATGGCCACCCGCTGCTCGCCGAGAATCCATCCGCACGACGACGCGTTGTCGGCGATGGTGTCGCAGAGTGTGATCTTCCAGTCCGTGATCCGCGAGTCGATGAGTTCGATAGACGGCACCACCCACTCGACGGCGGCGATGACGTCGTCGTTTGTGCACCCCTCGCCCGGCAGGTCCTTGCCGAGGATGAACCCGACCTCCACCTCGACCCGCGGGAAGCAGAGCCGAGCCGTGTCGATGGGGGTCGACTCGTAGTACTGCATGGTGTCGAGCAGATGCCCATAGTCGGGTTCGTCGACGCCCATCATCTTCTGCATGGCTTCCGACGCAAGGCCGACCTTGTGCCCCGCGACCTTCGCGCCCGCATCGAGACGCTTGCGGATATTGATCAGCTGGATCTCGTAGGCGTCGACGACGTCGAGGTCGGGATGGGTGTCGGTTGGCCGCTCGATGGCGGTTGCGGTCTGTTCTGCTGTCCACAGATCCGCCGCGATCTGCTCGCGAGTTGCCTTGTCGACGGCCACTTCTGCTCACTTCCGGGGTCGGTACGGCTCACATCTACCGCGGCGAGCACACAGGCCACCACGGCATGAACACGTTCTAGTTTAGAACATGTTCCAGTTTTGCGGCAGTCCCTTCGGCGCCCCACCCGCGCTTCCGTCCACGCCTCAGTCGATGACGGCCGTGCTGAACGTCGGCGGGTCGCCGAGCATCGCGCGATGCGACGGCGGCTGTCGGCCGTCGGCGTCGACGACGCCGTACTCGGCGGCGAGTTCCGCCGCGATGAGCACGCGCCCGCTCCGCGACATCAGATCGGGATCGTCGGCGAGCGCGGCGATGACCCGCCCGACGAACTCCGGCGATTCGGCGTTGGCGGCGAGACCGGCATACGCATCCGGGTGATCGGCGAATGCCGCGCGGGTGCGCTCGGTCAGCAGCAGGCCCATCCACAGCGAGATCACGGCGACGTCATGCGGCCGGAAGTCGACGGCCATGTCGTGAGCCAGTTTGTCGACGGCAGCCTTGCCCGCGCCGTACGCGGGTCCGTGCATGTAGCACGCGCCACCGAAGGACGAGGTGTTGACGATCAAGCCCGAGCCGCGGTGCACCAGAAGCGGTGCGGCGTAATAGCTTGCGACATACGTCGACCGCATTCCGACGTCGAACAGGTCGGTCAGCGAGAGCGGCTTGCTCCAGAACGGGCCCTTCGTCGTCAATGCGTCCGGAAGGGTCAGCGCGTTGTTGACCAGGATGTCGAGGCAGCCGCCGTTCTCGTCGCCGACCCGCTCGAACAGTGCGGCGACGGCGGCGTCGTCGGCGTGGTCGAGCACCATCGGGACACCGACGCCGCCACGAGCGCTCACCTCGGCAGCGGTCGAGTTCACCGAACCGGGCAGTGCACTGTCGCCGTCGTTCTCGGTCCGCCCGGTCACGTATACCGTGGCCCCGGTCGCACCCAGCGCGAGCGCGATTCCCCTGCCCGCACCCCGGCTCGCCCCGGTCACGACAGCCACTCGACGTTGCTCCATGCGCACCGACTCTCCCACACCCTGGCGCCACATTTCTGAAACGTGTTCTAATTCGTATAGAGAACACGTTCCACCACGGAGCACGAAGGGAACCCGATGGCAGGCGAGCGCGAGCAAGAACAACCAGAGACCTACGACGTCGTCGTCGTGGGTGCGGGCGCGGCAGGGCTCAGTGCCGCGATCACCGCTGCGGCGCAGGGCCTCACGACGGTGATCATCGAGAAGTCGCCGTACTGGGGAGGCTCGACGTCGCGCTCGGGTGGCGGCGTCTGGATCCCCAACAACTCCGTATTGAAGCGCGACGGCGTCGACGACACACCCGACCGGGCCCGCGAGTACGTCAAGGCGATCATCGGCGAGCACGCACGCGAGGACCGCATCGACGCCTACATCGACCGTGGCCCCGAGGCGCTCGACTTCCTGATGAAGCACGCCCCTCTCGACCTCGAGTGGGTGAAGAACTACTCCGACTACTACCCCGAAGCGCCGGGCGGCCGGCTGGGAGGGCGCAGCGTCGAACCTCGCCCCTTCGATGCACGAGCACTCGGCGACGACCTCGACACCCTGCACCCGCAGTACACCAAGGCGCCGCTGAACATGGTTGTGCTGCAATCGGATTACCGCTGGCTCAACACCGGCATACGCCATTGGCGCGGCCCGGCGCGGATGGCCAAGGTCGGCGGTCGATTCTTCTGGGCACGCTCGCGCGGCAAGAAACTCATCGCGATGGGCGCAGCCCTAGCCGCCGAGCTCCTACTCGGAGTTCGGCAGGCCGGCGTGCCATTGCGGTTGAACACCGGGCTCGTCGACCTTCTCACCGACGACGGCCGCGTCGTCGGGGTGAGAGCGGAATCCGACGGCAAGCAGTTCGACATCCGCGCCGAGAAAGGCGTGATCCTCGCGTGTGGCGGCTTCGAGCACAACGTCGAGATGCGCCGCAAATACCAGCGCGAACCGATCGGGTCCGACTGGACGACGGGCGCACCGTCGAACACCGGTGACGGCATCAACGCCGGCATCAAGATCGGCGCCGCGGTGTCGCTGATGGACGACGCCTGGTGGGGACCGACCATTCCACTGCCGCGCGGGCCGTGGTTCGCACTCTCCGAACGCTCCGTCCCCGGCACGTTCATCGTCAACATGCGCGGCGAGCGATTCATGAACGAATCGCTGCCCTACGTGGAGGCGGTGCACCAGATGTACGGCGGCGAGTTCGGCCAGGGCGACGGCCCGGGAGAGAACGTGCCCGGCTGGCTGATCTTCGACCAGACGTGCCGCAACCGGTATCTCTTCGCGGGGATCAACGCGCGACAACCGTTGCCCAAGAAGTGGTTTGACTCCGGGGTCGTCGTCAAGGCAGACACGATCGCAGAACTCGCCGACAAGATCGGCGTTCCCGCCGACGCGCTGACCGCGACAACCGAACGCTTCAACGGATTCGCGAAGTCCGGCGTCGACGCCGACTTCCATCGCGGCGAGAGCGGCTACGACCACTACTACGGCGACATCACCAACAAGCCCAACCCGAGCCTCGGGCCGGTCCGCAAGGCGCCGTTCTACGCGGTCAAGATGGTGCCGGGAGACCTCGGCACCAAGGGCGGCATCGACACCGACGCGACCGGCCGCGCTCTGCGACCCGACGGCTCGGTCATCGAGGGCCTCTACGCCGCGGGTAACACCAGCGCCCCGGTCATGGGCCACACCTATGCCGGCCCCGGCGCCACCATCGGCCCGGCGCTCGTCTTCGGCTACCTCGCCGCGCTCGACGCCGCCGCACGTACCGGACAGGCAACCCCGACGTCGACGACGGCAGGAGCGTAAGCCGTGCCCATCGATCCATCGGTCGCAGTCGGGGCAGAGTTGCCCGAGGTCACCTTCTCGTGGACGGCATCCGACGTCGCGCTCTATCACCTCGCCGTCGGAGCCGCCCGCGATCCGCTCGACGCCGACGGCCTGCGCTACGTCGACGACGCCGCTCCCAAGGTGCTACCGACGTTCGCAACGGTCGCCGCGACGTTCCACGCGACGCAGGCACCCACGGTCTCCTTCCCCGGCATCGACATCGATCTGGCGAAGGTCGTCCACGGCAGCCAGCAGATCACCGCCCACCGACCACTGCCGCCGGAGGGCAAGGCGACGACGCACAAGCGGATCGTCGAGGTCCAGGACAAGGGGTCTGCGGCGGTCGTCATCTCCGAGGGCATCACCGTCGACGAGACGGGCGAACCGCTGTGGACCGAGCGGTCGTCGATCTTCGCCAAGGGCGAGGGCGGTTTCGGAGGTGAGCGCGGGGCGTCGAGCAAGGTCGCCTATCCCGACCGAGCACCCGACGCGATCCTGCAGGTCCCAACACTGCCGAATCAGGCGCTGCTCTACCGGTTGTGCGGCGACCGCAATCCACTGCACTCCGACCCGGCATTCGCCGCGGCCGCCGGATTTCCGCGGCCCATCCTGCACGGCCTGTGCACGTATGGATCGGTGTGTCGGGCCGTCGTCGACGGACTCCTCGGTGGTGAAGTCGTTGCGGTAGCCGACTTCTCGGCAACCTTCGCGGGCGTGGTGTTCCCGGGTGAGACGCTCGACGTTGCCGTGTGGGACGAGGCCGACAGGCTCCTGGTGACGGCCTCGGTGATCGAACGCGAGAATGCCCCGGCGCTGGCGAATGTGGTCGTCGAGAAACGCCGCTGAGCGTCCGATGGGAGTAGCGGACGCGATGTCGTAGGTGGATGCCGCCAGCGCGCACCATCACAGTCGGAACCGATAAGGTCACTGACGGTCATTCCCGCTACCTCCCGTGGCTGCGCCACGGACCATGAAGGAGATTCGATGAGCGATTCGCTGCAGTCACTGCTCGGAGCCAACCGTCCGGCAGTGGTCAACGATTTCGTCGGCGTCATCGACGCCGAGGTGTCGGAGCAGAAGGGTCTCAGCGGCGCCGCCGTCAAAGCCGCTTACGGCGCTGTCCAGAAGATCAAGCCGGACATCGTGACTCGGGCTACCGACCAGTTGCTGCCCGACTTTCTCACCGCGCTGCAACCGTTCTGGGACAGCAAGCCTGCCGGCGTCGCGTTCGGTGATCACCTCGCGGCGAATTCCGACGCGGCATCCGAAGCGCTGCTCCAGGTGACCGACGACCAGGTGTCCGACGCCAAGCCGGCGCTCGCGAAGGCGTACAACTCACTGCGCGGCAAGGCGAAAGGCTATGTGGCCGCGGCACTTCCACGAGTCGGCGCAGTCATCGAGAAGTACGCGGGCTGAGTCCGACGTGTCGGCTGGTCGCGCTAGGCCGCGGAGGTGATGATGAGAACCAACACCACACCGACCGCGATCAGCGCGGCCAGCATCGACAACACCCGCCAGATGTGCAGGCGGACCGGCGTCGTGTCGGTTGCTCGTGAAGATGCGACCTGGGATGAGGCCATGATCTCTCACTTTCGATCGTCCGGGATACCCGCCAGCTACCTGATCGAATACTCCCGGTGTGTTACTACAGTGATAAATGTGTCACATGGTGCAGGAGTTTGTGGCGTTTCCCGGCAGCGTGTCGTGAATAACCTCGACTCGATAGCGACGGGGACTACATGGCCGGGCTGACACGCACGCGACTGACGCGCGAGAACACGCGCGCGGCGTGGCTGATCCTGATCGCCTGCGCTGCGGTCAGCATGGTGGTCGCCGCCATGGCCGCGCTGAACACCGCACTCGCCGACATCGCCATCGACATCGGTGCCGACTCGAGCCAGATGACATGGATCGTCGACGGCTACACGTTAGCCCTTGCCGCACTGCTGCTTCCGGCAGGCGCCATCGGTGACCGCTTCGGGCGACGCGAGGTCCTGATCGTCGGTCTCGTCGTCTTCTCTGTCGCCTCACTGCTGGCGATCTGGACGACCGATCCCACCCAGTTGATCTGCACCCGAATCCTGGCAGGCGTCGCAGCGGCACTCATCATGCCCACCACGCTGTCGCTGATCACCTCCGGTGTGCCCGCGGACAAGCGCAGTATCGCCGTGAGCATTTGGGCGGCGGTGGCGGGTGCGGGAGCGATTGCGGGATTCTTCGTCACCGGCGTCCTGCTCGAATTCTTTTCGTGGCACTCGATTTTCATCACTTTCGCGGCGTCGGCTCTGGTGACTGCTCTGCTATGCCTGACGATCGGAACCTCCCGCGACAGCAATCCTGGACACTTCGACTTCGGCGGTACCGCCCTATCGGTCCTCGGCGTCACCGGAATCGTCTTCGGTCTTCTCGAGGCACCACACCGCGGTTGGGGTGACGCGCTCGTTCTGGTCGCGCTGATCGGCGGACTGTTGTTGTTGGTCGCGTTCTGCCTGCTCGAACTGCGCATCACCGACCCACTGCTGGACGTGCGCCTCTTCACCAACCGCGCATTCGGTTCCGGCGCACTCTCCGTGGCATTGCAGTTCTTCGCGTCGTTCGGCGCCTTCTATCTGCTGCTGCAACGACTGCAACTGGTGATGGGCTACTCCCCGCTGCAATCGGCTTTCGCACTGATGCCGATGGTCATCGGTGTCAGCGCTTTCGCGCTCGTGGGCAATTGGGTCGCCGTGCGGTTCCACTCGCTGCGTTTCGTCCTCGCGGGCGGAATCCTCGTCGCAGGAATCGGCATGCTGCTGCTCGGGCTCATCGACTACGACAGCTACCCGATGTTCGCGGCGATGACCGGTGTCATCTCGGTCGGTATCGGACTCGCGACGGCACCGTCGACCACGGCCATCATGTCGAACACACCGCTGGACAACCAGGGCGTCGGATCAGCGGTCAACGACACCGCGCGCGAACTCGGTGCCGCCATCGGGATCGCTATCGCAGGGTCACTGCTCGCGGCCGGATACTCGGCCCGAATCGGGGCGACCAGCACGCTCGCCCACGACCAACTCGACGCCGCCGGACGCCAACGCATCGCCGCGGGCGACACCGCGGGCGGTCAGGCGCTGCTCGTCCAAGCCGACGAGGCGTCGACTCGCATCGGCAAATCACTCGCGGAGGCCACCGAGGTGGCACACCGGCTTCCCGAGCAGGCGAGCGGTCTGGCGCGGGCAATCCTCGACGGCGCGCAAGACGCGTTCATCACGCCGATGAATCAGGCGTGCGTCGTCCTCGGAGCGGTCCTCCTCGCCGGCTCCGCCGTGTTGCTGTGGCTCGCGCCTCGTCGTGTCGTCGCCGTCACCTACCCTGACAACCAGACCGACCCCGATATGGGGGAACCCGTGACGAAGACCAACGAGTTCGGCTGGGCGGACGACGACAGGCAACGCTCGACGGACAGGTGAGCAGCGTAGGCTCGCTCCGGTGATCGAGGCGAGCAGCGCGTTCGGCACCGTGGTCGCGGTCGTCGTGTTGGTCGTGACCATCGTCGCCACCGTATCGGTCACACGCGTCCCACCCGCTGTTGTCGCCGTGCCGGCAGCCTTGCTCGTCGTCGCGCTGGGTCTCGTCGACTGGCACACCGCCGCGGCAGAGGTTCGGTTCATGCTGCCGACGATCGGGTTTCTCGCGGCCATGCTCGTCGTCGCCGAGATCTGTGCGCGCGCAGGCGTTTTCATCTGGGTCGGGGTGGTATTGGCCAGGTGGAGTCGAGGTTCGGCGATCGGATTGCTGCGCATCGTATTCGTGGTCGCTGCCGTGACGACCGCTGTACTGTCCCTCGACACCACGATCGTGCTGCTGACCCCGGTTGCCGTGCTGACCGCACGACACATCGGTGCACGGGTCACGCCCATCGCCTACGCGAGCAACCATCTCGCCAACAGCGCGTCGACGCTCCTGCCCGTCTCCAATTTGACCAACCTGCTCGCCTTCGGCGCAGCCGGGCTGTCGTTCACGCGCTTCGCCGCGATCATGGCGTGGCCGTGGGTCGCGGCGATCGTCGTCGAATATCTCGTCTTCCGGTGGTTCTTCGCGGCGGACCTGAGATCGCCCCGCGGGCACGGTGAGGTCGACGATTCTCCCGAGCTCGTCGTATCCGATGCGGCGCAGAATCATTCGGAAGACGGCGAGACGCCACGAGCGCCGCTGCTGACGTTGGGCGCACTCGGCGTGCTTCTCGTGGGATTCGTCGTCGCAGAGCCTCTCGGCGTCCCACTGGCGGCCGTGGCCGGCATCGGGGCGCTGGTGATGGCGCTGCCGTGGCTGTGGCGAACGCCCCGCGCAACCTGTGTCGACGCCGTCCGCGCGGCAGGAGTCCCGTTCCTGATATTCGTCGCCGCACTCGGCGTGATCATCCTGCCCGTGCGCAACGGCCCCGTGGGTGATCTCTTCTCGACGCTGATGCCGTCCGGGGCAGGCCTTCTCGCGCTGCTGGGAGCCGCGGTGATCGCAGCGGTCGCCGCCAACCTGTTCAACAATCTCCCGGCGACGCTGCTGCTCGTCCCGCTCGTGGCGGGTCAGCCCGCGCTGGTGCTCGCGGTACTGCTCGGCGTGAACATCGGCCCGAATCTGGCCGTGTTCGGATCGCTGGCCAATCTGCTGTGGCGCGACGTCATGCGTCGGCACTCGGCGTCGACGTCGTCTCGTCTCTATCTGTCGCTCGGGCTGGTGTCGGTGCCGCTGGCACTCGTCGCCGCGGTGCTCGCGCTGTGGGTCGGGCTGCGGGCTTTCGGGTGAGCCCCGGCAGAACTCGCGGCCGTGCGGGTCAGCGGAAAAGCTTGTCCACGAACGGGATCGAGTCGACCTTCGACGCGTTGACCGTGCCGCTGTGGTCCTTGTCCGGGTAGAACCGGAACGTCACGGGCTGGTTGTTCGCCTTGAGTCGCGACACCAGGAGCAAGACTCCGGGGGTGTTGACGTCGGTGTCGAGGCCGCCCTGCCCGATGAAGAACGGTTTGTCGTAGCCGGATTCGGGGATGCCCATGTAATCGGTGAGTTTCGCCTGGAATCCGGGGATATCGGACAGCGGGCGGCTCAGCAGTTTTCCGGGGTCGACCTTCTGCGATCGAACCAGGGCGCCGAGCTCGTTGTCGGAGTCGCACTGGGTCTCGGCCTTGTCGACCCAGTATCGGCCGTACGGGGTCAGGAACGAGTTGATGTTCCACTCCGGGAACGACGTGCGCAGTCCGGACAGGATGTACATCACGTAGATCGTCGTGTTGGGCGAGAACCCGCCGAGCCGGACCGGCGACGGACGACCAAGCGCCGCAACGAGATTCTCGATATACGCCGGAACGCCGGTCCCCACGGCGCCGCGGTAGTCCAGATCCTTGCCACCGAATTGGGTTGCGTAGCGAGCCGTCGTGATCGCGGCGCCACCGCCCTGCGACTGCCCGACGACCGCCCACTTGCGCGACAACTGCGGATACACCTGCCGGGCCGCCTTCACGCTGTCGACGATGCTGTGCGCCTCGACGCGACCGTTCAGATACGGATGGTTACCCGGCGTGCCGAGCCCGACATAGTCCGAGGCGACCACCGCGTATCCGCGAGACATCCACGAGCCGAGGTACTCCCAGTCACGCTCGACGGCGACAGGACCGCCGATGGAGTACGCGCAGTGATCGGCGAGACCGGTTGTGCCGTGCGCCCACGCGATCACCGGCCAGCCGCCCTTGGGCGGCGTACCCGGCGGCAGATAGACCGCACCGCTCGACAACGCAGCCGCATCGTGAACACCCTTGGTCCAGTAGGTGATCCGCTTCGCATCGACCGCACCGGGCACCGTGATCCGCGCGGGCAGCGGCTCGGTCGACACCACCGTGCCCGACGGCCCGCTCGGCGCGGCGCTCGCGGGCGGCGCCCCGATCACCGCCGACATCGTCGCGGCGACCACCGCCACCGCCGACACCATCACACCGACCCGACGCCCGACCCTGCTTCGCTTACTCACGATGAACACCGTATACATTGAGCGCCGCCCTCGCTCGGCGACTGCACACTCGGCAGTCTCGAGCGCACAGTCGGCGGTCTCGAGCGCCCAGTCGACAGTCTCGAGCGCCCAGTCGACAGTCTCAAGCGCCCAGTCGACAGTCTCGAGCGCCCAGTCGACCGGTATTCCCGTCGAGTGGGCGTCCCATCGCGCCGAGTGGGCGTCTCATCGCGCCGAGTGGGCGTCATACGCCTGCCGACTCCGGGGCCGCGGGCGCTGTGGCCGCGGTGGCTTTCGCCCACTTGTAGTCGGCTTTACCGGCGGGCGTCCGCTTCACCTCGTCGACGAATACGACGGTCCGCGGGACCTTGTAGCCCGCCAGCGACTCGCGGCAGTGCGTCTGCAGGTCTTCGAGAGTCGGCTCCGATTCGCCCTGTGCCACCGCGACCACCGCGCCGACCCGCTGCCCGTACTTGGGATCGGGAATCGGAACGACGAGAGCGTCGGCGACGGCGGGGTGCGCGTGCAGCGTCGCCTCGACCTCCTCGGCGTAGACCTTCTCGCCGCCGGTGTTGATGCATTGCGAGCCGCGACCGAGGAACACAATGGTGCCGTCGGCTTCGACTGTCCCCATGTCGCCGAGCACCGAGATGCGTCGACCGTCGGGAAGCGTCGGAAATGTCTTGGCCGACTTGGCCTCGTCCTTGTAGTAGCCGAGGGGCACATTGCCGATTCGGGCGATGTACCCGACATCGCCTGAGCCCGGGGTGATCTCGTCGAGCGATTCGTCGACCACCATCATCTTGTCCGTCGGCGGCACCCGAAGGTTGCCGTTGTCGTCCATCATGATCTCGCCGTCGTTGCCCGACTCCGACGCTCCGAAGTTGTCACGCAGCACCAGGTCTGGCTTCACCGCGGCCATGCGCTCACGCACGTGTTGCGACCAGATCGCCCCGCCCGAGGTGATCGAGAACAGCGAGGAGAGGTCGACGTCGCCCGTGCGGCGCTCGAGTTCGTCGACGAGCGGCATTCCCATCGCGTCGCCGACGATGAGGATGATCTGGATCTGCTCGTCCTCGATGCCCGACACGATTGCGGCGGGATCAAAGTCGCGCATCAGCACCAACCGACCGCCGAGCGTGAGGAAGGTGAACAACGAATACGACGCCGCGCCGTGCATCAGCGGCGCCGCGATGTTGAAGGCGATCGACGGAAAATCCTTCACCGCCGCACCGACTTCTGCGAGATCCTTGCGCGCCTCGCCGTACGGATTGCCACCGGAGATCGGCTTGCGGAAGAAGTCGTCGTGTCGCCAGATCACGCCCTTGGGGTAGCCGGTCGTGCCGCCCGTGTACAGGAGGTAGTGCTCGTCGCCGGTTCTCGTCTCGAAATCTCGTGCGTCGGAGAGCTTCTCCGAATCGGAAAACTGTACGACCTGCACAGTGCGTCCGTCCGGCAGATCGTCGGCCGCCGCGCGCAGTTCGTCGACGATCTCCCCGATGACGAATACCGTTCGTACGAGCGGCAGTTCGGGCAGCAACGTGGCAACGCTGCGCTGATGCTCGGGTTCTTCGACGACGATTCCCCGCGAGTCGGAGTTGTCGAAGATGTAGCTCAACTCGGCATTGGTGTAGCGATAGTTGACGTTGACGGGTACTGCGCGCACCTTCAGCAGGCCGAGCAGGCTGGTGACGTGTTCGACGCTGTTCTTGAGGAACAGTGACACGTTGTCGTCGAGTCCGATGCCCTGCGCGGCGAACATGTGCGCGACCTGGCTGGAGAGTCGATCGAGCTCTGCATAGCTGATCTGGCGTCCGCCGTAACTGAGGGCTATGCGGTCGGGTACCGAATCGGCGACTGTCTCGAAGACGTCGGCGAGGTTGAATTTCATTGCTGCTGGCTCCTCTTGCTGCACTGCTTGTGACCCGTCATCTCTATCCGCGCTGCGCGGCACTCACGCCGCCGTCAACACCAAACCGCTTGTCGGAACTCCTGTTCCGGCCGTCACCACCACCCGCTCTGCGCCGGGCACCTGATTCACCGACGTGCCACGTAATTGCCGGACGGCTTCGGCTATGCCGTTCATTCCGTGGATGTATGCCTCCCCCAACTGACCTCCGTGTGTATTCAACGGGAGCCGACCACCGACTTCCAACGAACCCGGCTCCCGCACGAGATCCTTTGCCTCGCCACGGCCGCAGAACCCCAACTCCTCCAACTGCAACAGGGTGTACGGCGTGAAGTGGTCGTAGAGGATCGCGGCGTCCATGTCGTCGGGCCGCAAACCCGACTGCTCCCACAGTTGCCGACCGACAAGGCCCATCTCGGGCAATGCGGCGAGTTCGTCACGGTAGTAGCTGGTCATGATGAACTGGTCGACGCCGCTGCCCGATGCCGCCGCCGAGATCACGGCAGGCGGATTCGGTAGGTCGCGCGCACGTTCGGCCGACACGACGACGATCGCGACACCGCCATCGGACTCCTGACAGCAATCGAGCAGATGCAACGGCTCGGCGATGTATCGCGACTGCTGGTGGTCGGCCAACGTGATGGGCTTGCCGTAGAAGAACGCCTCGGGATTATTGGCAGCGTGCTTGCGGTCGACGACGGCGATGCGTCCGAAATCCTCACTCGTGGCGCCGAACTCGTGCAGGTACCGCTGCGCGACCATGGCGACGAACGCTGCCGGAGTCGACAACCCGTGCGGATAGCTGAACGCGTTGTCGGTGCCCGACGAGTTCTCCTGGTTGGCCACAGCCGAATTCACCTGTCCGAAGCGCAAACCCGACCGCTCGTTGAACGCCCGGTACGCAACGACCACGTCGGCCACGCCCGTGGCCACAGCCATCGCTGCCTGCTGCACCGTCGAACAGGCCGCACCTCCGCCGTAGTGAATACGCGAAAAGTACGTGAGCTCGGGAATTCCCACAGCGCGGGCGACCGCGATCTCCGAGTTGGTGTCCATGGTGAAACTGACGAGACCGTCGACATCGGCGGGGGTCAGGCCGGCGTCCGCGAGCGCAGTCTGCACCGCCTCGGTCGCCAACCGAAGTTCGCTGCGCCCGGAGTTCTTGGAGAACTCGGTGGCCCCGATCCCGGCGATCGCGGCTGCGCCCGACAACTGCCCCATCAGCGACCTCCCCTCATGAGCGTGACCGTCGAGATCACATGCTTACCAAGAGCATTCGTTCCCGTAACGGCCACGGTGACCAGCTCGTCGTCGACGTCGGTCACCTCGCCGGTGAAGGTCAACGAGTCGTAGGCATACCACGGCACACCGAGTTTGAGCTTGATCGAACGAATCCTCGCAGACGGACCGGCCCAGTCGGTGACGAATCGTTCGACGAGTCCGGTGTCGGTGAGAATGTTGACGAAGATGTCCTTGGACCCCTTGGCCTGAGCGAGGTCGCGGTCGTGATGGACGTCCTGGAAGTCACGGGTTGCCAGCGCAGTCGACACGATGAACGTCGGCGTCGCGTCGATTGTCAATGGCGGCAACGTTGTTCCTACTTCGACAGTGGGGATCGCACTGGTCGTCACTGCGCCTCCCGTGTGGTCGGGCGCCACGCGTGCAGCGTCCAGGCGTCGGTGCCCGACTCCTCGTCGGCGGGAAAGTCGAGGAACATCGCCTCGACGCGCTGCCCGATGTGCACGTCGGCAGGGTCGACGTCGCGCAACTCGGCGAGCAGTCGGACGGGAGAAGACAGCGGCAAACCGTCGTCGTCGCTGTCACCGCTGTCGCCGCTGTCACCGCTGTCGACCGATTCGAGTCCGTCGAGTTCGACGAGGGCGACCACGAAAGGCAATGCGCGCCCGGGCACCTTGGGTGCGCGGTGCACCACATAGCTGTAGACCGTTCCCGTGCCCGACGCGACGACGTAGTCGGTGACCGGCGCGGTGCCATCGGGTAGCCGAGGCTTCCAGGTCGCGGGTATCGGCGGATGACGCAGCGTTCCGCCGTCGAGCTTCTGAATGCGCAGTTCGTGGGCTGCGACGCCCTCCCAGAAGAACTCGGTATCGCGAGAAGCGCTGGGCCGCAACATCCGTGAGGGGTCGAGGTCGGAGGGCACCTCGCCTGCGCCGGCATCCCTGGGCGCCACGTCGTCGTCGTGCGGGCGGAACTTCAGGATGCGGAAATCCATCTCGGCGACCAGCTCGTCGTCGACCGACCAGGTGTTGCGCGTGGTGAAGAACCAACCCTCCCCCAGCGCCGTCTGCTTGGGTCCGACGACGTCGACCAGTTCGGCCGACAGCGAGACCTGCTCTCCCACATCGAGATAGCGATGATAGGTGGTGTCGCAGTTGGTGGCCACGACGGAGGTGTACCCCGCCTCGTCGAACAGCTCCGACGCCCGGCCGAGCGGATCGTCGGCGGTGCGCTGCCCGTTCAGCCCGCGCATCGTCCACACCTGCGCCATGGCGGGAGGTGCGACGATGCCCGAATGTCCTGCGGCACGCGCGGCGTCGGCGTCGACGTAGACAGGGTTCGTGTCGCCGATGGCCTCGACCCAGTTGTTGATCATCGGGGTGTTCACCGGATCGCGCCCGAGGGTCGGCGCGCTCGGCCCGGCGTCGATGATCGCCTGCGCGGCGGTGCGGATGTCGCTCATCGCTTCGCCCTCGGCAGTCCTAGTCCGGCGGTCGCGATCATGTCGCGCATCACCTCGTTGACGCCACCTCCGAAGGTGATCACCACGTTTCTCTTCTCCTGAACGTCGAGCCAATCCACCAGCGCCGCGGTGTCGGGATCGGTGAAATCCCCGTAGCGGCCGATGATCTCGTCGATCATTCGGCACACCACCTGCACGCGCTCTGTCGCGAATACCTTCGTCGCCGCGGCATCGGCCATCGAAATGGCCTCGCCCGTCGACGCGACCTGCCAGTTGAGCAGCTCGTTGATCCGCGCGTACGCATCGATCTGGGCGAGCGCCCGCGCGACGTCGGGATGCTTGGCGATCACCGTGCCGTCGGGGCCGGGACGCGACGCCCACGCACGGACACGCGACGCCAGTCCCTCGATACGTCCGGCAGGTCCGAGCATCACGCGCTCGTGGTTGAGCTGCGTGGTGATCAGTCTCCACCCGCCGCCCTCGTCGCCCACGCGCATCGACACCGGAACGCGAACATCGTTGTAGTACGTGGCATTCACGTGATGGGCACCGTCTGCGGTGATGATCGGAGTCCAACTGAAACCGGGGTCGGAGGTATCGACGATGAGGATCGAGATGCCCTTGTGTTTGGGGGCGTCCTTGTCGGTGCGTACCGCCAGCCAGATGTAGTCGGCGTCGTGCCCGCCGGTGGTGAAGATCTTCTGCCCGTTGACCACGTAGTGATCACCGTCGCGGACCGCCGTCGTGGTCAGTGCGGCGAGGTCGGTCCCGGCGTCGGGTTCGGTGTAGCCGATCGCGAAATGGACGTCGCCGGCAAGGATTCTGGGAAGGAAGAGCTTCTTCTGCTCGTCGGTTCCGTGTACCTGGAGGGTGGGGCCGACCGTTTGGAGCGTCACCGCGGGAAGCGGAACGTCGGCGCGCACTGCCTCGTTGGTGAAGATCTGCTGTTCGATCTCCCCGAACCCCTTGCCGCCGTACTCCTTCGGCCACCCCACCCCGAGCCACCCGTCGCTCCCCATCTGTCGGATCACATCCCGATAGGTGGGGCCGTGGCGCTCGGTGAGCATGGTCTGTGCTGCCGTGGGGTCGACCAGATCGGCGAAATACTCACGCAGATCTGCGCGCAACTCCTGCTGCTGCGGCGTGAGGTCTATGAACATCGGTTACGTCCCCTGCGGATTCGGTATGAGCTGTCGGGTGAATCAGGTTGGCATCGCTATGGATTCGACGCGTGGGCGAGTTCATCGAGCCGCGCGTTGGCACCTCCGACGAGTCGCGCGAGATCCTTGGCGATCGAGAAGTAACGATGCAACGGATACGTCAGGTCGACGCCTACGCCCCCGTGGAGGTGGGTCATGGTCCGCATCGCCGCGGGGATCTCGGCTGCCGTCCAGTACGACGCGATACCCAGATCCTGTTGTGCGTCAAGACCTTCGGACAAGCGCCAGGCCGCGGCGGTGGTCGAGAGGTTCAGCGACCGTCCGACGACGTAGATGTCGGCCAACTGCTGTCCGACGGCCTGGAACAGCGCGATCGGTTTACCGAACTGCGTGCGGTTGGACACGTGATCGGCAGTGAGGCGCGTGGCCCCCGCGACGAGACCGTCGGCGTACGCACTCAACGCGAGTCGGTACAGGTCACGCAGCCCCGAGACATCGGCGGTCAGCACATCGGCATCGTCGACGGTCACGTCGTCGAATCGCACGGTGAACTCGCCCCACCCGCTCGAAGCCGGAGTTCGCGTGATCGACACACCGTCGGCGGCGGTTGCCACGGCGACCACCCCGCCATCGGTGGCGACGAGCAGCGTCGACGCGCCGTCGGCGTGCAGTACTCCGCTCTTGGTGCCCGACAACCTTCCGTCACGCAACGTGGTGCGCGGCGTCGATGTCAGCGGGTCGCCGGGTTCGCCCATCGCGATCGCGTGCCATGCGCCGGCGGTGAGCGTCGCGGCCCATCGATCGCGCGAGGCGTCGTCGACCGTCTGCAGGAGGAGCGACGACGTCAGCGAGCCGAGTGCAGGCGTCACCGCTGCGGCCGAACCCAGTTGACGCAGCAACGGAAGCACGCCGAGAACTCCGAGATCGTCACCCCCGAGCGCTTCCGGTAGCGGCAAGGCCAGCAGCCCGGCGTCGGTCAGCGCCGTCCAGAGGTTGCGATCAAAGCCGTCGTACGACGCCGCGGCATCCTCCCGCGACTCGCCCGCCCTGACCCGTCCGCCGAACAGCGACGTCCAGTCGGACTCGTGGCGGGCGAAGACATTCCGCGCCACATCGGCGACCGCTTCCGCGGAGCTGTCCATGCCGAAATCCACCGACGATCCCCTTTTCGCCAACACCAAAACTAGAACTCGTTCTAGTTGTATCAGACTCCGCGCTCCCGGTGGGCGAATTGGCAGTTGATCTGCTGATTCTCAGCCAGAGTCCCACGTCAGCCGCGCGGCAGACCGAGAATCCGTTCAGCAGCGGCGGTCCGCAGTATCTGGGTGGTGCCGCCCGCGATGGACAAACACCTGTTCTGCAGCAGTTGATCGGACGCATCGCCCGCCCCGACGCCGTCGACCCCGAGCAGGTCGAGACCGAACTCCGGGACCGATTGCCGGTGCGCGACGCCGATCAGCTTGCGCACGCTCGATACCGCGCCCGGATCGTGGCCGGCGAGCCGACGAGACACCGCGAGTGCGTCGAGGACACGTCCGACGTGCGCGTCGGCGACGAGCTCGCCCAACCGTGCCAACTCGCCTGCGGACAGCTCCCGACCCAACGAGTCGATCTGACCCAGCAGCGCGTCCATCTCCTTGCCGAGTCCCGAACCACCCATCGCCACACGTTCGTTGGCGAGTGTCGTACGAGCCAGCCGCCAGCCGCCGTCGACCTCACCGACCACGCACTCGTCGGGCACGAACACGTCGTCGAGGAAGACCTCGTTGAAGTTGGCCTGACCCGACAACTCCCGAAGCGGTCGGATGTCGATGCCGGAAGACGCCATGTCGACCAGGAAGTAGGTGATCCCCTTGTGTTTCGGCGCCTCGGGATTCGTGCGCGCGAGACAGATCCCCCACTGCGCGTTGTGCGCCTGCGAGGTCCAGATCTTCTGCCCTGTCAGACTCCAACCGCCCTCGACGCGAATAGCCCTGGTGCGCAACGACGCAAGGTCGGAGCCCGCCTCGGGTTCGCTGAACAACTGGCACCAGACGATGTCGCCGACGAGGGTCGGATGCACGAAACGTGTGTGCTGCGCGGCTGTTCCGTGCGCGAGGATCGTCGGGATCGCCCATGCCCCGATCACGAGGTCGGGACGTTCGACGCCCGCGCGTTCGAACTCGGAGTCGATGAGCAACTGCAGCGCGGGGTCGGCGCCGAGACCATGCGGCGGCGGCCAATGCGGTGTGAGATAACCGGATTCGGCCATCGCGGCCCGCTGCGCATTCGGTTCGGCCGCCGCGATCGCGGCGATGTCGGCTCTGATGGCGCCACGGCGATGCTCGACGGAGGTCAGGTCGAGCTCGAAGCGTCGACGCCCACCGAGGATGCCGAGGCGACCGAGTTGTTCACGCTGCGTCGACGCGGCCGCTGTCGCCGCGCGCAGCGCCAATGCCGTTCGCAGGTAGAGATGTGCGTCGTGCTCAAAGGTGAAGCCGATGCCGCCGAGCACCTGGATGCAGTCCTCAGCCGTCGCGACGGGCAGCGAGGCGACCAGCACGTCGGCGGCGAGCCTGGAGAACGCGAGTTGCTCGCGCGCGGTCTCCGCGTCGTCGTCGCCCACGGGTGCGGCCACCGCAGCGTCGACGGCCACCGCGAGATCCCACGCCGCCGCGGTGACCTTTTCGCTGCGACAAAGCATGTCGGCGCAGATGTGCTTGACGGCTTGAAACGAGCCGATGGGTACACCGAACTGGGTGCGCACCTTGGCATAGTCGACCGCGGTGTCGAGCGCCCAGCGCGTCACGCCGCTGGCGTAGGCGGCCGCGGTCGCCGACAGTGCGGCCGCAATGAGATCACCATCGTCGACGACGAGCAGGTCGTCGACGCTCAGGTCACTGATGCGCAGCCGGCCAACCGATCCTCGGCCGTCGAGGCTCGCCGCCGGCACGACGTCGCGTAGACCCGCATCGGCAGGGATCACAAACCACCCCGGATCGAGGCTCTGACCAGCAATTTTAGCGAGAATCACGCAACCGTCGACATATCCGACGACGCCGCCGAGATCGATCGATCCGTCGACCAACTCCGCCTCGCCGCCTGCCCGCGTGAGGGTGGGCACCGTCGCGGAGACCTCTCCCGACACCAACGTGTCGCGCACCGCCGCGGCACGGGGATCGGTCGACACCGATAGCGCCAGGGTCGCCACGACGGTCTCGCCGATCGGACCCGGCACCAGGCTCGCTCCGCATTGCTCGACCATCGCGGCGACGTCGGAGAACGAGGCACCGACGCCACCCTGCGCCTCCTCGACCAACGCGGCGAAAACGCCCAATTCAGCCAGTTCCGGAAAGAGGTCGCGCCAGTGGTCGCGCGGTTTCTCCAGTTCAGCCCGTACGATATCGGTGGTGCGACGACGCGTCGCCCACGCGGAAATTGCTTCGCAGACGGCAATCTGTTCGTCGGACGTGGCAAGGCTCACGCTGAAATCCTCTGCATTCAGGTTGTGACGAAGAATTAGAACCTGTTCTAATAGTCCGAAGGGGTTTTGTCCACCAGACCTTTCGACGCGGTCGGCGTCGATGGTCACGAGATGAGGATGTCGCCTACATATGACCCGGTCGTCTGAAGATGCCGTGCCACAGAAGTCGGCACCGAATCCGAACAAGGGAGCCTCGTCGAAGTCGGTCGCCGCCAAGGGCACTCCCGCCCCACCCGACGCCGCTACAGCCACAGCAACCGCAGCTACGTCGACGACGGAGAGTGGTTCGGCCGCACAACGCGACCGTCGACGCCGCATCCTCGACGCGACGCTCGCCCTCGCTTCCAAAGGCGGCTACGACGCCGTGCAGATGCGCACCGTCGCAGAGAAAGCCGACGTTGCGGTGGGAACCCTCTACCGCTATTTCCCGTCGAAGGTGCACCTACTGGTGACCGCGCTCGCGCGCGAGTTCGAGCGCGTCGAGACCCGCGTCGACCGCTCGCAACTGCAGGGCGAGAACGCCATCGAGCGGCTGCGCCACGTCCTCGACATGATCACCTTCGCGATGCAGCGTGATCCCCTGTTGACCGAGGCCATGACGAGGGCCTTCATGTTCGCCGACGCATCGGCGACCGCCGAGGTCGATCAGGTCGCCGGGATCATCGACCGACTGTTCGCAGGTGCGATCGTCGACGAGGGCGAGCCGAGCGACGAAGAACTCGCGATCGCACGCGTGCTGTCGGACGTGTGGATGTCGAACCTGGTGCAGTGGCTCACCCGCCGAGCCTCGGCCACCGACGTCACCAACCGGCTCGAGCTCACGGTCCGACTGCTCCTCAAGGGCCGGGTCGCAGCTCAGGCGTAACCGAACCGCCGGGTTGGTCCGTCGCGATCAGCCCAGGTCGATTGTGATGGTGCCCGATTCGTCGGCGCGCACCGCGTACGCACGAACTCCGCTGCCGCCGAAGGCGATCTCGTCACCGGTACCCAGGTCGTAGGTGTGATTGTGCAACGGGCACACCACGACACAGTCGTCGATCAGCGCGTCAGCCAGTGGCCCGCCGCGGTGCGGGCACACGGCGTCGAGTGCGCGCAGCGAATCGTCACGCAGTCGAAAGACCGCGATCTGCGTACCGTCGATACCGAATGCCCGTCCCTCGCCCGGCGGGATGTCGGCGATATTGCCGACTGCTATCTCGCTCATCGGACCGGCACCTGCGGGAGCGGCAGCAGCGGCAGCGCCGAACGGAACTGACCCGGAGTGGCAGGCTTTTTGCCGTCCTGCCAGGGATCCCGGTAGGCGTCGACGGACCGCTGCATGTTGGAATCGAGTTGTTGTGCAATACCTTCCGCGTCGTCGACGACGACGGCCCTGATCTTCTCGATGCCGTAGCGCGGAACCCACGCATAGGTGCGTTCGAGCCATTTCGCGCTCTCGCGGTAGTACTGCAGGAAGCGGCCCGCCAGTGTCATGACCTCGTCGGCACTGTCGACGGTCGCCAGCAGATCGCCCTTGCGGATGTGTGCGCCTGCGGCACCGCCGACGTAGATCTCCCACTTGCCGCCGTCGATCGCGACGACGCCGAAGTCTTTGCACAGCGCTTCCGCGCAATTGCGCGGGCATCCGGTGACCGCGAGCTTCATCTTCGCCGGACCCGCTATGCCCTGATACCGCTCCTCCAGAGCGATGCCCAGCGCCGTCGAGTCGCCAACCCCGAACCGGCAGAAGTCGCTTCCCACACAGGTTTTGACCGTTCGGAAACTCTTGCCGTACGCATACCCCGACGGCATGTCGAGATCGGCCCACACGGCGGGCAGGTCCTCCTTCCGCAGGCCGAGCAGGTCGATGCGCTGGCCTCCGGTCAGTTTGATGAGCGGAACCTCGTATTTCTCCGCGACGTCGGCGATCTTGCGCAACTGCTCGACGTTGGTCACGCCGCCTTTCATCTGCGGCACAACGGAAAACGTACCGTCGCGCTGAATGTTCGCGTGGACACGGTCGTTGATGAAGCGTTCGGCGCGCTCGTCGATGAAGTCCGAGCCCCACATCATCTCCAGCAGCGACGACAACCCCATCTTGGAGTTCGCATCCTCCTTGCCGTCGGGGGCGAGGGCCGCGAATACCGAACGCACCGAGTAGAGCTTGAGCTCGCGGATCAGCCGCATGAGTTCTGGCTTCTCGTACGGGATTGCGGGTACGTACCAGTTGGCCGACGGGTCCTCGGTGACCGCGTCGCCTGCGGCCCATTCGACGACCTGCGCCACCAACCCCTTACAGGAGCCGCAGCCCTTTCCGGCGCGGGTCGCGGCCATCACGCCTGCCACCGAGGTCGTGCCGCCTGCGACGCACCCGACGATGGTCGCCTTGTCGACGCCGTTGCAGTTGCACACCTGGGCATCGTCGGAGAGTTCCTCGACTCCCGTTGCGGCGTCGGGTGTTCCGATGTCGAACATCAGCGAGATGCGTTCGTCGGGGAGTTCGGTTCCCTGATCGAAGGCCTGCATCAGGAATGAGACCTTGCTGACGTCGCCGACGAGGGTGGCGCCGACGAGCTTGTTCTCCCGGATCACCACGGTCTTGTAGACGCCGTGCCGGGGCTCGTAGAACTGCAGGTACTCGTCGTCGGCATGTTCGGGCGCCTTGACACCCATCTGGGCGACGTCGACGCCCGCGACCTTGAGTTTCGTCGAGGTGCGCGAACCATGATATGCGGCAGTCGAATTGGCTTCGGTGAGGTGATCGGCCAGGACTTTGGCCTGCTCCCACAAGGGTGCGACCAGTCCGTACACCTGGCCGCGGTGCTGCGCGCATTCACCGACCACGTAGATGTCGTCGTCGTCGATCGAGCGCATGTGGTCGTCGACGACGATGGCGCGTTCGACGGTCAGTCCGGCACCGCGGGCCAGCCCCACGTTGGGGCGGATGCCGGTCGCCAGCACCAGCAGATCGCACTCCATCTGCTCGCCGTCGGCGAATCCGATTCCGGTGATGGCATTCTCATCATCGGCGAAGGCTTTGACGGTGCGCTTACCGGTGACCACGCTGACGCCGGTCGACTCGATCGCGCTGCGCAACACCGCGCCACCGGTTTCGTCGAGTTGGGCGTTCATCAGGATCGGACCGGAATGCACCACCGTCGACGCCACCCCACGGCCGTAAAGACCGTGTGCCGCTTCGAGTCCGAGTAGTCCGCCGCCGATGACCACCGCATGCTCGGCGTCGTCGGCGTGGGAGATGATCGCCGTGGTGTCGTCTAGGCTGCGAAAGCCGAATACACCGCTCAGCTGCGTGGTGTCGTCGACCCACAGCCCCTCGATGGGCGGGAAGAAGGCACGGCTGCCGGTGGCGATGATCAGCTTGTCGTAGGCCACCCGCGAACCGTCATCGGCGAGAACGACTTTGGCGTACGGGTCGATCCGGACCACCCGCACCCCGGCGCGCAGGTCGATTCCGTTGTCGCCGTACCAATCGACGGCGTTGAGGTAGATGTCGTCAGGGGCATCGGAGCCGGCGAGCACGTGGGATAGCGCGATGCGGTTGTAGTTTCCGTACGGTTCGTCACCGAAGACGGTGATGGCGAACTGTTCTGCCCCGCCGCGCGCCAGGATCTCCTCGATGGCGCGGGCGCCGGCCATGCCATTGCCCACCACCACCAGCGACTGTCGGGTCACCGCAGTCTCCTGCGCCATCAGAACTCCACCACGCCGAGGTCGATGACCACGGTGCCCGACGCGGAGGTGGGTGCGGCCAGCGCAAGGGAAATCTCCGCGCCCTCCAGAAAGTCCTCGACCAGCCGGAGCGGCACGTGGGTGCCGCCCTGAGCGGCAATCGGGAAGTAGCGCACCGGTTTCCCGTCGTGCATCAGAGCAATCGTGATCATCTCGTCGCTGCTGTTGCCGCCACGGAAGTAGACCGCCTGCAGGGTCGAGCCATCGGGCACGGTCAGGGTGAGCGAGTCGTCGATGACCGCGAGGGTCTCGAAGCCGGCTCCCTTGAACGCGAACAGGCCCTGCAGAAATCGCGGTGTGCTGCTGTCACTCATGGGGCGGGGTCACCTTTCAGTAGACGTCACGCACGTAACGTTTATCGGCGGCAAGGGCTTTCACATATGCCTCGGCACTGGGGCCGGACAACTTACCGTGTTCGGCGACGACCCGGGTCAGCGCGTCATCGACATCGCGGGCCATCCGCATCCGGTCACCGCACACATAGAAGTGCGCGCCGTCGGACAGCCATCGCCAGAGCTGTTCACCGTGCTCGATCATCCGGTCCTGCACATAGACTTTCGACTTCTGATCGCGGGAGAATGCGACGTCGAGCCGGTCCAACGATCCGTCGGCGAGCATCGTCTCGAGTTCGTCGCGGTAGTAGAAGTCGGTGGCCGCGTGCTGCTCACCGAAGAACAACCAGTTCGGCCCACGATGACCCAGTAGCCGACGATGATGCAGGAACCCGCGGAATGGTGCGATTCCGGTACCCGGGCCGACCATGATCATCGGGGCATCCGGATCCTCGGGCGGCGAGAAGCCGGCATTGCGCTGCACCCAGATTCGAATGTCGTCGTCGGCGGCGTGGTCGGCGAGGTAGGTCGAGCAGACGCCGTGACGCGGGACGCCGTGCAGGTTGTAGCGCACTGCCGACACGGTCAACTGGACCTCGTCGGGACTCTCCAGCGGACTCGACGAGATCGAGTACTGCCGGGGTGTCATCGGCGCCAGCGTCGACAACCAGTCGGCCGCCGATGCACGCATCGGGAACGTGGTGAGCAGGTCGGCGATCTGCCTGCCCCACAGCCAGTCGTCGAGGTCGGATTTGTTCTCCGGCGCCAGCATCGACCGCAGATCCGCCGATGCTGCCCGGTCGCAGACGAATTCGAGGACACCGGGGCTGATCTTCGCGATCTCGAGGCGTTCACGCAGGGCGCTGCCCAACGGCATGTCCTCGCCGCCGACGGTGACCACCGTGTCGGCGTCGAGTCCGGAGGTCTCCAGGAACGCCTCGACCAGCGGTGGACTGTTGCGCGGCCACACCCCGAGGGCATCGCCCGCATCGTAGGTCAGAGTGTTCTCGGGCAGCGCGAACCCGAACTGCCGCACGTCCTTTGCCGATCCGTCGCCGCTGAGGCGGGTGTTCCGGACCAGCGAGGTCACCAGCGGGTTCTTACGACCGTAGGAGATCGGCGCGTCCGGCACCGGCGGGGCTTCCGCGGGGGCGCTCGCCGACGGCAGCGCCGTGGCCAGTTCACCGGACACGGCGTCGAGCCAGCCCTGCGCCGTCGACTCGAAATCGGGTTCGCAGTCGACCCGGTCGAGAAGACGCGTGGCCCCCAGTTCGGCCAGCCGGTCGTCGAGTTTGCGTCCGAAGCCGCAGAATTCGTCGTAGCTGGGATCGCCGAAGGCCAGCACCCCGTACCGCACGCCGCTCAGCGGTGGTGCATCGTCGCCGGAGAGTTGGTCCCAGAAGGATGTGGCGTTGTCCGGGGGATCGCCGTCTCCGGTGGTGGAGGTGACGATCAGCACTGTGCTCTCCGGGGTGAGGGCAGCGAGTCCGGCCTCGTCGAGGGTTTTGGTTGCGGCCGAAAAGCCCTGCGCGGCCAGCGATTGTGCGACGGTCGGCGCGTAGTCCTCGACGGTACCGGTCTGCGACGCCCAGAGCACCTCGACGGTCGGCGCGGGCGCCGCGTCCTCCGGCGCTGCTGCCTGCGGCCCGTCCGCGGTGGACGTGGATCGTGAGAATGCCCCGGCGAGAACACCATTCACCCACGCGCGATTCTGTTCGGACAGCGGTGCCTCCGGCGGCAACAGCGGTACGCCTGCAATCGACGCCTCGCTCTGCAGCCCGGCAAGCACGCCGGCCACATAGGCTTGTTCGGTGGCCGACAGCGCGGGCGGAGCGACAGCCGAAAGTCCCAGTGTCACAGCAAGAGATGACGCCGGGACATCGGTGCGGGCAGGGGCCGATGCGGGTGTATCAGCGGTCGGCGCTGCGGCTACCTTCTCCAACGCCACGGCACTCACCTTGAACTCCGGTTGCAACGACGCCGGGTCGACGGCGTCGTTGGTGACGGCGTTGATGGTGACGTCCGCACCGAACATGTCGCTCCAGTGAAACGGTGCGAAGCAGTTGCCGGGGCGTACGCGGTCGGTGAGGACGGCAGGCAACACCGCGGCACCGCGCCGTGATCGCACGCGCACCGAATCCCCCTCGGCCACATCGAGAGCAGCCGCATCGTCAGGGTGGATCTCGACGAACGGTGACGGGTTGAGTTTGTTGAGTTTGGCCACCCGCCCGGTCTTGGTCATGGTGTGCCACTGATGCGGCAGCCGACCGGTGTTGAGGACGAGCGGGAACTCGTCGTCGGGCATCTCGGCGGGCGGCAGACATGGTCGGGCGTGGAAGATCGCCCGCCCGCTCGGGGTGGGGAAGACGAACTCCGGTGTGGTGCCGTCGGCGCGCACCACCTTGGTCTGGCTACGGCCGTCGTTGAGATAGCGGATGGGGTGGCGGTCGGCGTCGTCGTCGGGCGGGCACGGCCACTGCAGCGGGGTCTCGCGGAGCCGCGCATAGCTGGCACCGCGAATGTCCCAGCCGGTCTTGGGATTCCAGAAACGCTTGATCTCCTCGAACACCTCTTCGGCCGAACCGAAGGAGAATCCTTCGCCGTATCCCATCTCGGTGGCGATCCGGCAGATCAGTTGCCAGTCGGGCAGCGCATCGCCGGGCGGCGCGACGGCCGGCTGGAAGAGGGTGAGGTTGCGTTCGGAGTTGATCATCACCCCGTCGGACTCGGTCCACAGGGTGGCGGGCAGTGCGACGTCGGCGTAGGGCAGGGTCTCGTTCTCGGCGAACACATCCTGCACCACCACCAACTCACAGCGTTGCAGTGCCTCAATGACCCGCGACCGATTGGACACGCTGGCAATGGGATTGGTGCAGATGATCCAGCAGGCCTTGATCTTGCCGTCGGCCATCTGGTCGAACATGTCGATGGTGCCGGTCCCGACCTCACTGCGCAGCGTACCGCGTGGCACACCCCAGGTGTCCTCGCAGAAGTCACGGTCGGCCTCGGAGATCACCGCCCGCTGGCCGGGCAAACCCGGCCCCATATAACCCATTTCGCGTCCGCCCATCGCGTTGGGCTGTCCGGTGAGCGAGAAGGGACCACTGCCGAGGCGGCAGATCGCGCCGGTGACCAGGTGCAGATTGATCAGCGCGTTGGTGTGCCAGGTTCCGTGAATGGACTGGTTGAGTCCCATTGTCCAGCAACTCATCCAGTTCGTGGACTCACCGATCCACTTTGCGGCCGTGCGGATGTCGGCCTCGGGGATGCCGGTGGTCTCGCTGACGGCACCAGGCGTGTACTCGGAGACGAACTCCTTGGTCGCATCGAAACCCTCGGTGTAGGTCTCGACGAAGGAGTGGTCGACATCGTCGGCCTCGATCAACAGGTGCAGCAGACCGTTCAGCAATGCGAGGTCGGTGCCGGGTTTGACCTGCAGGTAGAGGTCGGCCTTGGCCGCGGTGGCGGTGCGTCGTGGATCGATCACGACCAGTTTCGCGCCTGCCTTGACCCGTTCCATCATGCGCAGGAACAGGATCGGATGGCAGTCGGCCATGTTGGAGCCGATGACGAAGAACAGGTCGGCGTGCTCGAAGTCCTGATAGGAGCCGGGTGGGCCGTCGGCGCCGAGGGACTGCTTGTAGCCGGTGCCGGCGCTGGCCATGCACAGTCGCGAGTTGGATTCGATGTTGATGCCGCGCAGATAGCCCTTGGTGAATTTGTTCGACAGGTACTGCGCCTCGGTCGACATCTGGCCCGACACGTACACCGCAACCGAGTCCGGGCCGTGCTCGTCGGCTATCGCCCGCATCCGGCGTGCGGCAAAAGAGATCGCCTCGTCGATTCCGACCGACTCCCGGTCGGTGTCGCGGCTGGTCCGGATCGACGCCTTCTCCATCCGTCCCGGCGCGGCAAGCATGTCCGACGTGGTCGACCCCTTGGTGCACAACCTGCCGAAGTTCGTCGGATGATCCTTACGTCCGGTGGTCTTGGTGACCAACGGAAGTCCTGCGCCGTCGGGCGTCGACACGTGCAGCACCATCCCGCACCCCACCCCGCAGTAAGCACAGAGCGAGTCGACGGTGGAGGTCGCGGGCATGACTCCATGGTTGGAGCCGATTGTTTCCGATGCCATGAATGCGCGTTACCGGTCGATCACATGGTTCTCACACGCGCTGGTCGCGACTGTGAGTCGCCCCGGCCCGTGGTGGTGAGCCGCGCGACGATGAGATCCGCCACCCGCGGGTCCGCGCCGATCGGAGCAGCAACGCCGTCGGCGCCGTACTCGCTCAAGCGGGCGTGAAACAGTCCTGGTGCCAACAGGTAGGCGGCGATGAAGACCCGACGCCGCCGCGACCTAAGCGTGGCCGACACCACGTCGGGGACGCGTGGTGTCGCGGTGGTGACGTAGCCGACCGGAACGTCGTCGTCGATCAGCTCGCCGAGCTGACTGGCTGCGGTCTCGACGTCGGCCAGCGCGAGCGCATCCGACGATCCGGCGGCGGCCATGACCACGGCGTCACCGCGCCGCCAGCCGGCGGCGCGCAGTCGCTCGAGCATGAGCACCGCGAGCATCGGGTCGGGGCCCATGTTGTCGCACAGGGTGACGCTCTGATGGCCGCTGGCCTCGATGTGCTCCGGGATGTCGCGTCGGACGTGGTATCCCGCGGCCAGAAAGGCGGGCACGATCAGCGCAGGCCCCGGGGTCTGCCTGAGTAGCTCCGACGGCGAGGGACCGAGGACGTCGACGAATGCGACGCGCGTCGTTCCGACGCGCTCCCCCACGAGTTCGGCAATGCGTGCGATGGTCGCGACTCCCGCAACCGAGCGGGTGCCGTGAGCCACGAGGATGGGTTGCGGCGCGGTGGCGGCGAAGTATTCAGGCGTCATCGGAATCGTTCTCGTCGTATTCGAGGTCGACGGCCAAGCGGTATCCGCGCTTGACCACCGTCTGGATCATTTTGGAATCGCCCAACGCCGAGCGCAGTCTGGTGACCGCCATCTCGACGGCGTGCGTATCGGTGCCACCGCCGGGGAGTTCGTCGAGCATCGCTTTGCGCGAAATGACTTGTCCCGGAACACGATGCAGCACGCGCAGCAGCGCCATACTCGAGCCCGTCACCGATTGGAAGCAGCCGTCGACCACCACGCCCGACGCCCGCAGGCTCATGTCGTGCCCCGCGACGCGGAGCACGCTCGCGCGACGCGGTAGTTCCTCGGCGATGAGTCTGACGAGCGCTCCGAGACGAAACCGGGCGGGCTGGACCGTGGGAACCTGCAGTGCGTGCAGCGGCCCCGCCGTCACGTTGCCGACGCACATCGCGGGTACCACGGTGCGCATTGCGTGCAGCAACGGTTCAAGCGCACCGGTGCGATGCGCCTGACCGAGCATCGACGCCACCGCTGGTGCGCTGGTGAACGTCACGGCGTCGAGGTCGCGGTTGATGACAGCGTCGATCATCCGGGCCATCGGGTCGGTGTCGTCCGGCGGAGTCCAGCGGTAGACCGGCACCGGGACGACCTCCGCGCCCGCCTCGCGGAGCACGTCGCACAGGTCGGGTAGCGGCTCCCAGCTCGTCGTCGCGCCGTGGAGCTGTACTGCCACCCGCAGCCCTGCGACTCCCTCGTCGAGTAGCTCGCGGATCAGCTCGCTCGACGACTCGCTTGGCGGCGACCACTGTTCACGCAGACCAGCCGCGCGAATAGCCCCCTTGGCCTTGGGGCCTCTCGCGAGCAATCGCACGCCACCGAGCGTGTCCACCAGGTCGTCGGCGAGTCCCCACCCGTCGGCCGCCTCCACCCAGCCGCGGAATCCGATTCCTGTGGTCGCCACCATGACGTCTGGCGGTTCTTTGAGAATGGATTCGGTGGCACGCTCGAGCTCGTCGTCGTCGATGAGCGGAATGATGCGGATGGCAGGGGCATGGATGACCTCGGCGCCACGACGTGTGAGCAGCGCGGCGAACTCGTCGGCTCGCCGCGCCGCCGTGATGCCGATGGTGAAGCCGGTCAGGGTCTTGTCCGGATTCGCCGTGACCGTGGGTGGGTCGGAGGGTGTCATCGGGTGTCGCTGGTCTCGATGATCCCGACCTCGACCGTTCCATCGACAACCCGCACCGGGTACGTCCGCAGCGCCTGCGACTCGTCATCGAGACACGCGCCGGATTCGAGCGAAAACACCTGCTTGAGCAGTGGTGATGCGACGGTGGGCTCACCATTTCGATCGCCGATCAGCCCGCGCGACATCACGGCGGCGCGGCCGAAGGGATCGATGTTGTCGACGACGCGCAGTGTGTCCGCGCCGTCGGACAGGCGGAACACCGCGACCTGTGTGGTGCCGACGAGCGCCGCAACACCGCGGCCGACAGTCAACTGGTCGAGCGTGCACACCGGCACCCAGGTACTCACGGTCGCAACAGTGGTGTCGCCCGCCGACTGCGGAGCGTCGTCCAACGCGGTCATGATGCTGTCTCCTTGAGTCGTGTGGGCGTGCCGAGCAGCACCGGGACCTTGCGGCCCGACGAGTCGTCGAAGGCGATGGTCGGGTCGGGAGTCTCCGGGGCGTTGACGAAGGACACGAAGCGACGCAGCTTGTCCTCATCGTCGAGCACTGCGGCCCATTCGTCGCGGTAGCCGTCAACGTGCTTGGCGACCGCATCCTCGAGGTCGCCTCCGATACCAAGGATGTCGTCACAGACGATTTGCCGCAACCGATCGAGCCCTCCGTCGAAGCTCTCCTGCCACGGCGCGGTGCGCTGCAACCTGTCGGCGGTCCTGACGTAGAACATCAGGTAGCGGTCGATGTAGCGCACCAGCGTCTCGTCGTCGAGTCCGGACGCGAGAAGCTTTGCGTGCGTGGGACTCTGGCCGCCGTTTCCGCCGACGTAGAGGTTCCATCCATTCTCGGTCGCGATCACGCCGACGTCTTTGCCGCGCGCCTCCGCGCATTCGCGGGCACACCCTGACACGCCGAGCTTGATCTTGTGTGGTGAACGTAACCCGCGATAGCGATGTTCGAGGCGGACCGCCATTGCCACCGAATCCTGCACGCCGTAGCGACACCAGCTCGAACCGACGCAGCTCTTCACAGTCCGCAAGCTCTTGCCGTAGGCGTGGCCGGACTCCATCCCGGCGTCGACGAGTCGGCGCCAGATCTCGGGAAGCTGCTCGACGCGCGCACCGAACATGTCGATGCGCTGACCACCGGTGACCTTGGTGTAGAGGCCGAAATCCTTCGCGATCTGACCGATCGTGATCAGTTGGTCGGCGGTCACCTCGCCACCGGGCATCCGCGGAACGACCGAGTAGGTGCCGTTCTTCTGCAGATTGGCCAGGAAGTGGTCGTTCGTGTCCTGCAGCGCGGCCTGCTCGCCGTCGAGGATGTGATCGCTCGACGTCGAGGCCAGGATCGACGCGACGGTCGGCTTGCAGATCTCGCACCCACTGCCGGTCCCGAAGCGGGCGATCAGCTCGGAGAAGGTGCGGATTCCGGTTGCGGCGACTATCGAGAACAGTTCGGCACGCGACTGCGCGAAGTGAGCACACAGCGCCTTGGACAACTCGACGCCCGAGTCGGCGAGCAGCCTGGTGATCGACGGCACGCAGCCACCACACGTCGTACCCGCCGACGTGCAGCCCTTGATGTCGGCGACCGAGCATGCGCCCTCGGCGATGGCCGAGCAGATCGATCCCTTGGAAACGCCGTTGCACGAACAGATCTCGGCGTCGTCGGGCAGTGCGGACAATCCGATGCCGCCGCCCTCGCCGGCCGCAGGCGCGATCAACGACGACGGATCGCCCGGAATCTCGCGTCCCACCATCGGTTTCAGCATCGCGTACGCATCGGCGTCGCCGACGAGGATGCCGCCGAGCAGGGTCGACGCGTCGTCGGAGAGCACCAGCTTCTTGTAGGTGCCCGCGACGGGATCGGAGTAGACGATCTCGAGTGCGTTCTCGGTGACACCCATGGCGTCTCCGAAGCTTGCGACATCGACGCCAAGCAGCTTGAGCTTGGTGGACATGTCCGCGCCGGGAAACAGGGTGTCCTCGACACCGAGGATGCCGTCCGCGGCGATCTCGGCCATCGTGTAGCCGGGAGCGACGAGCCCGTAGCACCGACCCTCGACCGCGGCGACCTCACCGATCGCCCAGATCGCCGAATCGCTTGTGCGACACCCGGTATCGGTGATGATTCCGCCGCGCTCACCGACGTCGAGCCCGGCCTGCCGACCGATCGCGTCCTGCGGGCGGACTCCCGCGGAGAACACCACGAGCGCGGCGTCGAGGACGGTCCCGTCCGACAGCGTGACGGCGAGGAGGTCGTCGTCTCCGTCGGCGATGGCCGTCGTGGACACGCCTGTGTGCACGTGCAGACCGAGCTCACCGACGAGCGATGCCAGCAGCGCTCCGCCGCCGTCGTCGACCTGCAGTGGCATCAGTCGGGGCGCGAATTCGACGACGTGCGGCGTCATTCCGAGCAGTCGCAGGGCGTTGGCCGCCTCGAGTCCGAGCAGTCCGCCGCCGACAACGACGCCCGGCGCACCCGGCTCCGCGGCCTCGGCGATCGCGCGGATCGCGTCGAGGTCGGCGAGCGTTCGGTACACGAAGCTCCGCGGATTGTCCTTGCCCTCGACAGGCGGCACGAACGGATACGATCCGGTGGCGAGAACCACTGCGTCGTAGTCGATCTCGTTGCCCGACGATGTGATGATCCGACGTTGCTCGCGGTCGATCGTCGTGGCCGACTCGCCCAACCGGAGCTCGACGAGGCCGTCTCCGGCATAGGTGTTGTCGGGCAGCGACATCGACGCGGGATCCCACGATCCGACGTAGCTCGACAGCCCGACACGGTCGTAGGCAGCGACCGGTTCTTCGCTCAACACGATCACCCGGTATCGGTTCGCGGTGTCGCGTTCGCGCAGTTCCTGAACGAATCGGTGTCCGACCATTCCGTGGCCGACGACCACACAGGTTTGTGTATCCATCGTTGGTGCCGAATCCATGTCGCGGGTCACTTCGCCGGTTCCGCTGCCGGGACCGTGGCCGAAGGCGCGTCGTCGGCGACCGGCGGGTCGACGGCGATGTCGGTGGTCTCCCGCTCCTCCAGCACGATCTCGCGGCGGGCGTAGAAGATCCAGGTGATGATCGCAGCGATCACGTAGAAGCCGAGGAACACCCAGAAGGCAACCGTCGCAGACTGATTGGCCTTGTAGCTCGAACGCAGAACCAGGTTGATGGCGACGCCGCCGAGCGCACCGACCGCACCCGCGATGCCGATGAGTGCACCGGACATCTTGCGTGACCAGATCACGCGGCCCATCGTGTCGAGGCCGGTGAGGTTGCGCGACTTGTGTTCGAAGACCGTCGGAATGATCTTGTAGACCGAACCATTGGCGATGCCCGAGATCAGAAACAGCAGGATGAATCCGACGATGAAGCCGATCAGCTGAGCGGTACCGATCTTGTGATGGGCGTGTGCGTCGGCAGCCATTCCGGAGATCACCAGGACCGACGCCGATGCGATCATCGCGAGGAAGCACAGGAAGGTGATGCGGCCACCGCCGAAGCGGTCGGCGAGCTTGCCGCCGAACGGACGGGCGATGGAACCGAGAAGCGGTCCGATCCAAGCGATCTGGGCTGCGGCGAGAGCAGCATTACCGACGCCGGACGACTTGAAGCTGATCTGCAGCACCTGTGAGAAGGCAAAGCTGAAGCCGATGAACGAGCCGAACGTGCCGATGTAGAGAAGCGAGATCAACCACGTGTCGCGGTACTTCAGGCAATCGACCATGGAGCGATAGCTCGAGGTCTGGTGGTCGAGGTTGTCCATGTAGAGCGCGGCACCGATCGCGGCGAACGCGAGAGCGACGAGGTAGATGGCGCACACGATCTCCGGCTTGTCGGACGCCAACCAGATGACCAACAGCCCGATCAACTGGATCACCGGGACGCCGATGTTGCCGCCGCCCGCGTTGAGTCCCAGTGCCCAGCCCTTGAGGCGGTGCGGGAAGAACGCGTTGATGTTGGTCATCGACGACGCGAAGTTGCCGCCGCCGAGGCCGGTGAGCGCTGCGGCAAAGAGGAACCAACCGAACCCGAACTTGCCCGGATTCAGCATCAGTATCAACACCAGGGTGGTCGGGATCAGCAGGACCACCGCGGAGAAGATCGCCCAGTTACGGCCACCGAACTTGGCGGTCGCCGTGGTGTAGGGAATACGGAGGCAAGCACCGACGAGAGTGGCCGTTGCCGTGATGGCGAACTTCTGGTCGAGGCTGATGCCGTACTCCGGCGACATGAAGAGCACCATCACCGAGAACAGCGACCAGATGGAGAAGCCGATGTGCTCGCAGATGATCGACCAGACGAGGTTGCGCTTGGCGATCTCTGCGCCGCCCGCATCCCAGGCCTGCCGGTCCTCCGGGTCCCATCCGGTGATGTGGTGTTTACGGGTGTACGTGTAACTCATGTTGATGCCGCTTCCTGCAATGGGCTGAGGTGTCGCGACAACGGCGGCGCGACGTGATGTGTCTATGACCATAGGAAGCGCCTGTTGCAGGAAGTTTTCTGCGCGTGACCTCGCCGTCACAGTCTGCTCACCTGACGAGGCGGCGAGGTGTGAGAAGGGCGGTGTGACAAGACCGCGAGCATGAGAAGACCGCGAGACGTGCGAACTCTGCGTGGAAGAGCGGCCGAGCGGAGAGTCGACGGCCGGGCCGCATGCCCGACGTTAGATCAAACCCTACTTCTTCGGCGCAGCCTTTGCGGCCGGTGCGGGCTTGGCGTTGAGATCGGCCTCGATCATCGGCCAGGTGTCGTGGAGATCCTGTTCCCAGTAGGCCCAGGAGTGCGTCCCACCCGATCGGGTCAGAACCTTGTTGGGGACGTGGAGTTGCTTCATGCGCGCAACCATCTGCTGCGTGCAGTTGTTGACCGCCGCCTCGATGACCCCGCCGAGCAGGACCTGGTTGGCGAGAGTGACTGGGTCGCCGTTGATCAGCGGCGAGTCGAGCCGATCGTATTGGCCGGGCAGCCCCGTGCCGCTGGTCATGTAGACCTTGGTACCGCGCAGCTTGGCCGCGTTCAGATATGGGTCGTTCGCCCGCCACCCCGGACCGCCGGGTACGCCCCACATGTTCACGATGTTTCCGCGTCCGCGATCGCCGACGACCATCCGAATGTATTGCAGCCCAAGCGGATCACTGGTTCGTGCACACCCGCTGTAGGCTGCGACGGCCTTGTAGAGCTTGGGCTCTGCGATCGCGAGATTGAGCACCGACGTACCGGCCATCGAGATGCCGGCGATCGCGTTGGCCTTGGTGGTCTTGAACTCCTTGTCGATGAGCGGCGGTAGTTCCTTGGTCAGGAACGTCTGCCACTTGTTGCGGCCGAGAACCGGGTCGTCGCGCTGCCAGTCGGTGTAATACGAGAATGCACCGCCGATCGGGGTGACCACGTTGACGTTCTTGTCGGCGAAGAACTGCGCATACGACGTCTTGGCTGCCCATGTCGCCGAATCCTCGCCTCCGCCTGCGCCATTGAGCAGATAGAGGGTGGGCACCGCCTTACTGGTGTCCTTCGGATGCAGCACCGTGACGGGGATTGCCCTGTTCATCGACGCCGAGTAGACGATCAGCGTCGACTGCAGCGGCGAGTCATGGACGACGGTCTGAATGCTGGACGGGGGCGGAACGGGCGTCGGGTCGGCTGCGGCGACTCCGCTCATCGTGGCAGCGCCGACGATCACAGCCGCGAGCGCGGTCAGAGCCGTCGCACACCGAACTCCACGAAGTCGCACCATCAGCCCCTTTAGTCACACCAATAACAACAGCCTCAAATGCTACTGCCGCGCGCCGAGCGTCGCCAAATGCTCAGGGGCGTCGTTAGGCAGTTGTGACCACGGCATACGCCGAGCGTGTCGCCCCCTAGACGTAGAAGGTGATGACAACTCCCCGCAAACTCTATAGACTATTTTTAATAGACATCGTTTGAAGGAGCTCCCATGACCAGCACGCTGAGCGTCGAAGAAGAAGCCATCATCAAGACCGTTCGCGACTTCGTCGACAAGCAGGTACGCCCGGTGGTGCGGGAGTTGGAGCACTCGAACACCTACCCCGAGGACCTCATCGAGCAGATGAAGGAGATGGGCATCTACGGGCTTGCCATCCCCGAGCCGTACGGTTTCGCCCAGGTCTCCATGCCCTGCTACGCGCGGGTGACCGAAGAACTCGCCCGCGGCTGGATGAGTCTCGCGGGAGCGATGGGCGGGCACACCGTCGTCGCCAAACTTCTCCTGACCTTCGGTACCGAGGAGCAGAAGCAGATGTACCTACCGCACATGGCAACCGGCGAGATCCGCGCAACCATGGCGCTGACCGAACCCGGCGGCGGCTCCGACCTGCAGGCCATGCGCACCAGCGCTATCCGTGAGGGCGACGAGTACGTGATCAACGGCTCGAAGACGTGGATCTCCAATGCCCGCAAGTCCGACCTGGTCGCACTGCTCTGCAAGACCGACCCCAAGGCCAAGCCCGCGCACGCCGGCGTCTCGATCCTCCTCGTCGAGAAGGTGCCCGGCTTCGAGGTGTCCAAGGACCTGCCGAAGCTCGGTTACAAGGGCGTCGAGAGCTGCGAACTGAACTTCACCGACGCGCGCGTGCCCGCCGACGCCGTGCTCGGCGGCACAGAAGGCAAGGGTTTCGCCCAGATGATGAAGGGCCTCGAGGTCGGCCGCATCCAGGTCGCCGCACGCGCCACGGGTGTCGCGCGAGCAGCTTTCGACGACGCGCTGAGCTATGCGCAGGACCGCGAGAGCTTCGGGGTGCCGATCTGGAAGCACCAGGCCGTCGGCAACATGCTCGCCACCATGGGAACAAAGCTCGCTGCGGCCCGCAGCCTGCTGTTCGACGCCGCCGACCGTGTCGGCACCGGACAACGCGCCGACATGGAGGCCGGAATGGCCAAGCTCTTCTGCTCGGAGACCGCGATGGAGATCGCGCTCGACGCCGTTCGCATCCACGGCGGCTACGGCTACTCCACCGAATACGACGTCGAGCGGTACTTCCGTGACGCACCGCTGATGATCGTCGGCGAGGGCACCAACGAGATCCAGCAGAACGTCATCGCCAAGCAACTCGTGAAACGCGGCGGACTCGACATCTGATCTGATCATCACACCCGAATATCACCGCGGAGGTGAGAGCATGCTCCCCCTGTCCGGAGTGACGGTCCTGTCGCTCGAACACGCTGTCGCAGCACCGTTTGCGACTCGACAGCTCGCCGATCTCGGCGCGCGCGTGATCAAGATCGAACGTCCCGGTACGGGCGACTTCGCCCGCGCCTACGACGAATCCGTCGACGGTCTTGCCAGCTACTTCGTGTGGCTCAACCGCTCCAAGGAGTCCGTTGCACTCGACGTGAAATCGGAGTCGGGCGCAAAGATGCTGCACGAGTTGGCCGATCGCGCCGACGTGATCGTCCAGAACCTCGGGCCGGGTGCCGCGCAACGACTCGGGCTCGGAGCCGACGAGGTGCGGGCGCGCGATCCGCGCAAGATCGTGCTCTCCATCACCGGCTGGGGCAGCACCGGACCGTGGGCTGATCGCAAGGCGTATGACCTTCTGGTGCAATGCGAAACGGGTCTGGTGTCGATGACCGGAACTCCCGACGACGTCGCCAAGGTCGGTGTCTCCATCGCCGACATCGCCGCCGGGATGTACGGATTCTCCGGAGTACTCGCGGCGCTCTATCAGCGCCAGGTGACCGGCGAGGGCGCCACCCTCGAGGTCTCGCTGTTCGAGGCGTTGAGCGAGTGGATGGGCCAGCCGGCACACTTCACTCAGGGCGCGGGCAGACAACCGGGACGCTTCGGCGCCGCGCACGCCACCATCTCGCCGTACGGCCCGTACCCCGCCGCGGACGGACACATCTTTCTCCTCGCCATTCAGAACGAACCGGAGTGGCAACGGCTGTGCGAGAACGTCTTCGACGACGGGGCTCTCGCCGTCGATCCACGGTTCGCGTCGAACACGTTGCGGGTGGCCAATCGCGAGGCCGTCGACGCCGCGGTGACCGAGCATTTCGGCAGGATGACAACAGACGAACTGACCGCCCGACTCAAGCAGGCGAAGATAGCCTTCGGCGGCGTCAACACCGTCTCGGAGTTCCTCGACCATCCGGTTCTGGCGGGCCGTGACCGCTGGCGCAGCGTCGACACAGAGCGCGGACCGATACGAGCTCTGTTGCCGCCCATCGGTTTCGGTGACGAAGCGCGAATGGACCCGGTTCCGGCGCTCGGCGCCGACAGCATCGCCATCGCCCGCGAACTGGGCGCATCCGACGACGACATCGACGCACTCCTCTCGTCGGGCGTGCTCGGTGCACCCACACAGAAGACCGGTACCGCACAGGGAGGCACCTCGTGACCGACACCGCGACCACCACGTTGAGCAGTTACGTCGAGAACTGGGCACCGCAGCCCGTCGTCGAGGCCGACGCTCTCGATCCCGCACAGGCATCACGCCTGGCCGCGACCCTCGACCTGGACGAAACATTCAGCGCGGGTTCACAACTCCCGATGACCTGGCAGTGGATCTACTTCTCCGAGTGGCCCCCCACCCGTGAACTCGGCCCCGACGGACATCCGACGGATGGCCGCTTCCTCCCACCGATCCCCGACCGACGACGCATGTTCGCCGGGTCGTCGATCCGGATCGCCGAACCGCTCCGCCTCGGTACGCCCACACAGAAACGGACGAGCCTGCACGCGGTCACCGAAAAGCACGGCCGCACAGGCGACATGCTGTTCGTCACCGTGCGGTCGGAGTACATCCAAGACGACCGGACGGCCCTCGTCGAGGATCAGGACCTGGTGTACCGCAGCGACTCCGGATCGTCGCGCCCGTTTGAGCGTGAGGTCTCCGAACTCGGTCCGACGGATGCCGCGTGGACCGCGGAGCCGACGCCCACCGCTCCCCTGCTGTTCCGCTACTCGGCGCTCACGTCGAACGCACACCGCATCCACTACGACCAGCCCTACGTGACGCAGGTCGAGGGCTATCCCGACCTCGTGGTCCACGGCCCACTTCTCGCGACCTACCTGGCCGAGCTGGTGCGGGCGAGGTCAGGACAATCGTTGCGCAGCTTCGACTTCCGACTACGCAAGCCCCTGTTCCTCGGCGACGCCTTCCGCCTCGAAGGCTGGCCATCGGGAGACGGCGATGACATCGAGCTGAAGATCGTCAGCGGTACCGACACGGTGCACGTCACCGGGCAGGGGACGCTCGGATGAACGTCGACCTCATCCGCGCTGCCAGGACCTTCCTGTTCGTTCCCGGAAACCGCCCCGATCGCTTCGCGAAGGCCGAGGCGGCAGGCGCCGACGTCGTCGTGATCGACCTCGAGGACGCGGTGGCGCCAGACGACAAGGAGGCCGCGAGATCCGATGTTGCCCAGTGGTTGTCGGCCGGACACCCCGCAGTTGTCCGAATCAACGGCGCAGACACGACATGGTTCGACGACGACGTCGCCATGCTCGGCGCGGTAAGCACACACAGCACGGCGGGCACACACAGCACGGTCGGGACAGCGGCCATGATCGCCAAAGCCGAATCGCCGGAGATCGTTTGGAAGGTCGCCGCGGCTACGGAGGCTCCGGTCATCCCGCTGATCGAGACCGCGGTCGGTGTGCTCAACGCCCCTCGGATCGCCGCGACACCCGGCGTCGCACGGGTCGCCTTCGGCGCCATCGATTTCGCGGCCGAACTCGGTGTCGATCCCGACGATCGCGAGGCGCTACTGAACGCGAGGTCGACGCTGGTTCTCGCATCGGCAGCGGCGCGCGTCGCTTCGCCCGTCGACGGGGTCACGACGGCGCTGCGCGACGCCGAGAAGCTCACAGACGATGTGGGATACGCCGCGCGAATCGGTTTGCGCGGCAAGCTCTGCATCCACCCGAGCCAAGTCGCTGCGGTGCACGATCGACTCGCACCGACCGATGATCAGGTCGCGTGGGCACGGCGGATCGTCGACGCCACGCGTGCCGACGGGTCGGCCGTCGCGGTCGACGGCCACATGGTCGATCCCCCCGTCGTCGCACGCGCGCAGCAGATCCTCGCCGCGGTCCGGTCATGACCAGCGGTGCTGTCAGAATGGTGCCCGTGCAGGAGTATCACGAAACCGCCCGTGCGTCCGACGGCACCCGCCTGGCCGTACAGGTACGCGGGAGCGGACCGGTGTTGCTCCTGCTACCCGGTCAGTCCAACAACCACCACTGGTGGGACCGCACCCGCAACGACTTCGCACGACACCGCACCACCGTCACCTTCGACTACCGCGGCACCGGCGCAAGCGATTCCCCCGACGGCGACTACAGCACACAGTTATTCGCGCAGGATGCGCTGTCGGTGCTCGATGCGTTGTCGATCGGCCGATTCGACGTCTACGGCACATCCATGGGCGGGCGCACCGCGCAGTGGATCGCCATCTCCGCGCCCCATCGCGTCCGCAGACTCGTTCTCGGCTGCACAACTCCTGGAGGAAGCCATGCGCGCGAACGGGATTCGTCGGTCCGTCGCGCCCTGGCCGGCCCGGATGCCACGCAGGTCATGACCGACCTGATGTACACGCCCGAATGGCAGTCGGCCAACCCCGGGCCGTACACAGTTCTCGGTGACCCGACGATGACGCCACGCGCACGCCGACAACACTTGCGCGCCAGCGACTCTCACGATGCATGGGACCACCTGCCGGAAATCACCACGCCAACCCTCATCCTCCACGGCTCCGACGACCGATTTGCACCGGTCGTCAACGCCGAGATCCTGGCGTCGGCCATTCCCGACGCCAGGACGCACGTCTTCGACGGCGCCCGGCACGCCTACTTCGACGAGTGTCGTGCAGAGGCCAGTCCGCTGGTGATGAATTTTTTCGACGACTAGCGGACTAGCCGTCGGCGCGGAGTCGATCGGCGAGTTCAGCGAGAGCGTCTGTCGCCGAGAACAATTCAGACCTCCGACGCTCCGACATTCCGTCGATTCCCACTGCGAGGGCTTCGACGTGCTCACGCACTCGCTCCTCGATGTAGGCGGTACCCGAGTCGGTGATCGCGATGAGCGATGCCCGTCCGTCGGCCGGATCTGGACGGCGCTCGACCATTCCCGAGCGTTCGAGCGAGGCTATGAGCGCGGTCATGGCAGGCTGGTTGAGACCCTCGAGTAGGGCGAGGCTCGTTGCGCGCCGCGGCCCCCAGCGCCACAAACTGAACAGCGTCGACGAGCCGGCGATACTCAGGTCTCGGGTTCTGCGTTCGAGCGCGTCGGTCAACAGGTCGAACAGGCGGGTTGCGACCTCGACACTCGTCTCACCCTCACCCGCCATGCCCTCATCCTAGGCGGATTGCACATAATCCGTAAGTCGCCGGCAACGCCCTCGTCAACGCTGTGCGGCGAGGAGGCGTCCTGCGTTCCTGATGTGGTCGACCATCGCCGCCCGAGCGGCCTCGCCGTCGCGAGCACGCAACCCCGCGATGATCGCCCGATGGTCGGCGGCCGACGCCTGCGGCCACCCGTCGACCGAGGCGAAGAACCGACGCGGCGCATAGTTGAGCGATCCCTTGATCATCCACGAGAGCTTCGGAGAGCCGGCGGCCGAGTAGATCGACCGGTGGAACACGTGGTTGAGTCGTTCCACTTCGTCGTAATCGGCTGTGTCAGCGGCATGTTCGAGATCTGCCTGGATCTTCTCGAGCGCGTCGAGTTCGTCGTCGGACATCCGTGAGGTGGCACGCGCGGCCAATTCACCTGCGAGAAGCGATTGCCCGACGAAGACATCCTCGATGTCGTTGGCGCTCAACGGAGAAACCATGAAGCCGCGGCGCGGTTCGACGCGCAGCAAGCCCTCGCTCTGTAGGGTCAGGAGTCCCTCACGCATCGGTGTCGCAGAGATGTCCAGTTCGGCTGCCATCGTCTCCGGACGGATGAACTGTCCCGGCTCGAGTTGACCGGAGACGATCAGCTCGCGCACATGCTCGGCCGCCTCGTCGGACAGTCGTGGCCGACGCCTGCGGGTGCGTGCGGGAACATCGGCACTCATGGCAAACAATATAGTCTATTGAGTTGGGCGCGGCGGTAACGTCGATGGAGTGCGTCTGACAACACTTCTCGCCACGGGCCTGGGTACCGCAGCAGCGGCAGCCGTCGGCAGCATCGCGTCTCGCTCGGCACTGCAGTCGTGGTACCCGAAACTGAACAAGCCGTCGTATGTGCCACCCGATCTCGCATTCCCGATCGTGTGGACCGCACTCTATGCCGACATCGCGGTGACATCGGCGATCAGCATCGACGAACTGAACGAACACGACGCCGCCGAGGCGAAGAAGTACACCGCAGCGCTCGGGACCAATCTGGTGCTCAACGCCGGCTGGAGCTGGCTGTTCTTCGGCGCGCACCGACTCGGAGCGTCGGCGATCACCGCGTTGGCACTGACTGCTAGCAGCGCCGACCTCGCGCGGCGCACGGCCAAGGTCTCGCCGGGCGCGGGAGCCGCGCTGACGCCGTACCCGCTGTGGTGCGGCTTCGCGACGAAGTTGTCGACGGACGTCTGGCGGCTCAATCGCGCGCAGCGTTGACCGCCCCGACGTCGCCGCTACCCGCGCAGTCGACCGGGGTCTTCGCGTCACTGTCGGTACACAACTACCGCCTCTACTTCGGCGGTCAGGCGGTCTCGCTGATCGGGACGTGGATGCAGGCCACGGCGCAGGCCTGGCTGGTGCTCACGCTCAGCGGGTCGTCGTCGATCCTCGGTCTGATCGTCGCTCTGCAGGCGCTACCGATCCTGATCATCGGGCCGTATGCGGGCGTGATCGCCGACCGCGTCGACCGGCGTCTGCTCATGATCTTTCTGCAGTCGATCATGGGTGTGCTCGCGCTGGTGCTGGCGATCCTCACACTCGGCGGCTGGATCGCGGTGTGGCAGATCGCGATCCTCGCGCTACTCCTCGGACTCAACAACGCATTCGAGAATCCGGCGCGACAGGCCTTCATCCACCAGATCGTCGGCGAATCGTTGATCCGCAACGCGGTCACCCTGAACTCCGTCATGGTGAACGCCGCGCGAGCGATCGGTCCCGCGGTGGCGGGCGTACTACTCGCAGCAGTGGGCGCCGGATGGTGCTTCGTCATCAATGCGACGAGCTTCGTCGCGGTTGTGGTCTCACTCGTCGCGATGCGGACCTCGGAGATCTCCCACGAGATTCCCGTCCCACGCGCCAAGGGACAGCTCCGTGAGGGCCTGCGCTACGTCCGGAGCAAACCCATCCTGTGGGTTCCGCTGGTCATGATGGCGCTCGTCGGCACGCTCGCATACGAGTTCCAGGTATCGCTCCCCGTTGCCGCCCGTGACGTTTTCGACGGCGGACCGCAGGCTTTCGGGTTCATGACGTCGTCGATGGGGGTCGGTGCGGTCGTCGGCGGCCTCATCGTCGCCGCACGCGGCACCACAGGCCTGCGCACGCTGATCGTGACCGCGACCGGATTCGGCATCACCATCGCGGTGACAGCGGCAGCACCCAGCTTGTGGCTGGCGATCGTCGCGCTGTTCTTCGTCGGCTGGCTCAGCGTCTCGTTCATGTCGACGGGCAACGCGACGCTTCAGCTCAACTCACGCCCGCAGATGCGCGGTCGGGTGATGGCACTGTGGTCGGTCGCCTTCATGGGGTCGACGCCGATCGGTGGACCGTTGATCGGTGCAATCACCGAGGTGGCCGGGGCTCGCACGGGGCTCGCCGTTGGTGCGGCGTCGTGCTTCGTCGCCGCGGCAATCGGGCTCGCGGTGTGGCGGCGCACCCGCTGACCAGCAATTACCCAATTCGGCGCAAACCGGACGTCGATTAGGCCCGACAGCTGTCTCACAGCAAGAATCACAGGATCGGGGAGTACCGTTCCTCGATGCAACACACCATTTAGGGCGACTCATGATCTCTGGTCGCCGGGTTAACGGAGGGTGAGCAATCGTAAGCCAGCAGACGACGCCGCGACTGCCAGAACCCGAAGGCTCCCCCGAAAGCGACAAAGCAGACACAACGGTGCTGGCCGAAACGCCGTCGCTGACCGAGCAGCCGCGGCGCGACAAGCATCTGTATCAGATCGACCTGGTCCGGCTCGTGACCTTCGGAGGCGTGATCCTCGATCACGTCATGATCGGCATCACCGCCGCGACGAGCGTTGCCGCAGGCTCCGTCGAGGTCTTTCTTCGCTACACCCGATATGGCTTCTTCGCGCTCACCGGCTTTGTGCTGACGTATCAGTACCGAAACCGCAGCCTCGAGCCGATCAGCTTCTGGCGCCGTCGATTCAAGCTCATCGGGCTGCCCTTCGTGACGTGGACACTGTTCTACTGGCTGTACGGGCGATACCGTATCGGCGGCCTGGAGACGTTGAAAGGCATTGTCGCCGATCAACATTCGATGGTGACCGCAGCCAAGAGCATCGGCTACGACCTCATCACCGGCAACGCGATGTATCACCTGTACTTCTTGTCGGTGAGCATGCAGATCTACCTGTTCTTCCCGCTCATCCTCGCAATCCTCAAGCGCACGTGGGGTTTTCACCGTTACCAGTTGATCGTGAGCTTCGCGATCCAGGTGACGTTGATGTACCTCATGGTCCGCCCGCCGCTCGACATTTTCGCCGACGGCGTCGGCGGCGTGATCTGGACGCACCTGGTCATCACGATCTTCCCGTATCAGTTCTTCATCCTCGCGGGATGTGTCGCTGCCATGCACTACGAGGCGTTCCAGGCGTTCGTGATCCGTTGGCGCTGGGCACTTCTCGCGGCGTGTGTCGCGACCATCGGCGCCACGCTCGCGTACTACCTGCACATCACGTCGACCGGCACTTCCGTCGCACGCGCCACCAACGTGTTCTTGCCGCACAACGTCTACGCGTTCATCGCGATCATCATGATGCTCTACTGCCTGGGCACCATCTGGCAGCAGCGTCGAACACCGGGGTCGGTCCCCGACAAGATTCTCCGCACGGCGTCGGACAGATCGTTCGGGATCTACCTCGCGCATCCCCTCGCGCTGAGCGCACTGCTGCCCACCATCGCACCGGCGTCGTGGCCCGGTGTTCCACGCGTGATCTTTGCCTACGCGGCCACCGTCGCGGCAACCATCTTCGTGGTCGAGGTGCTTCGACGCAGCCCGATCAGCCTGATCACCACCGGTCGCAATCGCCTCGACTGGCGCTCCCAGAATGTCGGCCGATCGCTGGCCGTCGCGGTGGTGGCGATCGTCGGCGGAGTGATCGCCTCAGAGGTGTTCGACGTCTGGGCCGGCTACCTGTTCGCCGCGACCGGAGCGCTACTCGCGATCTCCGCCGTGATCGTCGCGTGGCATCAGTGGCGCAACCGCGACGACGAGTTCACCGAACAGCCGGTCTGATAAAAACCAGCGTGCACGAAAAAGCCCCGACGACATCGTCGGGGCTTTTTACCTGTGTCTGATGTAAATCAGAGAGCGGTCACGTTGGTGGCCTGAAGTCCTTTGGCGCCCTGTTCGACGTCGAACTCGACGCGCTGCTGCTCCTCGAGGCTGCGGAAGCCGCTGCCCGTGATGGCGGAGTAGTGAACGAACACGTCCTGGCTCTGGTCATCGGGAGCAATGAAGCCGAAGCCCTTCTCGCCGTTGAACCATTTGACGGTGCCCTGAGTCATGCAATTTCTCTTCCTGTTTTGCTGAGCCGTCAGTTCGACGACCCGACTTCTAGTGTGTCACACATTGGGGCCTCTCCACGATCCGATGTCCACAAGGACACGAATCCCTTCGAGCGGACGACATCCTCGGCGGCACGAGCAGCAGCAAGTCCGGGGCCATCACACCGAGACCGCGGGGCCGTTGGTCGTGACCGCGAGATCGCCTGCTCCCCCTATCTCGCCGGCGCGGCGACCCGTCGAGCTACAGATGTGTGTCGAATCGAAGGATGTGGGTGTTGCAGCACCCACATCCTTCGATTCGACACACATTCAGCATCCTCGGGGGCGGCTATTTCGGCGGATTCCGACGCGGCATAGGAAGCCAGCCGTCCTCGACAGCTCTTTTGTAGAGGTCCGTCTTCGTCGGAGCGTCGCGATGCACCTCGCGGTACTTACTGCGAATGCGCTCGATGTATTCGTTGACCGTGTCCGGAGAGAGCCCCATGACACGAGCGACGTGAGCCCCCGATCCGCCCGCGGCGTACAGTTCCAACACTTCTCTCAGTCGCGTGGGAAGGTCGACGAATTGCGGGTCCGAGTCGAGCGCCGCCGCCCAATCCATCGACACAACGGTCGACCCCGCCGCTGCCGTACGCACCGCTGTGCACACCTCTGCCTTCGTCGCGTTCTTGCGGACGACGCCGAGAGTTCCAGCGCCTGCCGCATCCCGAACCAAATAGGGTTCGTCTCCTGACGTGTAGACGAGCGTCGATACTCCGGCTTCCGATAACTCGGCGATATTGCCCGCGGGCGTCGACCCGTCACCGAGCCGGAGATCGAGGACGACCAGGTCAAGTGGGACGCCCATGTCGGCAGTGCCGGGTCCGAGCTGAGCAAGGAGTTCTTCGACGGTGTGCGCGCCGACAACCAATTGCAGGTCACGTGTATCCGCGAAGAAACCCCGTAAGCCCTCGATCACCGAATCGTGATCATCGATGACTCCGATTCGCCGGATCTGACTTTCGGATTCTTCCGAATTCACCATGGGATAGTCCCTTCGGGAAAGTGGTCGGAATGCGCTCTCTACGAGACAGCATGAGCTGCTTGGGGGAATAATGCGGGCGGTGACCGCACGGCAATTCCCCGAACCATATCGGTCGGTGTCCGAGTTCCGTCGGAACAGTGCGAGGCGACCATCGAAGAATGCCACGCACCAATCGCCCACCACGGACTCCGCTGCCTCTCGAACGGCCGTCTCTCGAACGCTTCGCTACTACGGATTGTTTGCGGGCGCGGCCTACTGCGTATTCATTCCATTTCTGATTCCCGCAGTAGCGCAAGCACGCTCGATATCGGCGTGGTGGTGGACTCCGACGGCATTGATCTGTGCGGCACTCCCGGGCGTCATCGTCGGAGTTCATTGCCTGATCTCGGCCAATCCGGTCCGGCTCCGACGGTGGGCCGCCCTCGGAGCACTCGGTGTGCTCGTGGCGGAACTCCTCTGGTGGCCTGCGTGGAACGGCACACCGCTCGACGATGCCACCGTCTACTGGCTCGGACCCTTCGTGGTGTTGGGCACGATCTGCGCGATGATCGCATGGAAACCCGCCCCGGCAGCTCTGTATCTGATCGTCTGCGCGATCACGATCAAGGTCACCGGCAATGTGACCCAGGGGATTTCGTCGCCGGCGACGATGATTGCCGACGCCGCGTGCAGCGCGGCATTTGCCATCGTGCCGTTCGCACTCGGCGTGTCCGGATTGCGCATCGCGGCCACCCTCGACCGCAACTCTGCCGCTGAGATCGCCCTCGCCGAGCAGACGGCCGCGACCCGCGCACGGTTGGCCGAACGCGCGCTCACACGGGCGATCACCCACGACGAGATCATGTCCACTCTTCTCGAGGCCGCGCGAAACCCGGACTCGCCTCGACTCCCCTCTCGTGCAACCGCAACGCTGGTCGCGCTCGACGACGCCCTGCGCGAGACGACGTCGGGTCTCAATCCAGAACCTGCCGGGGTCGTGCGCAGGCTCAGCGAGGCCGCGCAGCACAACGATCCCGGCATGACTGTGAGCAGCGACGTGCGCGCATCCGCCGGATCGACGTTTCCGCAGGTGTCCGTGGAAGCGTTGGTCGGAGCGACCGCGGAGGCCGCTCGCAACTGCTTTCGGCACGTTCCACCCGAGTGCAGCCGATCCTGCCGAATACTCGTCGAAGATCATGGGATCGAGGTCACCATCGGTGATGACGGGCCTGGTTTCGATCGCCTTGCTGTGCCACGTGAGCGGCTCGGACTCGCGATGTCCGTCGAGGAACGATTACGGCGGGTGGGTGGTGAGGCGACCGTCGACTCCGTTCCCGGCAGGGGCACCGCCGTGACGCTCGTCTGGCACAGGCCTGCCGATCCCGTCCGCGTCGATGAACCCGACCCACTCCGCCTGCGTTCATCCACCGCTCGGGTGCTCGCTGCGTCGATCGTCATCGTCCTTGCTGCGGCTGCTGCACTCAATCCGGGTTCCGCTCCCTGGTGGGTCCCGGTAGGGATCGTCGTCATGATGGCGGTCGCGGTCGCGTTCCTGGTCGGCGGCGTAACTGACGTCCTGCGCCCACTGCCGGCACTCTTCGTCGCCGCGGTGCCCGCGCTCATGTGCGCCACCTACCTCTTCGCACTCGAAGACACCACGCAGGCGATTCCCCTGTGGGTGACCGGCCCACCGGCACTGATCGCGGCACTGCTCGCGATGAGGGGACGGCCCGCCACAGCGATCATCGGCTTCGCCGTTGCCTTGGCTGTGACAGGTCTGTGGTCGTACGCCGCCACGGGCAACGCACTTCCCGGCATTCTGCTGATCGGCCCCTCTGGCGGCTTCGTCGCGATCGGCGTCGTGTTTGCGCGGGTCAATCGAACGCTGGCGCGTGATCTGACCGACAGTCGACAACGAACGGCAGAAGCTGCGGGCAACGTCGCCGCGGCGCGTGCCGCGGCCCAGGAACGCGCCCGACAACTCGAACCGGTCACCGCATTGGCCCGACCGCTCCTGCTGCGACTCTGCGGCGGCGAGCGCCTTGACGACGCAACCCGAACCGAATGCAGCCTCACCGAGGCGCGGCTACGAGATCTGTTGCGTTCCAGGGCATTGTGCACTCCGGACATCAACGCCGCGGTCGACGATGCCCGACGTCGAGGGGTCGCGGTGAGCCTCCTCGACGACCGCGGGCTCGATCGCCCCGACAGCGACGCCCCGGATCCTCTCGACAAGTCCACACGCGAGCTGATCATCGGCACGCTCCGCCGAGCGGCGGACGGCGCAGTCCGCATACGCGCGCTGCCACGGCACCGCACGTTTGCTGTGAGCGTCGTCGCCGAGGCCGACGACCGATGCGAGTGGGTCGGAGTCGACGCTGATGGCCGCGTCCGCACGACAGTCACCGAGATGGGGGCCGCTGATCTGGGATTCATCGAATCACCGAGATGACGGAGGTTCCCTCTCGGCGACCGTCGTGTTCGGAGGCACCGACCGTCGTCGAAACGTCACGCTCGGATGTAGACGCCGCCCAGCTCGCGGCCCCCTCCCCAGGGCACCACGCGAGCTGGGCAGATAACAGCGGCGGCAATGGTCACAACAACCTGCACCCACGAGATCTCCATCCACATGACATTCGTCCGACGGCGGCCTACCCCCTCACCCCGGTGGCACCGGAGCCATGACCAACGCTAAAGGCACCCCGCCTCACGCACATGCCCCAGCTTTCAGGGACACCGACTTCCGGGGACGCAGGCTTTCAGGGACACCGACTTCCAAGGAGATCGGGCGCGATCAGGCGACCGGACCGCCGAGCGATTCGACGACGAGGCCCGCGACGCCGGCCTTGCCGCGCGTCGTCGGGTGATACGGAATCGGCGGAGCGAACCCCCGCAGCCACGGCTGTGCAGAACACACGGTGTGGTCGGCGCCTGCGACCGACGCCTGGACCAGGTCGACGCCGGTCTCGTGTGCCGCCAGCGCTGTGGCATCCGCAAGCCTGTCGAAGATCCGCACCGTCTGCGCAGTCTGCTCGGGCGTGAGTGGGAGCAGGTCGCACGGCGCCTCACCCGCGACGGTGAGCGGTGGGTAGTCGACGAGCACCACTCGCGCGCGAGGAGCACGCAGCTTGATCTCCAACACCGTCTGGATCAATAGGCGCTGAACCCGCGCGTAGTCGGCGTCGGTGGGTTCCGCGGCGATCCGATGCCCGGTGTGACAACTCCTGGCGGCAGGCCCCAAAGCTTTGTCGACGCCGCTCGCGACGTTGTTGCAACTCATCGCGAGCAATCGGCCGATGTAGTCGATGTCGTTTCCGCCGCTGGTGACGGTCACGAGTGCGGTGTTGCGGGTGACGGCGTCGATCTGCTTGTGCGCGAGGAATCGTTGCGGCTTGTCGACGATGTTCTCCGTGGTCGCACCCGAACACGTGGCGTCGACCAGTCGCAGGCGCATCGCTTTGGCCACCCGATTGGGGTAGTTGTCGGGGCTGCGGAAGCAGACGTTCAGACGCGTCGGTACGGCGTCTGGGCCTGCGGCGTACGAACTTCCGAGCGCCACATACGCCGGCGGTGTCTCAGCGGAGGCACGGACGGCTGGCTTGACGGTCGGCCCATGCGACGTGCCGTCTCCGCTGACGCCGGGCACGACCACGGCCGCGGCAGCGAGAAGTGCACCGGCGGCAATACCCATGCGGCGGAACAGACGTCGAGACACGCCTGTGATCTTCCCATATTCCTCACGCAGACCGTCGCGACCACACCCGTCGCCGCTCATGACCGCCGGTCGGCGATCGATCGGGTTCAGCGGTTACGGAAATCCGGCTCGCGCTTGGCCACGAACGCCGCCATGCCCTCGGTCTGGTCGTCGGTGGCGAACGTCGAGTAGAACAGGCCGCGTTCGGCACGCACGCCCTCTGTCAGTGTCGTCTCGAAGGCACGATTCACCGCATCCTTGGCCAGCCCCGCCGCGATCGACGACTTGCCCGCGATCGTCACGGCAACCTCTTTCGCTGTCGCGAGGCATTCGGCGGCCGGCACGGCGCGGGAGACGAGTCCGGCACGCTCGGCCTCGTCGACCTTCATCTGACGACCCGTGAGGATCAGATCCATCGCCTTGGCCTTGCCGATGGCGCGGGTCAGGCGCTGCGATCCGCCGATACCGGGGATGACCCCCAGGTTGATCTCTGGTTGCCCGAACACCGCGTTGTCGCCCGCGATGAGGATGTCGCAGAGCATCGCGAGTTCGCAGCCACCCCCGAGTGCGTAGCCGGTCACCGCGGCGATGGTCGGGGTGCGCAGCCGCGACAGGTTGTCCCAGGCGCCGAAGAACGACTCGCTGACCACTTCACTGAAGGTCTTGTCGGACATCTCCTTGATGTCGGCGCCCGCTGCAAAGGCACGCTCGGAACCGGTGATGACGATGGCGCCGATCTCCGGATCAGCGTCGAATTGCTCTGCCGCAGTGACGACTTCGTTCATCAGCGTGGTGTTCAGCGCGTTGAGCGCCTTCGGTCTGTTCAGTGTGATCACACCGATGCCATCAGCACTCTCGGTGACGATCGTCTCGTACTCGGACATTCGATTCCTCCTAGACGGTTGTGGTGTCGAGCGAGAGCTCACAGGCTGCAGGCAGCGGGGCGAACACGGCGTCGAGCGACGCAGCGGCCGACGCATGATCCGAGGTCCACGCCGGGGTGCGATCCTTGTCGATCACCTGCGCGCGGATTCCCTCGGCCATGTCGGGGTGCTGCAGGAAGCGCAGCGAGACGCGATATTCACGACGCAGTGTCTGCGCAAGGTCGGATTCCTTGTGGCGCAACGCGTACAGGGTTGCGGCCAACGAGGCCGGACTCTTCGACGCGATCCGATCCGCGGCACGATCGGCCGACTCGACACCAACCGCTCGACACCTCTCGATGATCTCCGACACCGTATCGGCTGCGAAAGCCTCACGTATCCAGTCTCTTTCGGCGTCGAGCGTCGATGCGGGCGGCGTCACGGCGTAGCGCGACAGCGCGGCGTCGACGCCGTCGGAGACGATGGAGTCACGGAAGGCGTCGAGATTCTCGGCCGGGACGTAGTGGTCGGCGAGGCCCATGGCGATCGCGTCGGCACCGGACAGCGTGCCGCCGGTCAGCGCTGCGTAGGTACCGAGTTGGTCCGGCACGCGTGCGAGAAGGAATGTCCCGCCGACGTCGGGCACGAAGCCGATACCGACCTCCGGCATGGCCAGACGAGTTCTGTCGGTGACGACGCGCGTGTTGCCGTGCGCGGAGATACCGACGCCGCCACCCATCACGATTCCGTCCATGATCGCGACGTAGGGCTTGGGATAGGTCGAGATGTCGAGGTTGAGGCGGTACTCGTCCGACCAGAAGCGGCCGGACGGACTGTTCGCGGCCACCGCGTCGTCTCCCCCTCCACCCGACGAGAGCTTCGACGCGTCTCGATGGATGGCCGCGATGTCGCCCCCTGCGCACAGCCCACGCTCACCCGCACCTGCGACGACGACCGCGTCGATGGCGGGATCGTTCGCCCACGTGCGCAGAGCGTCGTGCATGGCGAGCGCCATCGGATGACCGAGCGCATTGATGGACGCGGGCCGATTGAGTGTTATCTGCCCGATCCGTCCGACCACATCGATGAGAACCGTCGGCTGATCCGTCATGAGTGCCACTCCTCGCTGTCGCGCGCCTACCTTCTCCCCAAATACTTGCACATCCTAGTATTCGGGTGCCAGTCGCCTGACCTACGGGACGGGATGCCCGGCGGCGCGGAACAGTTCGTACCACTCCGGACGGGTGAGCGGAATGTCGGAACCTTTCGACGCGGCGACGACGCGCGCGGGGGTGGTGGTGCCGAGAACCACCTGCATCTGGGCGGGATGTCGCGTGATCCACGCCGTGGCGATCGCGATCGGCTCGACGTCGTATTTCGCTGCGAGCCTGTCGATCACGGCGTTCAGTTCCGGGTAGCGGTCGGATCCGAGGAAGACACCGTCGAAGAATGTGGCCTGGAACGGCGACCACGCCTGGACGGTGATGTCGTTGAGGCGGCAGTAGTCGAGGACGCCCCCGCCGTCGAGGGTCTGCGCCTGCTCCTCGCCCGCCATATTCGCTGCAACACCTTGCGCGATGATCGGCGCGTGGGTGATCGACAGTTGCAGCTGATTGGCGACGATCGGTTGTGTCACAGACCTTTTCAGCAGTTCGATCTGCCGTGGCGTGTGATTGGACACCCCGAAGTGGCGCACCTTGCCCGCCTGTTCCAGGTCGTCGAAGGCGCGTGCCACCTCGTCGGGCTCGACGAGGGCGTCAGGTCGATGCAGGAGCAGGATATCGAGGTGGTCGGTGTCGAGTGTCCGCAGCGATCCGTCGACGGCCTCGACGATGTGGTCGTACGAGAAGTCGTAGTAGGGACCATCTTTGACGATGCCCGCCTTCGACTGGATCGTGATCTGCTCACGCTCCGACGACGAGAACCGCAGCGCATGCGCGAAACGTTGTTCGCATCCGTGCGCGGGTGCTGTGCCGTAGATGTCGGCGTGGTCGAAGAAGTCGATGCCCGCGTCGCGGGCCACTCCGACGAGTTCGCGGATCTCGTCGTCGGAGCGGTCCTGGATACGCATCATCCCCAGGACGACATTGGGCACGGTGACATCAGTGGCGCCGAGCGCGATTCGTTTCATCACGCCGATGGTAGGCGCCACTGAGTCAGCCGCCGCAGACGCGCGCTAGACGCCGTAGCTGGTGTCGACGTAGCCGTCACCGTTGGTGTCGTAGTTCGCGGTGTCGACGTAGCCGTCGCCATTGGTGTCGTAGTTCGCGGTATCGACGTAGCCGTCACCGTTGGTGTCGTAGTTCGCGGTATCGACATAGCCGTCGCGGTTGGTGTCGGCGTACTGCGTGTCGATGTAGCCGTCGCCATTCGTGTCGCTCTCACGGACGTCGACTCGTCCGTCACCGTTGGTATCGGTGTACCGAACGTCGGCATAGCCGTCGCCATTGGTGTCCTGGAGTTTCACGTCGGCGTAACCGTCACCGTTGGTGTCCTTGAGCTGAACATCCACGTAGCCGTCGCCGTTGGTGTCGTAGCTTGCAGTCGCCATGATCATGGTCCTTTCGAGGAGTGGATCTCCGGTGTTCGTCAACGCTTTCTGCGTTGTCATTACATTGGATGCGGCCAAAGCACTGACATGTTCCCCCGTGCCGGAATCTTTTTCCGACGCCTCACCTTAGACATGCGAAGAGCCCGGCACCACGGGTGGTACCAGGCTCTTCGCTGCTGAATTTTCTATCGGATCGCGACCCTGGCCGGCGCCTGCCTTCGTCAGCCTCGATCGGTCATCTGCGGTGCTCGTCGAGAATGGTGTGCAGCACCTCCTCGGCGGCGATCAGCTCACGCCATCGCTCGGTGCCGCGTGGCGCTGTGGCCGTCGTGGTGAACACCACCGCGCGGCCGCCGACGATCTCCACCGCCAGTCCGGTTCGCGAAATCGCTTGTGCGCGACGGCCGATGTCGGTCCATCGTGGGTCGCCGAGCAACGCATCGACAGCGGCCTCGTCGCAATCGCGTGACACTCGCACCGCCATGCCTGTGCCCTTCGACGACACCTTGCGCGACCCCGGCGACCCGAACCGGCCCGCGAGTCGGTGATGGCCGTACGGCACCAATCGCCATCCGATCTCGACATGCGGCAACGCAACCCGTGTGTGATCGGGCGCCACGCGACCAGCGACGTCGTACACCGGCTGGTCGTACTCGTCGTTGAACACCTCGAGGTGTGAGGCCAGCACACCGACGGGACTCTCGATCGCCCATGCCTGCCACCGGGCGCCACGTCGCCGGAGATCGTGGACATCGACGCCGGCGTGGGTCGGTGGCTGGATGACCGAGAGGTCCACCGACGTGGCCGTGGCCCATCCGAGTTGCTCGCCGACCTCATACAACGCGGTCGGCGCATTGGGCCCACGTCGAAACATCCCGATGTCCTTTCGGCACGCACTGCCCTTTCGGGCAGACGCTGTCCTTCTGGCGGACGCTGCGGCAACTACCCGAGAAGATACAGCGCAGGGGCGCAACAGCTTTTACTGTTGCACCCCTGCACTTGTCGATCTATTGACTTGTCGGTCTTTCGACTGACTCAGGCGTCGCTCTTGCCCTCGCCTGCCTTGCTCAGCTCCACCGGAGCGTCGGGCAGCTCGCGCGGCTTCTCCGAACCGACGAAGGTGAACTTCGCGTCCTCGCCTTCGCCTTCGCCGTCCCAGTTCTCGACGTCGATCAGCACGATCTGACCCGGCTCGACCTCGCCGAACAGGATCTTCTCCGAAAGCTGATCCTCGATCTCACGCTGGATGGTGCGACGCAGCGGGCGCGCACCGAGAACCGGATCGAAACCACGCTTGGCCAGCAGCGACTTGGCCTTGTCCGTGACCTCGATGGCCATGTCCTTGTTGCGCAGCGCGGTCTCGACGCGTGCCAGCATCAGGTCGACCATCTGGATGATCTCGTCCTGGGTGAGCTGGTGGAACACGACGATGTCGTCGATGCGGTTGAGGAACTCCGGCCGGAAGTGCTTCTTGAGCTCGTCGTTGACCTTCTGCTTCATCCGCTCGTACTGCGAGCCGTCGGAGCCGGTCTTCGAGAAGCCGAGGCCGACTGCCTTCGAGATGTCGGAGGTACCGAGGTTCGAGGTGAAGATCAGCACCGTGTTCTTGAAGTCGACGGTACGACCCTGGCCGTCGGTGAGACGTCCGTCTTCGAGGACCTGCAACAGGGTGTTGTAGATCTCCGAGTGTGCCTTCTCGATCTCGTCGAACAGGACCACCGAGAACGGCTTACGGCGCACCTTCTCGGTGAGCTGGCCGCCCTCTTCGTATCCGACGTATCCGGGAGGCGCACCGAACAGACGCGACGCGGTGAAGCGGTCGTGGAACTCGCCCATGTCGATCTGGATGAGCGCGTCGTCCTCGCCGAACAGGAAGTTCGCGAGCGCCTTCGACAGCTCGGTCTTACCGACACCGGACGGGCCGGCGAAGATGAACGAGCCCGACGGGCGCTTCGGGTCTTTGAGCCCTGCGCGGGTACGACGGATCGCCTTCGACACGGCCTTGACCGCGTCTTCCTGGCCGATGATCCGCTTGTGCAGCTCGTCCTCCATGCGGAGCAGACGGGTGGTCTCCTCCTCGGTGAGCTTGAACACCGGGATGCCGGTCCAGTTACCGAGAACCTCGGCGATCTGCTCGTCGTCGACCTCGGCCACGACGTCCATATCGCCACTGCGCCACTGCTTTTCACGCTCGGCGCGCTCGTTGACGAGTTGCTTCTCCTTGTCGCGCAGGCTCGCGGCCTTCTCGAAGTCCTGCGCGTCGATCGCGCTTTCCTTCTCCTTGCGCGCGTCGGCGATGCGCTCGTCGAACTCGCGCAGGTCTGGCGGTGCGGTCATCCGGCGGATGCGCATGCGCGCGCCTGCCTCGTCGATGAGGTCGATCGCCTTGTCGGGCAGGAAGCGGTCGTTGATGTACCGATCGGCAAGGGTTGCCGCAGCGACGAGAGCTCCGTCGGTGATGGACACACGGTGGTGCGTCTCGTAGCGGTCGCGCAGACCCTTGAGGATCTCGATGGTGTGCTCCACCGACGGCTCGCCGACCTGCACCGGCTGGAAGCGACGCTCGAGTGCTGCGTCCTTCTCGATGTACTTGCGGTACTCGTCGAGCGTGGTGGCACCGATGGTCTGCAGCTCGCCGCGGGCCAGCTTCGGCTTGAGGATGCTCGCAGCGTCGATTGCGCCCTCTGCGGCACCGGCACCAACGAGCGTGTGCAGCTCGTCGATGAACAGGATGATGTCGCCGCGGGTGTTGATCTCCTTGAGCACCTTCTTGAGGCGTTCCTCGAAGTCGCCGCGGTAACGGCTGCCTGCGACCAGCGAACCGAGGTCGAGCGTGTAGAGCTGCTTGTCCTTGAGCGTCTCGGGCACCTGGCCGTTGACGATGGCCTGCGCCAGTCCCTCGACGACAGCGGTCTTGCCGACGCCGGGCTCGCCGATCAGAACAGGGTTGTTCTTGGTGCGGCGGCTCAAGACCTGCATGACCCGCTCGATCTCTTTCTCGCGCCCGATGACGGGGTCGAGTTTGCCCTCGGCGGCAGCAGCGGTCAGGTTTCTGCCGAACTGGTCGAGGACGAGCGAGGTCGACGGCGTGCCTGCCTCGCTGGAACGACCGCCGGTGCCCGCCTCCTGCGGCTCCTTGCCCTGGTAACCGGACAGGAGCTGGATGACCTGCTGGCGGACCCGGTTGAGGTCGGCGCCGAGCTTGACCAGAACCTGCGCGGCAACGCCCTCGCCCTCGCGGATGAGGCCGAGCAGGATGTGCTCGGTACCGATGTAGTTGTGGCCGAGCTGCAGCGCTTCACGCAGCGACAACTCGAGGACCTTCTTGGCACGCGGCGTGAACGGGATGTGCCCCGACGGCGCCTGCTGACCCTGGCCGATGATCTCCTCGACCTGGCTGCGGACGCCCTCGAGGGAGATCCCCAGAGACTCCAGTGCCTTGGCGGCAACGCCCTCACCCTCGTGGATCAGACCCAGGAGGATGTGCTCGGTGCCGATGTAGTTGTGGTTGAGCATCCGCGCCTCTTCTTGGGCCAGAACCACAACCCGGCGTGCGCGGTCGGTGAACCGTTCGAACATTGTTCTCCCTCACATTGCTAGCGCCCCGGCCGTCGATGTCTTCAAGCCTCTTGGCGACAACTGCGGTGGTGTCGGATATACGACGACCAGCCTGGCTTCCACTGTAGTGGTCAACTGGAGTGCACCTGCACTTAACGTCTGCACAGGTCGCAACGAAAACAGGTGTCGGCGGGGATCTGACAGCTACAACTCCGCAGGACACGGGCATGTTCCGGCAAATGGTGACGTGGGCTACGCCGAGAGCGAACGAGGTTCTGTGTACTACCGGACCGGCTCGTAACGGAGGACGACGATGTCGGCGTCGAGCCCGGAGCGCTCGACAAGGCGCAGGTCGACGTGCTGCGAGATCCCCTCGAAGATCCGCGGACCGTGGCCGACGATGCGCGGATGGACGATGAACTCGTACGAGTCGATGAGGTCGAGTTCGGCAAGCGCGAGCGGCAGCGTGACGCCCCCGGTGGCCAGGCCGTTGCCCGGTTGGGCCTTGAGTTCGCGGACCGTCGACTCGAGGTCGTCGCGACGGATCAGTTCGGCATTCCAGTCGACGCTGGTGAGCGAGTCGGAGACGACGTACTTCTTCGCACGGTCGATAACGTGGGCGAAGGGCACCATCCACTCGGGCCTGCCGTCGGTGATCTCGTCGTTTCTGGCGACCTCTCGCCATCCGGCTTCCATCATCTCGTAGATCACCCGACCGAAGACCAGCGCATCGGCGTCGGCGAGTAGCTGTGCCGAATGCCGATGCATCGCCTCGGTCGGGTTGACGGCCGTGTGGTCGACACAGCCGTCGATCGTGATGTTGATGGAGTATCGCAGTGGCCGCATGGGCGAAGGATACTGATCCGCCGATGCCGCGCTCGCGCTCATTGCTCACCTCGTTGCGCAAGTGCAATCACGTTTCCCGAGGGATCGGTGAACCAGGCGATGTCGGGTCCGACACCGTTGCCGTGCACGATGCCGCGCTCGTCGTGCTCGAAGCCGTCGTAACGCAGGAATTCGACGCCGCGCGCGGCCAGGTCGTCGATGCTCTTGGCGAGGTCGGGCACGGGAATGTTGAGCACGGTGAAGGTCGCGGGTTGGTGATCGGGCTTCGGGTAGGCAAGGACGGTGGTACCGCGGTTGATGCGGATACCCAGAATGTCGTTGTCCCCCATGGGGAATCGCAAGACTCGCATGCCGAGTACGTCGCGATAGAACTGCTCGGTCGTGGCGGTGTCGCGCACTGCGAAGCCGGAGTAGGGCGATGTCGGGGAACTCATCTGCGCCTCGTGCTCGTCGGACAATGAGACGAGTTGCAGCCAGTTGCCGTCGGGGTCCTCGACCGTCGCGAACTGGTTGCCGTCGCGGTCTTCGAGCGGGCTGATCCAGGTGGCCCCGAGGGCGTCGAGGCGCGCGGCCGTCGCCGCAGCATCGTCGACCTCGACGTTGAGCAGCGTACGCGCTCCCTGCGGGTTGCGCCCCGAGACGTCGTCGCGCTTGTCGAACATCAGGTAGAAGCCGTCGAGCTCGATGATTGTGTAGCCCGGTCCGTCAGGACCGCCCGGTGCCGACATCGGTTCGGCTTCGAATGCGGTCGCGTACCAGCGCGCGAGCTGCTGCGGATCGTCGGTGGACAGGAGCATGGAGGAAATGGTTGCGGTTGCCATGCAGGTGTTGACCGGCCCGGAGCCGAAAACTCATCGAAGTTGCGTGGGACAGCGGGGTACAAAAATGCCCCCGTGGATCCCACGCAACTCGGATCCCCGTGCGCGACCCGGCCGAGACGGCGTCCCATCGATGAATGACTCCTGCTAACGACTGCCCTGCCGTCGACCGATCACCTCAACAGCGGGCCGATCGCACGGCCGGCAGCCAGCGTCCACTGGTTCCCCGAGCGGAAGGCACCCCTCATGCACTCATTCGCCACCCGAACCCGGCTCTCCCTCCGAACGCGACGTCTCATCGTCCTCGCGCTGACCCTCGCGGGCCTGGTCGCGGGAACGCTGGGGGCAACCACGCTCGGCTCGGGCTCCGCGTCGGCCGCACCGCCGTACGGCAGCGGCCACGGACTCTGTTTCGACATCAATTCCCCGCTGGCGAAGTCGTCACTCTCGAAGATCGGGCGTGACGCCAACGGTGGCGGCTGGTCGCCGTACCGCGCGAGCAACAATCCGTTGAGGAATGGGTGCAACCTCGACTGGATGTTGGTCAACGGCAACGGAATCGGTGATGCGACGTATCAGTCACGCGTACTTCTGTTCAAGCACGGTCGATTCATCGGAACCGTCGATCCGAGGCCGTACGGCTACACCTGGGTGGCGAAGTACACCAAGAACTCGGTAACGGTCCGCTACCGCTGGCTCAAGTCGTCGGACCCGTTGTGCTGCGCCAGCGGCGGACCGACGTTCGTCACGGCGTACACCGTCGGCACCCACATCATCCGCGTCGGACACTTCCCACCGCACCCCTGACCACCTGGCCCGACCACCGCCCCGCTGCGTTGACGCTGCGGGGCGGTGTGCTGTGCGAAGAAAGTTCTCCCAACGGCCGTCGGGTTTCGGTGGCGGCGAACGATGATGGTGGTGTGAGCGGCGAACACACCGGCCCCGAGGCCATTCTCGAGGTCTACGACGAGGCGCTACCCGCTGTCTACGGGTACGTCTTTCGACGCTGCTCGGATCGGCGGATCGCCGAGGACGTGACCTCTGAGACGTTCCTGGCCGCGATGGACACGATGCGTCGCGACCGGACCGCCTCGCCGAATGTCGGCTGGTTGATCGGCGTCGCCCGGCACAAGCTCGCCGACCACTGGCGGCGGGCGCAGCGCACACCCGAACCGGTCGACGAACTACCCGAACACCCCGACGACGGGTGGGATGCCCACCTCGACCGCATGGTCGCGCACGCGACACTGGCGCAACTCTTACCGATCAACCGCGCCGTGTTGACGTTGCGCTACGTCGACGACCTGCCGGTCGCCGACTGCGCGCACATCCTCGGCCGTACGGTCGGCGCCACCGAGGCACTGCTCACCAGGGCCAAGCGAGCATTCCGCGAGGCCTATCCGCTCAACCAGTCCGCGAAGGGGTGATCGCATGAACGCCGACGACGCGACGCCGACATCGCACGACCCGCTCAGCGTTCTGAGCTCCGCCACGACGCCGGGCTGGAACGAACCCCTCGCTCCCGCACACGATTTCGCCGAAGCACTACGCAGGCGACTCGAGCGTGGAGTGTCACTTCCCGAAGGAGTCGACATGAACACCGTCCAACTCGAACACGAATTGACCGCAACCGACATCGACACGAGCGCACCGCAGGAGCTCGTCGAACGACCGGGCGCGCTGCCCTATCTCACCGTGAACGACGCGCGCTCGGCGCTCGACTGGTACGTCGAACGGCTCGGCGCCACCGTTCGTGGTGAGCCGATCCTCATGGACGACAACACGATCGGACATGCCGAGCTCGAGGTCGGGGGCGGAGCGATCTACCTGGCGGAAGAGTTCCCCGACATGGGGTTGCGGGCGCCGCAGCCCGGAGCGGTATCGGTCAGCCTCATGCTCGCCGTCGACGACACCGACGAGGCTCTGCGTCGCGCCACGGCAGGCGGAGCCGCAGTGACCCGAGAACCCTACGAGGCGTACGGTTCTCGCACCGCGACCATCATCGATCCCTACGGGCACCGATGGATGCTGACCGGTCCGACGCTCGCGGCGCGGGCCTCGATGAGCGAGCCGCCTGCCGCGCGAATCCTTCAGGGCGACATCGGTTTCATCTCGGTCAACACCCACGACGCCGCTCGCGCCCGCGCCTTCTACGGCGCGGTCCTGGGTTGGGAGTTCGACGACGAGCTGCGCATGGTGACCACCGCGAGTCACCCCACCGTCGTGGTGGAAACGTCTGGGCCGCAGACGATCTTCTGCGCCTACGCGGTCGACGACCTCGACGCCGCGCGGCGTCGGATCGAAGCGGCCGGAGGGACGACACGCGACGACCGGCACGGCCTCGACTGCGTGGACGATCAGGGCGTCGAATTCGCGGTGTACGTCGCAGCCCCCGACGAACCGCGCGCGGCTCAGCATCCGCGCGGCGTCGGCGAGCTGTCGTATCTGACGGTGCACACCCGCGACAGCGCACGGTTGCGCGAGTTCTACGGGACCGCGCTGGGCTGGACGTTCACGCCCGGACGTATCGCCGACGGCTGGGAGGTCGACGACGCACACCCGCAGATCGGTATCGCGGGCGGAGCGGATTCCGACGTTGCGGTGCCCATGTGGAACGTCGACGACGTCGGCGCAGCCGTCGAGCGGGTCCGCGCAGCGGGAGGCTCGGTGATCTCCGAACCCGAGCGCGCGGCGTACGGGATCGTGGCACTGTGCGCCGACGACCAGGGAGCGCAGTTCTACCTCGGGCAGCTGTTCTGAGGCGACGAACCGGAAAGTTGTGTGGGACATACGGGTACAAAAATGCCCCCGTATGTCCCACGCAACTTTGCCGTCAGCGGCTGTCGTAGCGCTCGCGCGCCTGCTCGACGTCCGGTAGGTGCCCCTCGACCAGTTCGATGACAGCCATCAGGCGCTGAGCCACCTCGCGACCCAGATCGGTCAGGGAGTACTCCACCTTTGGGGGAATCGATTGCAGCACAGTGCGGTTGACGAATCCGTCGCGCTCCAGTGTCTGCAGCGTCACCGACAGCATTCGCTCGCTGACACCCTGAACCCGACGCCGCAGCGCACTGAACCGCAGGTCACCGTCGTACAGAGCTCCGAGCGCGAGCAGGCCCCAGCGACTCGTCACATCCTGCAGCACTTCGCGCGATCCGCAATCCCGCGCGAACACGTCGGCTTCGAGCGCCGGATCTTCTAGTGCCGGATCGATGTCGGAGTCACGCGCCGAGCGGTCTTCTGCCCTGGTCATGACCTCAGTGTACTGCACATTACAGCCAGCGCTTCCAGAAACTGTTGCACTATACGAAAGGTAAGTGCACGATGAGATGGACAGCTTGATCCACCAGAACACCAGGAGATCACATGACCACCTATGCAATCACCGGAGCAACGGGGCAGCTCGGCGGACTCGCCGCCGATAGCTTGCGCGCCGCTGGCGTCGACGTCGCCGACATCGTGGCAATCGTGCGCGACGAGAAGAAGGCGAGCGCGCTGTCGAATGTGGGAGTGAACGTCCGCGTCGCCGACTACGAATCGCCCGAGACGTTGCGCGCAGCCCTTGCGGGCGTCGATCGTCTGCTGCTGGTGTCCGGCAGCGAGGTGGGTCGTCGAATCCCGCAGCACCGCAACGTGATCGACGCAGCCAAGGAAGCCGGGGTCTCGCTGATCGCCTACACCTCCATCCTGCGCGCCGACACCAGCACCCTGGCGCTCGCGGAGGAGCATCAGGCCACCGAGCAACTGCTCACCGAGAGCGGAATCCCCACCGTGCTCCTGCGCAACGGTTGGTACTGGGAGAACTACCTGGCGGGCGCGTCGGCCGCGATCGACACGGGAAACCTCTACGGCAGCGCGGGCGACGGCAAGGTGGCGGGCGCGTCGCGTTCGGACTATGCCGACGCAGCGGCGTCGGCCCTGATCAACGCCAAGGGCGGCGAGATCTACGAGCTCGCGGGTTCGGAGCATCTGACGCTCAGCGACATCGCTGCGACGCTTGCGAAGGTGAGCGGCCGTCACGTGCACTACCAGGATCTTCCCGAAGCGGACTTTGCAGCGGCGCTGACCAGTAACGGTGTCCCCGAGGCTTTCGCGAAGGTCCTCGCCGACTCGGATGCGGGCATCGCGCGCGGTGAACTCGACTCCGATTCCACCGACCTCGAGACCCTTGCGGGCCATCCCTCGACGCCGCTCGCCGACGTGATCAGCGGCGCGCTTTCTGCTACCGGCGCCTGACTCGGGAGAGCGTGACCTCACGCGGGGCCGGTCGGCCGCGTGGCGCAGAACGCGTCCGTGATTGACTGTTGGCCATGTCTGCCCGCTCCGCTGTGAGGCGCGTTGCACACCGCATGCCGTTTGGCATCGGCACAGTCACCCTGGTGTTGATCGCACTTCTCGTCGCGACCGTCGGGATCGTGCTATCCATCGGAACACCCACGGTGGCACGGACATACGAGAACGCCCAGCTCCGCGGCTACTCACAGCAGCCAGAGGTCGCCTGGACCGCATCGGCGGAGACACTGCCCGGCTACAACCAGACCGGCAACATCGAGGTCGCCGACGCCCGCGGCGATCACTGGCTGCTCTCGTATCCGCGCGGCATCGGACGCGCCTACCAACTCGTCGATCGACACAGTGGACGCGCACTGTGGTCGCAGCCCGTCGTCGCAGGGCTCGGTTCGTGTGCGTTCGACGCCGCGGGGAACGTCGGGTGTGCCATCAAGCTCGGCGATCAGCCGGACGGCTTCTATATCGTCGACGACTCGGGCAGCGTCGGTTCGAAGTCGGCACTCGACGACACCGCCCGGGTGGTCGGAGTCGGCGCGAACTTCGTGCGCATCGATCAAGCCGGTTACGAGGTCTCGATGCGCACCGCAGCGGGCAAGCGCGTCTGGGGCCGTACCTTCGCGTCCGCGGCGCAGGCGACATTCGACCACGACATGCTCATCATCTCGACGGCCGACGGCAGCCGATTCGTCGTCGATTCGCGGGGCAAGGACACTCTGCGCTGCCGCCAGTGCGACATCCTGACGTACTCCTCGGGCCTCGCCGTTGTTCGACGCGACGGGGATCAGGAGTCCGTCGACACCTACGCCGTGGTCGGCGGCACCCCCACCCGACGCCCGACGTCGGAGTCCGCCGAAGCCGAGGTGGTGGACGGACCGTCGACCCTTCCGGTGCTCACGACGGTCGGCGACGCATCTATGCAGGCGACGCAGGGCTTCTACCAGGTGCGCGACCCGGCCCGTGGGGCAGCGCTCTGGCAGATCACCGATCCGAACCTCTCGAAATCCAACACCCGACCGTGTGGATCGATGGTCGCTTTCGCGCGGATGGACCGCTCACGGGTCGTCTACCAACTCGACGACGGCGAGCGCGCGGGAACCCTGCCGGTGCCGAGCATCGACGACCCCGACACCAACCTCGACCTGTTGAGCTGCGTCGGCTCGTCCGGCGATCACCTGGTGTTCGGCAGCAGCGGCCAACTGACAGCGTTCGACGTCCCTGCGGGCAAGGTCGCTTGGACCCGTCCGATCCTTGGGCGGGCGACGGACGTCGACGGCTACATCGTGCTCACCGAGGGCACCTCGCTGTCGGTGTTGCGGCCCAACTAGGGGTTTTACGAAGGGCCGAAATCCTTGCATCAGCAAGGGCCTAAAGCCCCTGTGTGCCTGACGTCACACTCGACGAAACATCCCCGTAACGACCAGCGATGTCGCACGTCGGCGTTCAGCGATCACTCAGTTTTCGATAACGCTGCGATAACGGTAAGGACACGTCCGCATGTACGGTCTCTCTCGGTACATCCACCGACGTACGTGTGAGGTTCAGTTTTGGGTAAGCATTCGAAGCAGCGGCGAGCAATTTTGCCGCATGCGTTCACCAAGTCGCGGGCGCCGCTGATCGGGGCCGCATTGATCCCCGTCGTCGGAGCCCTGACTGTTGCCGCGGGCGCCAACGCCGACCATGGCGCCCTGGGCGCTCCCACACCGAGCCAGTCCACCACACAGTCCGCCGCCACTCCGAGCGCGCAGAAGGACGCTGAGGCGCAAAAGAAGGCGCCCGCTCCCGCACAGCCGGTCGTCGCGACCCAGAAGGCGACAGCGACGCCCCCGCCTCCCCCACCGCTTCCCGCCAGCGTCACCGACGGCGCCGTCCCGCAGGTCGCGTTCGAGGCGTACCGAAAGGCCGCCGACACGATGGCACGCGATCAGCCGAACTGCGGCATCCCGTGGACGCTCATCGCCGGAATCGGCAAGGTGGAATCGCACCACGCCAACGAGGGCGACGCCACACCCGACGGCACGCTGAAGAATCCGATCTTCGGACCGATGCTCGACGGTTCGCTCGCGGGCAACCAGGTCATCACCGACACCGACGGCGGACGCCTCGACGGCGACTCCGCCCACGACCGCGCCGTCGGACCGATGCAGTTCATCCCCGCCACGTGGGAGAAGTACGGCGCCGACGGTAACGGCGACGGCAAGATCGACCCGCAAAACCTCTTCGACGGTGCGCTGACCACAGCCCGGTACCTGTGCGACGGCCACCTCGACCTGCGCAACCAGGCCTCCGAGGCCACAGCCGTTCTGCGGTACAACAACTCGATGGACTACGTGAACAACGTCCTGGGCTTCGCGCGCAGCTACTGACGCGCACACCGACCGTCCGCCGGGGCGTGAGGGGTGGCCCCGGCGGACGGGACCTGGCAGCAGGATCAGGCGGGCGGGATCAGGCCGGTGAACTCAGAAACGCCTGCAGCGCAGCAGAATACATCGGAACGTCGGCGGCGCCCATCAGTTCACGTGCGCTGTGCATGGCCAGCTGCGGTGCACCGACGTCGATGGTGAGCAGCCCTGTCCGCGTCGCCGTGATCGGTCCGATCGTCGAGCCGCACGGCAGGTCGGCGCGGTGGATGTAGCGCTGCATCGGTACCCCGGCGGTGTCGCAGGCGAGCGCAAATATGGCCTCTCCCAACGCATCCGACGCGTACCGCAGGTTCTGGTTGACCTTGAGAACCGGTCCGCCGTTGATCGCGATCCGGTGCGTCGGCTCGTGCCGGTCCGGGTAGTTCGGGTGAGTGGCGTGCGCCATGTCGCCCGAGACGCATACGCTCGATGCCATGGACCGTAGATAATCGTCGCGAGAACCACCCTGCGACAACACGATTCGCTCCAACGTCGTCGCCAAGAAGTCCGACGCCGCGCCCCGCTCCGAGCCGCTGCCCACCTCTTCGTGGTCGAACAGCGCGAGCACTCTCGTGTGGATCGTCGGCTCGCCGTCGAGCAGCGCGTGCAGTCCCGCGTAGCAGGTGCCCTGGTTGTCGAGCCTTGGGGCGCTGAGCAATTCGTCTTCGGGTCCGATGAGCCTCGATGGCGTGACATCGTGGGTCATCAACTCCCACCCGAGCAGCGCGTCGGCGTCGATGCCCGCGTACTCGGCAACCCACTGCAGGATCGGGGTCGCGGCGTCGACTCCCCAGATCGCGTCGACGTGTCGCTGGGGGTTCAGTGTGACGCCCTTGCGGTCCTCGGAGAGGTGAATCGCCAACTGGGGCACGCGAAGTACCGGCTCGGTGACGTTGACGAGCACACTGCTGACACCACTGTCCGCACGATAGGCAAGCCGACCCGAGAGTCCGAGGTCGCGATCGAGCCACGAGTTCAGCCACGCGCCGCCGTAGGGTTCGAGCGCAACCGTCGCCAGCCCGGCTGATTCACGGTCGGGGTTCTGCTTGAGCCGCAGATTGGGGCTGTCGGTGTGGCCACCGACGATCCGGAATCCGTCGCCATCGCCGAGATCCCACGCGATGATCGACCCGCCACGAATGACATAGAACCGACGGCCCGCGTCGTCGACGAAGCCCTCGAAGGCATCGCTCTCCTCCGTCGACCAGTCCTGATCCTCGAAAAGGCGTTGAAATCCCGCGGATTCGAGCTCGGCGGCGACCGTCGCGCACACGTGGAAGGGTGACGGCGAGGCGTCGATGAACTCACCGAGCCCCTCGGCTGTGGCGGACGTTGCCAGCGACGGGGTGGGCATCGGGATCAGGCGTTGGCGAGTACGGCGTCGATCGCGGAGTAGAACAGCCCGAGACCGTCGTCGCTGGGACCGGTCAGCGCTTCGGTCGCGTGCTCGGGGTGCGGCATGAGTCCGACGATGCGTCCGTTGGGGCTGGAAATGCCGGCGATGTCGAGGACGGAACCGTTGGGATTGCCTCCGGCGTAGGTGAATACGACCAGGCCCTCACCCTTGAGTTCTTCGAGCTTGCGCTCCGGCGCGACGTAGCGACCCTCGCCCGACTTCAGCGGGATGAGGATCTCGGCGCCTGCGTCGAACCGCGACGTCCACGCCGTCGTGTTGTTCTCGACCTTGAGCCACTGGTCCTGGCAGATGAAGTGCAGACCCTCGTTGCGGGTGAGCGCGCCGGGCAGGAGCCCTGCCTCGCACAGGATCTGAAAACCGTTGCAGATTCCCAGAACCGGCATTCCACGCTCGGCCGCCTCGATCACCGCACCCATCACGGGAGCGAACTTGGCGATGGCGCCGGCACGCAGGTAGTCGCCGTAGGAGAAGCCGCCGGGAACGATCACCGCGTCGACCCCCTTGAGGTCGGCGTCGCCGTGCCAGAGTTCGACGGCCTCGGCGCCCGCGATGCGCACCGCACGCGATGCGTCGACGTCGTCGAGGGTTCCGGGGAAGGTGATGACACCGATACGTGCAGTCATGTGGGTCCTACTCGACTCGATCTCGTGCCGTCAGTCGGCGATGCGGGAGACGGTGAAGTTCTCGATCACCGTGTTGGTGAGCAGTTCTTCTGCGATCCGGCCGAGGGTCACGTCATCGACCGAATCGTCGACCTCGAGCTCGAATCGCTTGCCCTGCCGTACCTCGGAGATGCCGTCGAATCCGAGCCGACCGAGGGCTCCGACGATGGCCTGCCCCTGCGGATCGAGGATTTCGGCCTTGGGCATCACGTCGACCACCACTCGTGCCATCGGCTAGCGCTCCTCTTCTCACGTGACATCCGCTCGACGAGACGCCGACGGATTTTCGACGGCTCTCACCTTACCGTTCAACCCGCAACCTGCACTCTCCGGTCGCGGTTTGCCGGTTCCGGGTTGACCTGGCTTGGAGTTGGCCCGGTCTCGGAGTCGACCCGGTCAGAGCACCGCTTCGATGGCCTCGATCACGACCGGGTCGGTCGGCTCGGTGCGCGGGCGGATGCGAGTGGTCACGTGGCCGTCGGCGTCGACGACGAACTTCTCGAAATTCCACTGCACGTCGCCCGCCTCGCCGTTGGCATCTTCGGACTTGGTGAGCTCGGCGTAGAGCGGATGCCGGTCGTCACCGTTGACATCGGTCTTCTCCAGCAGCGGGAAGGTCACGCCGTAGGTGGTCGAGCAGAAGGTGGCGATCTCCTCGGCGCTGCCGGGCTCCTGGCCCATGAACTGGTTGCAGGGCACGCCGACGACGGTCAACCCGCGGTCTGCGTACTTCTCGGCGACCTCCTCGAGGCCCGCGTACTGCGGCGTGAGGCCACACTTGCTCGCGACGTTGACCACGAGCAGCGGCCCGGAGAAGTCAGCGAGGCTCAGCGCCGAGCCGTCGAGCGCGGTGACCGGGATGTTCTTGATGTTGGTTTCCGACATGGGATCGAGAGTAGTCACCGGCTGCCATCCACCGAGATATGTCGCAGATCACAATAGGCCTCGACCATGGTTACATCTCACATACATTTGCGTTGGTGAGATAGTTGCAGGGGCGTTAGTGTTTTCAAGTGTCCGCTCCCGCTCAGCTCCAGAACGACGCCGCATGTGATGCGCTCAGCAGTTTTCTGGAGCGACTCTCCTGCCTCGGTACCGCCGAGGCCATGGACACTCTCGCGGCGTCGGAGCTGACGTTCACGCAGTTCCGCGCCCTTTTCGTCGTATCGATGCACGACGCCCCGATGCCCGTCCACGAGATCGCCGAGTGCGTCGACCTTTCGATTGCGACCGCGGGGCGCACCGTCGACCGACTGGTGCAGGCCGGGCTGGTCGATCGTCGCGAGGATCCGGGCGATCGTCGGGTCAAGCTCGTGACGCTGACCGACCAGGGCCGCGAGACCGTCGAAAAACAGCTGGACATCAAGCGAGACCTCGTCGGACGATTCATCGACGGACTGCCCGATGAATTCCGGGCCGCGCTGACGTCTGCATTACGGAACATCGTCGACGCCGATGTCGACTACTTCACTCTCGACCGCGAGTCCTCGAGGACCCGCACTGCGACACCGTCCACCTCCGAACCGAAAGATCCCTCATGACGAGTTCCTCTGCCGGCGCGCACGCGCACGCCGGCCCACCGGACACCAAGCTCGATCGCCATGTGCTGATCGTCGCCGGTGTGGTCGTGCTCGGCGCGATCATGTCGATCCTCGACGTCACCGTGGTCTCGGTCGCGCAGAACACCTTCCAGAACGAGTTCAACACCGACGCCGCGGGCGCCGCATGGACGATGACCGGCTACACGCTGGCGTTGGCCGCTGTGATCCCGCTGTCGAGTTGGGCCGCAGCACGTTTCGGCACCAAGAACGTCTACATGACGTCGCTCATCCTGTTCACCATCGGCTCCGCGCTCTGTGCCCTGGCATGGAACATCGGCTCCCTCGTGGCATTCCGCGTGGTGCAGGGCCTCGGCGGCGGCCTCCTCATGCCGATCGGCATGATGATCCTCACCAAGGCGGCGGGCCCCGAGCGCGTCGGTTCGGTGATGGCGGTTCTCGGTATCCCGATGTTGCTCGGTCCCATCGCGGGACCGATCCTCGGCGGCCTACTCATCGAGAAGGCGAGCTGGCACTGGGTGTTCCTCATCAACGTGCCGATCGGCATCGTGGCCCTTGTCTATTCGTGGTTCGCGCTGCGCAACGACGAGGAGAAATCGAAACCCAAGATCGACATCCTCGGATTGCTGTTGTTGTCACCTGGTCTTGCGTTGTTCCTCTACGGAATCTCGTCGAGTACCGAGGCGGGTACGTTCATCGACACGAAGGTGCTGACCACGTCGATCATCGGCCTGATCCTCATCCTCGGATTCGTCTGGCACGCACTGCACACCAACCATCCGCTTCTCGACCTGCGACTGTTCAAGAACAAGGTGCTGGCGATCGCCGTCATCACGATGACGTTCTTCATGATCGCCTTCTTCGGTGCGGCGCTGCTCTATCCGCAGTACTTCATCGGAGTCCGCGGAGAGAGCACGCTCGCGGCAGGCCTGCTGCTGGCACCGCAGGGCATCGGCGCCATGCTCACCATGCCGATCGCAGGCAGGATGACCGACAAGATCGGGCCGGGCAAGTTCGTACTCGTGGGCATCGTCCTGATGGCCGTCGGTATGGGCACGTTCATGTTCCTCGGCTCCGACACCCCGTACTGGCTGCTCTGTGGCGCGCTGTTCGTCCAGGGCCTCGGCATGGGTATGACGATGATGCCGATCATGTCGGCAGCGCTGGCGACACTGAGCAACAAGCAGGTGCCCGACGGCTCGACGCTGATGAACGTCGTGCAGCAGACCGCGTCGTCGATCGGTACCGCGATCATCTCGGTGATCCTCGCGACCAACCTCAAGGCGCATGCCGAGTCACAACTGGCAATCGCGTCGAATGCGGCTCCCGAGAAGTACGACATGGCCGTGAAGGCCGGAATGGCACCTCAGGACCCGCCGGATCAGTGGTTCAGTTGGGCCGCCGAGGCGTTCGGCACCACGTTCATCGTGGCCGTCGCGCTGATCGCGGTGACGATCATCCCGGCGTTCTTCCTGCCGCGCAAGAAGATCGCGTCGCCTCTGGTCGAGGAGGACATGGACCGCGCGCCGATCGTCATGCACTGACCTGATCGGCTGGTCACCACACAAGTTGCCCCTGGCTGCGGAAATCGCGGCCAGGGGCAACTTTGTCGTTGTGGTCTACTCGGTCAGCGCGCCGGTCTGCTGAAGAATCCAGGCCAGTTCGAAAGCGACTTCTTCCCACTGTTTGTAGCGACCACTGACGCCGCCGTGGCCGGCCGACATCTCGGTCTTGAGCATGATCGGAGCGTCGGAGGTACTCAACGCCTGAAGCTTCGCAACCCATTTCGCCGCTTCCGTGTACATCACACGGGTGTCGTTGAGCGACGTCTCCGCGAGGATCGACGGATAGGGCTGCGCGGTGACGTTCTCGTACGGCGAGTACGACTTCATGTACTCGTAGACCTCCGCGTCGTGCAACGGATCTCCCCACTCGTCCCATTCGATGACCGTCAGCGGCAACGACGGATCGAGGATCGAGTTCAGCGCGTCGACGAAGGGCACCGACGCCAGAATGCCGTTGAACAACTCGGGCGCGAGATTGGCGACCGCCCCCATCAGCAGTCCGCCTGCCGAACCACCTTCTGCGACCATCAATTTCGGCGTAGTCCAGCCCTTGTCGACCAGGTATCGTGCCGAATCGACGAAGTCGGTGAAGGTGTTCTTCTTGGTGAGCGTCTTGCCGTTCTCATACCAATGACGCCCCATCTCACCACCGCCGCGCACGTGTGCGAGCACGAATACGACGCCGCGATCGAGCATCGACAACCGTGACACCGAGAAACCGGGATCGAAACTCGCCTCGTACGAGCCGTAGCCGTAAAGCAACAACGGTGCGGGCGAAGAACTCTCACTGCCATCGACTCCGACACCCTTGCGTCGGACGATCGACAGCGGGATCTGCGTTCCATCTGCGGCCGTTGCCCATTCGCGGGACTGCTCGTACTCGTCGGGGTCGTAGCCGCCGAGTACCGGCTGCCGCTTGAGCAGCGTACGTTCACCTGTTTCGACGTCGAGCTCGAACAACTCGGCGGGTTCGATGAAGCTGCCGTATCCGAAACGCAGACGGGGCGTTGCCCATTCGCGGTTGCCGGCGAGCCCCAGCGAGAACAGCTCCTGCGCGACTGCGACCTCGATGAAGTCCTCCGCGACCGGCATGCCGTCGATACGGCGCAGATCGGCAATCGAGACCCGGGGCAGCGCGTCGGCGCGATACGACAGGACGAGGTAGTCGCGGAAGGCGTCGATGTCCTCGATCCGGACGCCGCGGCGATGACCGATGAATTCGGTTCGGGCAGAAGGGTCGTCGACGGGTGCGATGTCGATCGCGAAGTCGTCGGCCTTCTCGCCGTCGCGGATGTCGTTGTGCACGATCAAGAAGTAGTCGCGACCGGAGATCTCGGCATGCTCAACCGAATACTCGACGCCATCGACACGCGGTGCGACACTGCGGAATTCACCTGTCGGATCGTCGGCGGCAAGCACGAAGCACTCTGACGTGATCTTCGATCCCGTCACGATCATCAGGTACTTGTCGCTGCGAGTCGAACCCGTGCCGACCCAGTACCGCTCGTCCGGCTCGTGGAACACCGTCACGTCGTCGGTGCCCGCCCCGATGTCGTGGCGCCACACCGTATCCGGGCGCCACGCGGCGTCGACCGTCTGATAGAACACGTGCTTGGCGTCGAGTGACCACGACGCTCCGCCCGCGGTGTCGGTGATGACGTCGGGGAGCAGTTCGCCGGTCTCGAGGTTCTTGAACCGCAACGTGTATCGCTCGTCACCGACGACGTCGGTGCTGTACGCGAGCCACTTGCCGTCGTGGCTGATGGCGAGCGAACCGAGGCTGAAGAATTCGTGTCCTTCTGCTTCGACGTTGGCGTCGAGCAAAATCTCCTCGCCCGGCAGCGGTGCGTCGTCGGACACCTCGGGCGGCGTCCAATTGTCGACATCGACGATGGGGCAACGACATTGGATGCCGTACTGCTTACCCTCCTGCGTGCGGCCGTAGTACCAGTAGCCGCCGCGTCGGCCCGGCACCGACATGTCGGTTTCCTTGGTGCGCGACTTGATCTCACCGAAGATCGTGGCGCGCAGGTCTGCGAGCTGAGCCGTATTCGCCTCTGTGTAGGCGTTCTCGGCCTCGAGGAAGGCGATCACCTCGGCGTCGTCCTTGTCGCGCAACCACTCGTACTCGTCGACGAAGGTGTCGCCATGGTGGGTGCGCTCGGTACGAACCTTCTTCGCGACCGGCGGTACCGCCGGGGAGGCGGCGGTCGGGGTGGCAGAGTTGCCGGATTGTGCGTCGGTCACGGGTCTCCTATGCGTGGTCGGGCCAGTCGTCGAACGACTTCTGCGAAATCAGTTCGTAGGCTTCGATATAACGTGCGCGGGTGCGCTCGACGACGTCAGCGGGCAGGCTGGGCGGCGGGTCGTCGGACGATCGGTCCCAGCCCGACGCCGCCGAGGTCAGCCAGTTGCGGACGATCTGTTTGTCGAAGCTGGGTTGTACGTGTCCCGGCGAATACGAGGCGGCGTCCCAGTATCGGGACGAGTCGGGGGTCAGCACCTCGTCGGCGAGGACGAGCGAGCCGTCGGGCGTTTGACCGAACTCGAACTTGGTGTCGGCCAGAATGATTCCGCGCCCTGCGGCGAGATCGGCTCCCCTGCCGTAGATGTCGAGCGTCGCGGTGCGCAGGGACTCGGCGAGGTCGGCGCCGACGACATCTGCAGCCTGCTCGAAGGTGATGTTCTCGTCGTGATCACCCTGCTCCGCCTTGGTCGCGGGAGTGAAGATCGGTTCCGGCAGCTTGTCGGCCTCATGCAGACCCGACGGGAGTACGACGCCGCACACCGCGCCGGTCTTGTTGTAGTCGATGAGACCGGACCCGGTCAGATAACCGCGGGCGACGCATTCGACGGGAACCATCGGCAGCTTGTGCACCACCATTGACCGACCCACGAGCTCAGCGGGTATGCGCTCGTCATCGGGGCCACCGGCGAGATGGTTCGGCACGCCGAGCGCGTCGAACCAGAAGAAGCTCATCGCGGTGAGGATGCGGCCCTTGTCGGGTATCTCCGGCGAGAGCACGAAGTCGTACGCCGAGATGCGGTCGCTGGCGACCATGAGCAGGGTGTCGGAATCGATCTGATAGATCTCGCGCACCTTGCCCGAGGCCACAAAGGTGTACGAATCGAGAGCTGGACGCATGCTTCGACCTTAGTTGCTGCGTCGGCGCGCAGACATGTTCGGGTTGACGGCCGGACTTCGGAGCCCCGGCACATCATGTGGGACCGTAGGCAGATGACCCCACCCGCGATCACCATCACCTACTGCACGCAGTGCAACTGGCTGCTGCGCGCGAGCTGGATGGCCTCGGAGATCCTGAGCACCTTCGGCACCGACCTCGGCTCGGTCACCCTGGTCCCCGGCACCGGCGGCATCTTCCGCATCGACGTCGACGGGACACAGCTCTGGGAACGCAAGGCCGACGGCGGTTTCCCCGACGCCGCCGAGCTCAAGCGCCGCCTGCGCGACACCGCGCTGCCCGACTGGCAGCTCGGCCACTCCGAGAAGAAGTGAGTGGTTTCGACAAGCTCAACCAGCGGGAGCGCCGCTCAACCAGCGTCTAGAGGATGGGCGCGGGCACGTAGTTGGCGGCCTCGGGGTTGTCGGCGATGAGCTTTTCCGCGGCGGCGATGACGTCGGCGACCTGGCGGCCTGCGGCTCCGACGAACGCCTCCTTGTCGTCGAGTAGCGCGTCGAGCTGGGCGCGGTCGAGGGGGATGCGCTCGTCGGCGGCCAAGCGGTCGAGCAGGTCGGGCTCGCGACCTTCCTCGCGCATCGCGAGCGCAACGGCAACGGCGTTCTCCTTGATCGCCTCGTGCGCGGCCTCGCGCCCTACGCCCGCTCGCACCGATGCCATCAGCACCTTGGTGGTGGCCAGGAACGGCAGGTAACGGGCCAATTCGTTCTCGATGACGGCGGGGTAGGCACCGAACTCGGCGAGCACGGTCAGGAAGGTCTCCAGCATGCCGTCGATCGCGAAGAAGGCGTCCGGCAGCGCGACGCGTCGCACCACCGAGCAGAACACGTCGCCCTCGTTCCACTGCGCGCCCGCGAGTTCGGCGGCCATCGAGCCGTAGCCACGCAGCACCACCTGCAGGCCGTTGACGCGCTCACAGCTACGCGTGTTCATCTTGTGCGGCATCGCCGACGACCCGACCTGGCCCGGCTGGAAACCCTCGGTGACCAGCTCGTGGCCGGCCATCAGCCGGATCGTGTGCGCCAACGACGACGGCCCCGCACCCACCTGCACAAGCGCGGACACGACGTCGTGATCGAGCGAGCGTGGGTAGATCTGGCCGACGGATGTCAGCGATCGCGCGAATCCGAGGTGCCCGGCGACGCGCGTTTCGAGGTCGGCGAGCTTCGACGCGTCGCCGCCCAGCAGGTCGAGCATGTCCTGGCTGGTACCCATCGGCCCCTTGACGCCACGCAGCGGGTAGCGGTCGATGGTTTCGTCGACGCGCTGCAACGCGATCATGAGCTCGTCGGCAGCGGACGCGAACCTCTTGCCCAGCGTCGTGGCCTGCGCGGCGACGTTGTGACTGCGTCCGGCCATCACCGTCGAGCTGTACTGCGCAGCATGCTCGACGAGTCGTGCGAGCACCGTGATCCCGTGCGCGTACACGTGCCGCAGCGATTGCAGGATCTGCAACTGCTCGACGTTCTCGGTGAGGTCGCGGCTCGTCATGCCCTTGTGGATCTGCTCGTGGCCGGCGAGCGCGTTGAACTCTTCGATGCGCGCCTTCACGTCGTGGCGGGTGATGCGTTCACGCTCAGCGATCGACGCGAGGTCGATCTGGTCGATGACTGCCTCGTAGTCGGCGACCGCGCCGTCGGGGACGTCGATCCCCAGGTCCTGCTGCGCCTTCAGAACAGCCAGCCACAGGCGGCGTTCAAGCGCGATCTTGTTGGTCGCCGACCAGATCTCGGCGAGGTCGGCAGACGCATATCGGCTGGCCAGAACATTGGTGATGGCAGGTTTCGACACGCCAACAGTCTAGTCGTGTACTCGACACTCGACTGTCACGGGCGTCTGGCCGTCCGCCGGCCACGGGCGGCGACTCAGATCGCGAAGCACGTCCCGCCCGAGCCATAGCCCTGGTGCACTCGTGCAAGCGTCAGCTTCGACCGCACACCGTTCTGTTTGGTGTAGAGGTATCTGTCGCCGATCCGGCGGGGAATCCATCTGATCGTCGCCTGGCCGCCAGCAGGTTCGGCGCTCCCGATGAGCCGTGGTGTGTAGCCCTTCTTGCCCTCCCAGAACGTGACCGTCCCGCGCGAGTTCACCAAGCCCGTCAGCCAATACGTGCATCCGGTTCCGTAGACCACCGAGGAGAACGGCACTCCCGGATCGGGCGCCTGGACCGGTTCGGCCGACGCCGCGCCCTGCGCCGACAACGCTGCGACGAGCACGCCCACCGCGACGACGACGGTCGCCACTACCCGACCGATACCGCGGCTCCACGCCACGACGGTTCTCCGCTGATTCACCGTGGTTCCTCCACTCGTGGGGCCAGCACGTCGACGACCTCGCCGAGCGCGTCGCGCGTCGCGCCGGCTGGCGACGATCCGCTGCCGAGCGCACCGAGAACGGCGCCGTCTTCGATGGCGATGAGGTTCTCGATGTGTGCGGCCCGTGCCAACCGTCCCGACCTGTCGAGCACGACGAGGTGTGTTGCGGCGAGCGTCGCACGTCGCGCGGCCACGACGTCGTAGAGCCGCGGGTACCTGGGTGTGAGCGCGATCATTTCGTAGCGGGCCGCCAACTCGTCGTGGGGGGTGTTCTCACCGACGAACACGTCGGCGAGGATCTCTGCGGTCGCGTGACTTCCTCGACGACGCCGTGCAACCGCCTCACCCCGATCGACGATCGCCTGCTCGTCTGCCCGCGACACGAAGCCCGCGGCCTCGGCCATCAGGTCGTCGAGCGAGCCGAAGTAGTACGTCGTCGACGCGAGTGGCAATTGCGCGCGATCGGCAACTGCTCGGTGACGCACGGCGTCGAAGCCGCCCTCCAGCAACAACTCTCCGGCAGCCGCGATGAGGCGCGACCGCCTGCGCTCTCCCTTGGGAGTGGTCGCCGCCGTCATGGCCCCCATGCTGCCAAGCGATTTCACTGCACGGTTGGCTTTCGCGAATCTCGACCTCGCGATCACACGCGTTGGGCATATTGCGTACTCAGGTGAAGTAGTGCCCGGCCGCGAGGTCGCTGAGTAAACCGGGGAACTCCGGCTCCCAGTCGAGCAGTTCACGAGTCAGCGTCGACGACGTCGGATTGTCGATGCCGACGAAGCCTGCGAGATAACCGAATACGTCAGCAGCCCTGTCCGCGGGAACCGACACCACCGGGACGTCGAGTCCCCGACCGATGGCCGCGGCGATCTCCCGGAACGGCACACCCTCCTCGGCAACCGCGTGTAGCCGGGTGCCTGCCGGTGCCGATTCGAGCGCACGGCGATAGACGCGCGCGGCGTCGCGGGTGTGCACCGCGGGCCACCGGTTGTGTCCGTCACCCAGGTATCCCGACGACCCCGCGTTACGCGCGAACCCGATCAATCCGGGGACGAAGCCATGGCGGTCGAGGTCGGAGTGCACCGTCGGAGGTAGACGCACCACCGACGACCGCACATCGTCGTCGGCAAGTCCGATCACGAAGTTCTCGGAGTCGATCCGGTACCCCGAAGGAAGCGCATCCTCCTCGGTGCCGGGGCGTCCGGTGATGCCGGAAGCGGCCAAGAGAAGCGTTCCGGATGTACCCACCAGGGGTTTGCCGGTACCGCGCACGGCGTCACGGATGGCGGTGAGAGCCGCGAGGTCGGAATCTGCGGCGCCTGCCATGTCGCCGACCTGCATGAGGTCGTGTCGGAAGGCGAGATGGATGACACCGTCGGAGTCCGACGCGGCCGCACGCAACACGTCGAGGTCGTCGAGTCCACCACGGACGACCTCCGCCCCGCGGTCAGCCACGAGCGCGGCCGCGTCGTCAGAGCGAGCAAGTCCGACGACGCTGTGGCCAGCCGTAATGAGCTCGGGTATGAGTGCGGACCCGATGTGTCCCGACGCACCGGTGAGAAAAACGCGCATGACAAGCCTCTTCGTAGTGATGACATGATCTGACATCACTCACGCTACCCCTGATGTCAGGTTCTGTCATCGACGCTATTCTGGCCAGATGGGTCGATGGCCGACGGGATCACGGGAGCGGATGCAGACAGCCGCGGTCGAGTTGTTCCTCGAGAAGGGTTTCGACGAGACCTCGGTCGCCGACATCACCGAGCGCGCGGACGTCACCGAGCGGACCTTCTATCGGCATTTCGGCGACAAACGCGAGGTGCTGTTCGACCGCGAGCGCACCCTCGAGCGGGCGACGATCGAAGCGGTCGCCGATACTCCCGCGGGCATTGCTCCGCTCGACGCCGCAGCTCACGCCCTCGCCGCGGCGAGCAGCCGGTTCTTCGTCGACAGGCTCGACCACGCTCGAATCCGGCAGCGAATCATCGACGCCACTCCCGAGCTACACGAACGGGAGCTACTCAAGATGACCTCGCTCGCGGACGCACTGGCCGTGGCACTGGAAGCCCGCGGCCACGCCCCCGTGCGCGCACGACTGGCCGCTGACATGGCGATTGCAGCTTTCACCGCAGCGTTCGATCACTGGCTCTCGGACGGCACCGACACGGAACTCGGCGCACTCGTCCTCGACACGGTCGACGAGTTGCGAAGCGTGGCAGGCGAATCCACCGTTCGGCGGCCGTAACAGCGTTGCGCGGTGCAACGTCGAGTACGGTGGTTCACGGTTTGACGGATACTCCCTGGGGTATATTGGAGCCATATCCAGCCACCCCGAGGAGGCGCACATGGTCGGCGACGACGAAGCGATCACCGTCGTACTCAACAGATTGCGCCGTGCGCACGGTCAGCTCGCGGGCGTGATCTCGATGATCGAGCAGGGCCGTGACTGCAAGGACGTCGTCACGCAGCTCGCCGCGGTCTCGCGTGCACTCGACCGCGCCGGGTTCAAGATCGTCGCCACGGGCCTGCGTGAATGCCTCACCGGCGACGAGGCAACGACGGAACCCATGACAGAAGAACAGCTAGAGAAGCTGTTCCTCGCTCTGGCCTGAACCCGGCCCCATATCCGGCCATACAGAATCGCCGGGCACACAAGAAAGGAAACGCCATGCAACTCGGCTACTCCACCACCCTCACCACCGAGTTCGACGACGCCGTCGCCCGCACCCGCGCAGCGCTGGCAGAGCAGGGATTCGGCGTGCTCACCGAGATCGACGTCACCGCGACGTTGAAGAAGAAGCTCGATGAAGACATCGAGCCCTACCTGATCCTCGGTGCGTGTAATCCCGGTCTCGCGCACCGCGCACTCGGCATCGAACGGCAGATCGGTCTGCTGCTGCCGTGCAACGTGGTCGTCCGGGCGAATCCCGAGGTCACGGGCGAAGTGATCGTCGAAGCGATGAACCCCGACATCATGGTCGCGGTCGCCGATGCGCCGGGGCTACCCGACGTCGCCGCAGACGCGTCGACCAAGCTGAAGGCGGCAATCGCCGCTATCTGATCGGTGCCCACTATCCTGTGAACTCGATGAGCACCGATCACCGGCCGAACGCCGCAACCCCGCGCGCCGACCCCACCTCCGACGCGCCGTCGGCGCAGCCCAACCGTCGGGCCGTTCTCGCGTCCGCCCTGGGTGTCTCGGCAATCGGAGCGCTGTCGGCGTTCTCACTGTCGTCGTGCTCACGCTCGGATGCGGTGACTGTCGACGAGCGGCGAGCGGCGGTCCCCCGTTCCGCCGACGACGAGTTGCCCATCGAGACCTCGCCCGCGCCCATCGCCGAGGGTCCGAAGCTCATCACGGGTAGCTTCGTCTCCGCCAAGATGGGTGGTCGGCCGACGCGTTGGGCCGTGGCACGACCGTCGGGTGTGACCGGCACGCTCCCCGTCGTGGTGGTCCTGCACGCGTTGAACACAAACGAGCAGTCGATCTTCACCAATAAGCTCAGCGTCCAGACCGTGCTTCAGGAGTACGTCGACGCGGGCAATGCGCCGTTCGCGATTGCCGCGGTCGACGGCGCGCGCAACTACTGGCACGCGCGCGCCGACGGAACCGACGGCGGCGCAATGGTTCTCGACGAGTTCATCCCGATGCTGGCGAGCAATCGCGAACTCGATTTATCCACCGATCGACTCGGGCTCTTCGGCTGGTCGATGGGCGGTTACGGAGCACTGCGCCTCGGAGCGCTACTCGGCGCGCCCCGCGTCGCTGCGATCGCGGTGAGTTCGCCTGCGCTGTGGGCAGATCCGAACAATTTCCCGCAACGCGCCTTCGACAGTTTCGACGACTATCAGCGCAACTCGCTGTTCGGCCAGCAGCGCGCGTTCGACAAGATCCCGCTGCTGATCACCATCGGTTCGAGCGATCAGTTCTACACCTACACCCGTCAATGGGCCGCAGGGCTACACCCACCGGCGGCATTCGGGACAGCGGCCGGCGGACACACGAATCGCTACTGGCGCAGCGTTCTTCCCGATCAGGTGGCGTTCCTCGGGCGCGAACTGGCCCGTTAGATCAGATACTGATCTCGCCGTCGAGCGCGGCCTTGCCGATGTCGGTGCGGTGATGTGAGCCCGGCAGTTTGATCGCGTCGATCCGCTCGTAGGCCTGAGCGCGCGCCTCGGCGAGGTCGGCACCAACCCCGAGCACTCCGAGTACCCGACCTCCCGACGACACCACGGCACCGGACGCATCGACTGCCGTTCCTGCGTGCAGCACGCCCTCGCCTGATGCGCCGGTGATCGCGTCGCCCGTGCGCGGCTTGCCCGGGTAGTTCTCCGCTGCGACCACCACGATGACTGCCGCGCCGTCTTCCCACTCCAGTGGGGGCAGGTCGGCCAGGGTGCCGGTTGCCGTCGCGTTGAGCGCTTGTCCCAGAGGCGATTTCAGCAGCGCGAGCACCGCCTGAGTCTCGGGATCACCGAACCGACAATTGAATTCGACGACGGACGGCCCGTCCTTGCCGATCGCGAGTCCGGCATAGAGCAGCCCGGAAAACGGAGTACCGCGTCGAACCATCTCTGCCGCAACAGGTTTGACCACATCGTCGACGATCTGGCTGGTCACCTCGTCGGGTAGCCACGGCAGCGGCGTGTAGGCGCCCATGCCACCGGTGTTGGGCCCGGTGTCGTTGTCGCCGACGCGCTTGTGGTCTTGTGCGGGGATCAGCGGTACGACGGTCTCGCCGTCGACCAGGCAGAACAGTGAGACCTCTGGTCCATCGAGAAAGCTTTCGAGCAGGACCGGATGGCCGATCTCGAGACACTCGGCCGCGTGACTCCGTGCGGCCGCGCGGTCGGTGGTCACGACGACGCCCTTGCCCGCGGCCAAGCCGTCGTCCTTGACCACCCAGGTCGGGCCGAAACGATCGAGCGCGGCGTCGAGTTTGGCAGGGTTGTCGACGACCTCGCTGTGCGCGGTGCGGACACCGGCCGCTGCCATGACATCTTTGGCGAAGGCCTTCGATCCCTCGATCTGTGCCGCCTGCGCTCCGGGTCCGAACGTCGCGAACCCTGCGTCGCGCAGCACGTCGGCCACACCGAGGACCAGCGGCACCTCGGGGCCGATGACGACGAGATCAGCGTCGAGCTGACGCGCCAGTGCCACCACACCGTCGGCCGACACGACGTCGACGGCGTGATTGGTGGCGATCGACGCAGTCCCCGCGTTACCGGGCGCGACGTGCAGTTCGGTGACCGACGGATCGCGGGACAGGCCGAGGAGCAGGGCGTGTTCACGGCCGCCCGAGCCGATGACTAGTACGCGCACGCCCACGACTCTAGTGGTTGGAGTGCGCGCGAAGCAGCACAGGTGGGGCGGCGTCGACGCGGCGCAGCGATGTCACGACACCACTGCGTCGAGTCCCATGTCGACGAGCGCTTGCGCACGCCGCGGTACGCGGAACGCCTCGTCGACGATCACGATGAACACCGGCGCCAACGCGACGACCACGACGGAGATCGTCAGCGACACCCCGGCGAAGGCCATCCACACCCCGGCGACGAGTAGGACAGCGGCCCCGATCGCGCACAGCAGCGAGACCGGGTCGAATCTCACCAGGTAGTCGTACATGCCGAGAACAGAGAGGCAGTAGATGCCCAGCGGCACCGCGACGCATGCCACGACGGCGCCCGCGCTGATCTTCGCTTCGTGCTCGGTCCACAGCGCTGCCACCTCGAGGCCCGCTCCGGTTGCCGCGGCAGACATGAAGATCACGGTGTGTCCGTAGCCCCACTGGAAGCACTTGCCCGGGTTGAGATGCAGCGCGTCGCCTACCGGGACGGTGAAATAGATCCACCACATCGCGAAGATCATGACCATCGCGGAGAGTCCGAAGACCGCCGACTCGGTCGTCCAGCCCTCCTCCTCGACCACCGCCTGCAAGATCGCGACGGTGCCGACGACACCCTCGCCGAGAGTGACGATGGTCAGCGCCGAATAACGCTCGGCGATGTGATGTGGGTGCCACGGCGTCGAAGTGAAGCGCGTCTCCGCCACGTACGGCCCGAGGTATTCGACGAACGCGCACGCCGCGATCGCGATGATCGTCGGCCACAGCGACAGATCGACGATCGCAACGATCACCCAGAGGACCTGCGCGATGAAGATCATCAAGGCATAGGTCAGGCAGGTCTTGCGGTAACGCGGACTCTGCGACGCCGCCCGCAGCCACTGCGTGACCAACCCCAGCCGCATGACCACGTACCCGATCACGACAACGCGGATGTCGACGTGCTCGTTGTTCTCGATCGAGGTGAACACCGGGGCGATTCCCAACGCGAGGATCGCGACACCGACCATCTGCACCAGCACCATGACGCGGAAGAACCAGTCGTCGGTGTCGAATGCCGAGGCGAACCAACTGAAGTTGATCCACGCCCAGATCGCGGCGAAGGTGCACAGCACGTATCCGAAGAAGGCGGTACGCCAGTGACCTTCCGCGAGGTAGTGGGCCACCTGCGTGCCTGCCACCGAGAAGATGACCACGAAGACGAGGTCGAAGAACAACTCGAGGTTGGTCGCCGAGCGTCGTTCCTCGTGCGGGTCTCTGCCCGTCATCCGACTCAGTCGATGTCCGATCGTCAATGCCACGATCAGAACCTTAACGTCGGAGGACGTCGACGTCAGGACACTCAAGCGAGACCGGAGCGATCGCAACACGTGGTTGTCGATTCGCTCTCGACTGTCGAGGTCCCGACGTCGACGCCGGGCGACTACTTCGGAGCTGTCAGGTCGTAGGTGATCACACCGTCGACCGTCTTTGCGGTGAAGTTCTGCTCCACCCACGTAGTGATCTGACTCGACGGCCTGCTGCTGTCCGAACCGCCACCGAATCCGCCACCGCCGAATCCACCGCCACCGATGAAGTAGTGGATCTTCTTTTGCTCCACCAGCTTCTGGAACTGTGCGAGCGTCGGCGAGGGATCGGTGCCGTTGAACCCGCCGATCGGCATCACCGAGTAGCCGGATTCGAGCTGGTAGCCCGACGCGGTGTTCGATCCGACAGCCGCTGCGACCCAGGTGTACTTCTCGGCGTCGGACTTCAACAGCGCGAGCATCTCGGCGCTGGGCTTCGACCCCATCAGCAGACCGCCACCGGGACCGCCCATTCCGCCACGCATCCCCGCGTACCCGGCGCCCGCAGCCATGCCGGGCGGCATGCCCATGCCCATGCCTTGGCCTTGGCCCTGGCCCTGGCCCTGGCCGCCCATACCCGGGCCGCCGAATCCGCCCTGGCCAGCCATGCCCTGGCCGCCTCCACGCTGTCCGCCGAATCCAGCTCCGCCACCGCGCATTCCGCCCGGTCCGCCGCGCATTCCGGGACCGAATCCGCCCTCGACGCGCGGTCCCGCACTGATGATAGAGCCCTGCTTGGCCGTGGTGATGGTGTCGACGGTGTACGCGAACGGGCCCGCGAGAGCGGCGATCACCGACATCGCGATCGCGAGCGCACCGACGTAGGCGCGCTGCGCGAACAACATCGCAGCACCCCCGACAATCCCGAGGAACAGCACCACGTAGCGCAGCCACGGCACGAAATCCGACGACCGCGCGAGCAGCGCGAAGCCCCAGATCGCCGCGATCCACACCGCAGCGGCGAGCACACACCGGACCCACACCTTGTCGCGCGCACGCCAGGCCACCGCGGCACCACCGGCGAGCACGGCGGCGACGGCCGGCGCGAGGGCAGCGGTGTAGTAGCTGTGGAAGATGCCCGCCATGAAGCTGAACACGGCCATCGTCACGAGCAGCCACAGCCCCCACACGACGAGGTAGGCGCGTCGTGTGTCGGTGCGCTTGGCCCGACCGATGATGATCAGCGCGGCGATACCGAGCACCAGCGCCGACGGAATCAGCCAGGCGATCTGACCGCCCTGCTCCGGCTGGAACATCCGCAGCAGGCCGGGCTGTCCCCACATGCCGCCGCGGCCACCGGGCGCGCCCGGTCCCGCGAAATCGGCACCCATCCCGCCCGGCCCCGCTGCCGAACCACCGTAGGAACCGCGCCCCATGCCCGGTCCGACGCTGCCGGTCTCGTTGCCACTGAGGCGGCCGAAACCGTTGTAGCCCAACGTCAGTTCCATGACCGAGTTGTTCTGCGATCCGCCGATCCACGGTCGCGACGACACCGGCCACAGCGCGACGGCGAGCAGCCACCAACCCGCGCTGACGATCATCGCTCCGAGTGCGGCGAAGCAGTGCGCGAGGCGTCGACCCCACCCGCCCGGACCGAATGCGAAGTAGGTGATCGCGAGTCCCGGCACGATCAGCATCACCTGCAACTGCTTGGTGAGGAATCCGAACCCGACGAACACGCCGACCAGGATCATCCACCGAAGCCGTCCTGTCTCAACGGCTTTCAGACATGCCCAGACCGCGGCGATCATCAACAGGATGAGCAACGCCTCGGGATTGTTGAAGCGGAACATCATTGCGGCGACCGGGGTGAGCGCCAACGTCGCACCGGCGAGAATGCCCGCCCAGTGCCCGAAGTACCTGCGCGTCATCCAGTAGAGCAACGCCACAGATGCCACGCCCATCAAGGCATTGGGCACCAGGATCGCCCACGAGTTCAATCCGAAGATCCGCACCGACAGCGCCGGAATCCACAGCGACGCAGGCGGTTTGTCGACGGTGATCGAGTTCGCCATGTCCGACGACCCGAAGAACCATGCCTTCCACGACTGTGACCCCGCCTGGATCGCCGCGGAGTAGAACGAGTTGGCCCACCCGTTCGCCGAGAGGTTCCAGAGGTTGATGATCGTCGTCGCGATCAATAGTGCGGCAAGCGATCCGCGCTCCCAGAGCGTCGTGCGTGCGGTCGAGCCGCCCGTGGTGTCGACAGGCGCGCGGCCCCGGGAGTCCGGGGCCGTCGCCGATTCTGCTGTGGTGGTCATCGTCTCGATTCTTGCTCGGTGAAGCGGCTGGCCCCGGTGTGTCTGACCTCAGTGTGACCGGCCTCGTGAATGCTGTGGGACGTCATTCCGCTACCTCGGCGGTGCGTCGCAGATGAGCACGGAACACCCACCGCAATCCGACGAAACGCGTCGCCGTGGCCACCAGATTGGCGACGATCAGCACGACGAGTTCGACGTGCTTCGACGCTTCCGGTGCGAAGGCATGCAGTCCCGCAAGTGCCCCCGCGGTGACCGCCCAGCCGAACAGGAAGACACCGAAGCCGAAGAGCTGGTGTTTGAGAGCATCTTCGCGGCCGTGCACGCCAAAGCTGAACTTGCGGTTGGCTGCGGTGTTGAGCACCGCGGTCACCGCGAGTGCCACGAAGTTGGAGACCTGCGCGCCGAGGATCGAGTGCAGGAGCAGGTAGAGCACCGCATACGCGGCCGTCGACGCCACCCCGACGACGCAGAATCGGACGAGCTGGCCGACCATGCCCGGCGGAACACCCGCGATGTCGGGACCGGCCGCGCGTTCACGGCCGACCGTCGAACGCAGCTCGACGATGGGCAGCCGACCACGCGCCAGCGCGTAGCCCACCCGGGCGCAGCCCTTGAGGTCGTCGACCGCCGTGGACACGATGTCGACGGTGCTGTTCGGATCGTCGACCCAATCGACCGGGATCTCGGCGATCCGCAGCCCGATGCGCTCACCGAGGACGAGTAGTTCGGTGTCGAAGAACCAGCCCGTGTCCTCGACGTAGGGCAATACCTGACGGGCAATGTCGGTGCGCATTGCCTTGAAGCCGCACTGGGCGTCGGAGAACTTGGCGCGCATCGTCGTACGAAGAATGAGATTGTATGAGCGCGAGATGAATTCGCGCTTCGTACCACGCACCACCCGTGAGCCGCGGGAGAGTCGGGAGCCGATCGCGATGTCGGAGTGCCCGGACTCCAGCGGCGCGATGAGCGGCATCAGCGCGTTGAGGTCGGTGGACAGATCAACGTCGCAGTAGGCGACGATCCGTGCGTCGCTGCGCGTCCACACCGCCTTGAGTGCCCGGCCGCGGCCCTTCTCGTCGAGGTGTACCACCCGGATGTCGCCGAGTTCGCCCGCGAGTTCCGCGGCGATCGCGACGGTGGCGTCGGTGCTCGCGTTGTCGGCAACGGTGATGCGCGCGGTGAACGGGACGTGTGTCCGCAGGTGGTCGTGGAGGCGGCGCAGGCACAAGGCGATGTCGGTCTCTTCGTTGTAGACCGGTACGACGATGTCGAGTACCGGAGCGGTGACCGATGTGTCGGCGACGATCGTCACGGGTGCCGCGGCCTGCGGGAGGGCTTCTGTCGTCATGAGTACAGATTCGGGTGCCAAACTGCAGCAACTCTGCGTCGAACCTGCCAGCTTCCTGTGAGCGTCTGGCCTGCGAAAAGGCCATCGTCGGTGGCCATCACTAGATTGGCGGGCATGACGGCAACACCGGTAGGACTGTCCGACGACGATCAGGCTGTCGCCGACGCGGTGATCACCAGCCTCGCGGGCGACGGCGCGCGCCTGCGCGACGACCAGCTCAGTGCGGTGGTCGGGTTGGTGGGGAGTTCGGGGAGCTCAGGGAGCTCAGGGAGCTCAGGGCCGCGTGTACTCGTGGTGCAGGCGACGGGGTGGGGAAAGTCGGCGGTGTACTGGACTGCGACGGCGATCCTGCGGTCTCATCGGCGGGGTCCGACGTTGATCGTGTCGCCGCTGTTGTCGCTGATGCGCGATCAGGTCTCGGCGGCCGAGCGTGCCGGACTGCGGGCGGCGACGCTCAACTCGTCGAACGTCGACGACTGGTCGGCGATCGAGTCGTCGTTGCGTTCCGGCGAACTCGACGTTCTGCTCGTCTCGCCGGAGCGTCTCGCCAATCCGGGATTCGGCAGGCGCGTGCTCGACGCGTTGTCGGGCGAATTGGGCCTGCTCGTCATCGACGAGGCGCACGCAATTTCCGATTGGGGTCACGATTTTCGGCCCGACTACCGCAGGGTCTCCGACGTCCTGCAGTCGCTCAATCCCCAGACTCCTGTTCTCGCAACCACGGCCACGGCGAACAGTCGGGTCACCGACGACGTCGCCGCGCAACTCAGCGCCGGCGGCGAGCAGTCCGAGACCTTGGTGCTGCGCGGTCCACTTGCTCGAAAGTCGTTGCACCTGAACGTGATCGATGGGCTGTCGCCGATCGGGCGGTACGCCTGGGTCGCACAGCACCTGCCGGAACTCCCCGGTTCGGGCATCGTGTACGTGCTCACCGTCGCTGACGCCGAACGCCTCGTCGACGCGATTCGCGCGATACACGGAGATTCGTTGGCCGTCGAGGCGTACACCGGGCAGCTCGACGCCGACCGCAGGCACCATCTCGAAGACGCCCTGCTGCGCAACGAGGTCAAGGCTCTCGTTGCGACATCTGCGCTCGGAATGGGTTACGACAAGCCAGATCTCGGCTTCGTGGTGCACGTCGGATCGCCGCCGTCGCCGGTGTCGTACTACCAGCAGGTCGGGCGTGCGGGCCGCGCACTCGACGACGCCGTCGTGATGCTGTTGGCGTCGGCCACCGACAACTCGGTGTGGGACTACTTCGCGACCGCCACCATCCCTGATCCGGTGAAGATGGAGTCGGTGCTCTCGGCATTGCGCGAGGCCGACGAGCCGATGTCGGTGCCCGCACTGGAGGCGGCGACCGGGCAGCGTCGAGGTCGAATCGAGTTGATGCTCAAGCAGCTTGCGGTCGACGGGGCCACAGAACGCGGGCCGGACGGATGGTCGGCGACGGGTACACCGTGGACGTTCGACGCCGCCCACTACGACGGGGTCGTCGCGGTGCGGCGTCGCGAAGCCGACATCATGCGCAGCTACATCGCAGGCCGACAATGTCTGATGCAGCTACTTACCGAATCGCTCGACGATCCGCAGGCGCAGCCGTGCGGGCGTTGTTCGGTGTGCACGGGAGCCCTGACCCCGCCGCTGACCGCCGACGTCGATCCCGCCGTCGTACGCACGATCACCGGCGACCTTCGACGTTCCGCGCAGATCCTCGAACCGCGAAAGATGTGGCCCGGTGGCGATTTCGGGCGTCGCGGCCGCATCGCCGCCGACCTCGCCGCTGAACCGGGAAGGGTATTGGCACACGCCGACGCCCCGGAGTGGACCGACCTCCTCAGTGCCGCTCGCGCCGACGATCAGCAGGCGCTGGCCGACCTCGGCGACGCTGCGGTGGCGACACTGTCGTCGTGGGTGCGGCAGTCGGGCATGCGCCCCGACATCATCATGTCGCTGCGCCTGACCGGCACAAACCTGGCCGATCAACTCGCCGAACACTTACGTGTCGTCGGCAAGCGGCCGGGCGGACATCTACCGGTGCGGCAGGGCAACCCGCCCGATCGCGACGCACCCGGCGCCGTCGAGGCCGCGTATTGGCGCGACCATCTGGGCGAGCCGCCGCCGGAGGTCGCGGGTCAGAACGTGCTGCTCGTCGTCGACGAGTCGCGGTCGGGGTGGGCGATCACGCTCGCCGCCGCCGCACTGCGCGAGCCAGGCGCCACCGCGGTCATGCCGCTGCTGATCCACCGGAGCGTCTGACCGCCCGAGCCGCTCGACGACTGGGCGCTCGAGACTGCCGACTGGGCGCTGCAGATCGTCGACTGGGCGCTCGAGACCGCCGACTGGGCGCTGCAGATCGTCGACTGGGCGCTCCAGCGCGCCGAGTGTGCGCTGCGACGCTCAGTCGGCGACGTACTCGCCGTAGCCGGTTGCCCGGAGCGCGGCGCGGATCTTCTCGGCGTCGGCGTCGAGTTCCTCAGGCGAGATGTCTTTCCGGGCCTTGCTGAGGTCGAACGTCTCCATGCTCTTGGCGGGGAAGACGTGCAGGTGCACGTGCGGTATCTCGAGTCCGGCGATGAGCAGACCCATGCGCGGAGCGTCGAACGCGGCTTTGACGGCACGGCCGACCTGCTGCGCGACGTCGGCGAGATGAGTGAACGATGCCGTGTCCATCTGCTCCCAGTGATCGACCTCCTTGCGCGGCACGACCAGGACGTGGCCCTCGGTCACCGGCTCGATGGTGAGGAATGCGACCGCCTGGCCGTCCTTCCACACGAATCGACCGGGCAGTTCTCCGTTGATGATCTTGGTGAATACTGATGCCATGAGGACATTCTATGGCGGTCGGGCGGCAATACTGCGGGTGTTGTGGGCAATCCCGGCGACGTTGTCGGCGATCGAGTCGTGTTGCCTGCGATCTTGTCGGTGGGCCGTGACATTCTTTTCCTGTGAGTCGTCGAGAGTTCACCGACGCCGCGCACCCGATGCAGTCCGCAACGCCGTCCGGGACGCGGCCGGTCGGTTCCGCAGAGGTGGTGGCACGCGCCCAGCGCTTCCCCCGGTTGCGGTACATGGGCTCCAAGTACCGGCTCCTCCCCCACCTCGAGCGGACGTTCGCCGAGATCGGCGGAACCACCGCGGTCGACGCGTTCTCCGGGTCCGGGGTCGTGTCATATCTACTCAAGGCGCAGGGGTTCTCCGTTGCGAGCAACGACTTCCTGAACTTTCCGAGCATCATCGCCCGCGCGACGGTCGCCAATTCGTCTGTGCGCCTCGAGCCCGAATTGATCGACGAGATCTGCGGCCCACCCCTCGACGACCGCGACTTCATCCGCAGCACGTTCGACGGCCTCTACTTCGACGCCGCCGACCGCGCCTTCCTCGATTCCGCGTGGTCACACATCGCGCGCCTGCGTGGGTACCGTCGCGACCTTGCCATCTCCGCCCTCGTCCTCTCGGCAGCACGAAAGCAGCCACGCGGCGTCTTCACGTTCACCGACGCCACCCGCTACGCCGACGGCCGGCGCGATCTGCGCATGTCGCTACGCGACCACTTCCGGCTGCGCGCGGCGTCGGAATACAACTCGACGGTCTTCAGCAACGGCCGCAAGCATCGCAGCAGTTGCGGTGACGTCTTCGACCTCGACGTCACACCGCTGTTCGACGCCGCTCCCGACCTCGTCTACCTCGACCCTCCCTACGCACCGCCCACCGACGACAACGACTACATCAAGCGCTACCACTTCCTCGAGGGCCTCTCGGTCTACTGGGAGGGCATGAGCATCATGGAGAACACCAAGACCAAGAAGTTGCCGAAGCGGTTCACCCCGTTCGCCTACAAACGGACCATCGACGACGCTCTGGTCCGCACGTTCGAGCACTTCGAGGACGCGGGTGCGATCGTGCTGTCCTATTCGTCGAACGCCTTGCCCGGCGCCGACCGCATCGTCGACCTGCTTGGCAAGGTCAAGCCGTCGGTCGAAGTCATCGCGATCGACCACAAGTACAGCTTCGGCACCCACGCCGCCGCGACCCGTCGCGACGTGAGCGAGTACCTGTTCATCGGCCGAGACTGAACATCGTTGAAATACACCATCTTTGAGACACACAGGGATCGACGACGATGAGTGACGCGGGAGAGTTCGACGACTACCTGTCGACGCTGGGCCGGCTGACAGCACACGTCGACCCGACAGCGTCGACCCCCGATGCGGAGAAGATCGTCGACGCCGTCGAGACACTGACCGAGGTACTCGACACCGACCTCACTGGGCTCGCCGTCTGGGCGCGCGATCACGCCGACGAGGACAGCATCCTGCGGCTGGCCGTCGGCCTCTCGCAAGAGAAGTTGCGCAACAACCTGCGGCACGAGTTCGGGACGTCGTCGTGGCAGAAAGTTGCGCGCACACAGCCATACGAGCTGGTCAGTTGGATGGACCGGGAGTTCGACCTTGTCCGAATGCTGCGAGTACAGATGGCACGGACGTACACGTTTGCCGACATCCTCGTCGCGCGGTCGGGAACGCGCGCAACGGCCACCCGCGCGGGAGCGTCGGGACGACACATCGAAGACGAGATCGAGGCCATCGCCCGCGATCTCGGACTCCCCTACGTGACCCGCTCCCGATTCTCCGGACGAGGCGGGCGCGACGCCCCTGCCGACCTCATCGTCGGGCACGAGGGAGCCGCCGACATCGTCGTCGCCGCAAAGGGTTTCGACTCGACCGGCAGCAAGCTGACCGACGCCGTGCGCGAGATCGAGGAGATGGCCGAAGTACGGCTTCCACGCCAGGTGGTCCTGGCCGTCATCGACGGAATCGGCTGGAAGTCGAGGCAGTCCGACCTCCGCCGCATCCACCAACTATGGGCCGACCGCCAGATCGACGGGATGTACACGCTCGCAACGCTCGACACGTTTCGCGACGACCTCGCCGAGTTCGCGCGGCTACACAGGCTGGTCTGACGCACAGTCGACGGTCTCGAGCGCCCAGTCGACCGTCTCGAGCGCCCACTCGACAGTCTCGAGCGCCCACTCGACAGTCTCGAGCGCCCAGTCGGCACGCTCGAGCGCCCAGTCGACGCGCGGCTCAGGCCGCGAGCCGGGGTAGGCGCACCCAGAAGCACGCGCCCTGGCCGGGTGTCGACTCGACCCCGACGCGACCGCCATGAGCCCCGACGAGAGCTGCCACGATCGAGAGGCCCAGTCCGCTGCCGCCGCCTTCGCCGCGGTAGCGCGACGAATCGCCGCGGTAGAAGCGCTCGAAGACGTGCTCGAGTTCACCGGCTTCGAGGCCCTGACCGGTGTCGGCAACGGTGATCACCACGTCGTCGACGGGCGCGCCATTGCCGTGGGTGCCTGCGCGGTCGACGGCGACTCCGACGGTGATCGACGCATCCTTCGGAGTGTGCACCACCGCGTTGTTCACCAGATTGCGGATCACCTGCATCAGGCGTGGTGAGTCGCCCAGGACCATCGGCGGCTCGTCGGACTCGCCGATCTCGAGCCGGATGCTCCGTTCGGGTGCCGCGACGCGCGCCGCCTGCACGGCGTCGGCGGCCAGCGACAACACGTCGACGGGCTCGGAGTTCAGCGGCCGGTGCGCGTCGAGACGCGCGAGCACCAGCAGATCCTCGACGAGCAGAGCCATCCGACCCGCCTCGTCGTCGATGCGTCGAAGTGCGTCGCCGGTGTCGGGGAGCGCGCCGCTGCGCGACAACTCAGCGAACCCCTTGATCGAGGTCAACGGAGTACGAAGTTCATGCGAGGCGTCGGCGACGAAACGTCGCATCTTCTCCTCGGATGCGCGCGCCTGCTCTTCGGAGGCCCTGGCCTGCTGCTCGGATGCGGCGGTCTTGGCGAACGCGTGCTGAATCTGGCCGAGCATGGTGTTCAGCGACGACGACAGGCTGCCGACCTCGGTGTTCGGCGCGGCAGGCGGTACACGCATGTTGAGGTTGCCCGCCGCGATCGCGTGCGCGGTCTCCTCGACGCGGCGCAACGGGCGCAGCGAGGAGCGGACGAGTAGATAGCTCAGCACCCCGATCACCAGAACGATCGCCGCACCGATCCCGAACTCGAGCCACTGCAGACGCGAGATGGTCTTGTTCACATCCGTCAGCGGGATCGCGACGATCGACTGCCCCTCGGGACTCGACCGCTTGATCACCCGCCACTGCGGCCCGTTGCCGTCCGCGGAATTCACCGTCACCGGGCCGTCATCGCCCTGGGGCAGAGCGGAGGTGGCGGGCTCGTCGTCGAAGTCATTGCTGGAGATCACCGTCCCGTTGGACAGGGTGTTCTCCACGAAGTACGGCGACGGCGGCCTGCGAGGCCCCGGCGGTGGGCCGGGCGAGTCGCTGACGTGGATCCGGGGCTTGGCCCAGGTGTCGACGGCCGAAACGAGACCCGCGTCCGTGCGCGACATCAGGTCACTCTTCATCGCCGACGTCACGGCGATCCCGGACACCAGAAGGCCGACGGCCATCAGCAGCACCGTCAACGCAACCAGCGAGATACGCAGTGGTACACCACGTTTCGCGCGACTGGCGACCGCGCCAGATAGTCCGCCCGCAGACTCGGCGTGCTGCGGAGCAGACCGTGCCGCTGCAGAGTGCGGCTGCGTTGCCACCATCAGGTACGCGGCTCTCGCATCACATATCCGACGCCGCGCAGCGTGTGGATGAGTGGCTTCTCGCCGAAGTCGAGTTTGCGACGCAGGTACGAGACATACGATTCGACGACGTTCACCTCGCCGCCGAAGTCGTAGTTCCACACATGGTCGAGGATACGAGGCTTCGACAGCACCGTGCCCGCGTTCACCATGAAGTAGCGGAGCAACGTGAACTCCGTCGGCGACAGCGAGACCAGCTTGCCCGCCTTCCAGACCTCGTGGGTCTCGTCGTCGAGTTCGATGTCGGCGAAGGTGACGCGCGACGCCTCTTTGGCCTGCGCGTCGAATCCGCTGCGGCGCAACAACACCTGCAACCGCGCGACCACTTCTTCGAGGCTGAACGGCTTGGTGACGTAGTCGTCGCCGCCGACCGTCAAGCCGTTGATCTTGTCCTCGACGCTGTCGCGGGCAGACAGGAACAGCGCGGGAGCGTCGACGCCGTCGGCGCGCAACCTGCGCAGCAGCCCGAATCCGTCCATGCCGGGCATCATCACGTCGAGGATGAGCACGTCGGGTTTGTAGGTTCGGCACCTGTCGATGGCCTCGGGGCCGCCCGCGGCGACCTCGACGTCGTATCCCTGAAACTTCAACGACACCGAGAGCAGCTCACGGATATTGGTCTCGTCGTCGACGACGAGCACTCGCGGCCCGGTTCCGGCGCCCCTGCTGATCAACTGGTGTGTTCCCTGACCCATCTCGTTCACAGATACACCTTCTCGCAGCATTCTGCCATCAGTCTGGAGACGAGCTGGCAGCTTCCTGTGAGCGTTGACCTGCACGTTCGGGAGCGTTCATTCTGCGACGCCGGGTCCCGAGCCTTGGGCCTACGCCTCTCCGTAGAGGCGCGCGATGTCGGCCGAGCTCGCCCACCCCGAGTATGTCGGACGCTGCGGCCAGCCGTCGGGCACGTCCTGCCACTCCTCCTGCCTGCCCCACGGCAGGATGTCGAGGAGCGAGAAGCTATGACCGAGTTGCTCGGTGCCGCGGCCGGCGGTGTGCCAGGTACGGAAGACCCGTTGCCCGTCGCGGAGGAAGACGTTGATGGCGAAGCCCTCGCCGGGTGCCGCGTCGACCTCGGTGCCGAAGGTCGTGCCCGCCGCCGAGTACCAATCCATCTGGTTGCCGACCCGCCGCTTGTAGTCCAGCGCCTCGCCGATCGGTCCGTTGGTGACGATCACGAAACGCGCGTCGTAGTTGTCCAGGAAGTCGAGCCGGGTGAACTGCGACGTGTACCCGGTGCAACCGCCACACTGCAACGCTGCTCCGTCGGTCCACATGTGGTTGTAGACGATCAACTGTGAGCGACCGTCGAAGATGTCCGAGAGCGCGATCGGGCCTTCCGGGCCGGTGAGCATGTGATCGGTGACCTCGACCATCGGCATTCGACGACGTTGCGCCGCAATCGCATCGAGTTCACGAGTTGCGGCCTTCTCACGGGCGCGCAGCTCGTCGAGTTCGCGACGCCAGGTATCTACGTCGACGACGGGTGGGAGTCCTTCAGACATTCAGTGCTCCTGTCCTTCGAGTTGAGCCGAGGAAGTCGGGCCGAGTTCAACCGAGAAGAAGTCCGGTCACAGAGACTGACCACAGTGGCCGGGAAAACTCATCGTCGCGCCGACACACGAACACGTTGCCCATGGATACGTACACAACTGTGACGTCAGCGGGGCGCCGAGACAATTATTGTCGTGGCCTCGCGCTGACGACCGAATTGTGTACGCAGTTTGTCGCGCTCGCGGCCTCCTCGCTGCGTTCACACCCCCGAGGACTCCATCGCCTCGATGCCGAGAAGCAGCGCCGACAATCCGAAGTCGCGAGCGGCGTCGGCGTTCTCGGCCGCCCCGGTCGCTTGTCCAGCGGCCGTACCGATACGGGATGCCAGCGGATAGCGTTCCTCGACACCGAGTTTCGCGAGCTGCGCGCCCTCCCGCTCCCACCAATGCTCGGGGGTCTCTTCTCGCCGCTCCGCAATCGCGTGATGCAGCGAACGAGCCGACGCACGAACGAAGTTCAGCACCAGTTGCAGCGCAGCATCTTTCGCCGCGTCGCTGAGCTCGAGAGATTCGACGGCGCCGAGTTCGCGCTCGTATTTGCCGAGGGTTCCCGGTCCGAGAATCGCGCGTTCGGACTCGACGTCGACCATCCACGGGTGGCGGTCGAACAGGCTCAGGTTGTCGGCTGCGACCTGCCGCAGGCGCGACTGCCACGTTCCGGTCAGCACCGAATGCGTCATGTCGGCACGACACTGGTCGACCATGAGCTCGACGAGCTGCTCACGATTGTCGACGTAGGAGTACAGCGACATCACCGGCGCTCCCAGCTCCTGCGCGATGTCGCGCAGGGTGAATCTCGACCCGATACGGTCGGCGACCGTGATCGCCGAGTCCACGACAGCGTCCGCCGTGAAGCGCGGCGGCCTCCCCTGCCGCGCGGGCAGCGGCACCACCTTGCGCCAGAGCAGTTCGATGGTGCTCACCAGTGCATCTCCCGTTCCTTGACTTTTCGTACACTATACGGATACTGGATCTCGTACCCCATACGAGAAAGGCCCACATGCCCATCACAGCCACCGCGATTTCCCTCAACGTGCCAGACCCACAGGCGTCGGCCGACTTCCTATCCCGCCACGTCGGATACACCGTCGCCATGCAGGCGGACGGCTTTATCTCACTCGCCGCACCGGACGATGCGCCGACGGGGACACCGAACGTCATCTTTCTCGAGACCGGCTTGGGAACCTTCAAACCCGCCCATCGTGCGGGGAGCGCGGGAGACGGGCTACTCCTCGCATTCGTGGTCGACGACGTCGACGGTGTCTTCCGCGCAGTGCGCGACGCGGGCGCACAGGTGGTGACCAAACCGGAGACCGAACCCTGGGGCGAGCGTTACTTCCAGATCGAGGATCCGAACGGCATCATCGTGCAGTTCGTCGAGTGGGTGTAGTTCGAGAGCAGCCACCCCGGTCGTAGTCAGCGGCCCATAGCTCTCATCGAGGCGCCCCACGCATGAACGGCGCCGGGTATGCGGGCCGCGGGTTCTCGTCGCCGAGCCATTCGGCCAACGTGTCCGCGCGCGATGTCAGTGCTCGAGTCGCGGCGCGGGGCAGTCGCTCGAACGAATGGATCTCCACCGATCCATCCGGCTGGCGCGACCAACCTCCGACGATCCGACCGTCCCACCACGCGGTTTGTCCGCCGTTGCCGTTCGAATCGAAGACGTGCTCGCCGTGCTCACCGAGGTAGAAGGCGCGTTGCTTGTGACCCATCGTCGTCGGGTCGAGCTCGGGGAGCAGCACCGCCTGCGGTTCCACGGCGCCGACTTCTTCGGTGTCGTCGGCGTGCACGTAGCCGACCGATCCGTCGTCGAGGTCGACCTCGACGACGTCGAGCTGCGCAAGTGCCGCTCGCACAGCGGTTTTGGTACTCCCGAGCCACCAGACGATATCGGTCTCGGTACCCGGTCCGAAGGCACGCAGCCACCTGTCGATCATTCTGACGTGGCCGGTCTCGATGTCGGGCGGATCGAGCGGTTCTTCGAGCCACTGCTCCATCCCGACCCACAGCGGCTTGGACCGATGCCAGGGACCGTCGTTGGGGCCGCGGACGATCTCGCCGGCTGCACTCATCATGTTCAGGACACGCGGTGCCATGGGAATCGTTCCGCCCCACGACTTTCCCGTGCCGATGGTCACTCGACCATCGAGTTCCGGTAGCGCCTTGCGCAATTGGGTCGTGCTGCGTGGAACACCGTCGGAGACCAGGTGCGCAACCGCCGCCCGCGCCGTGTCGATCCAGCCGTCGGGATCGGGAAAGTCGCTGCTGCGCCGCAGGTCTCGCAGCATGTTGGTCCGCTCCGACGCGGTGACGCGCGGACCGACAGCGCCGACGGCGTCGCGCAGGGTCTCCCTCGGCAAGACAAACATGGTGCGGCGCATGGCAAGTTGTCGGACCAGGCTGCGGTCGTCGTAGAGTGCGGCGTCGAGGTCGGCGGGCACGAAGCCCGGCATCCGAGCCCACGTCGACAGATAGACCGTCGACCACGTGGTCGCGTGCAGCCCGACCATCGACTGCGCGACGTCGACGGGCGTCGCGGCCGAGAAATCTTCGGCAAGTCGGTGCCTGCGCATCAGGCGAGCGCGACGCTGGGCGTCGGAGATGTGCGGCCGGAGCGCAGAGCTCATCGAGCCGCGATCACGCGGGAAGTGCAGCGACAGCGTCGATTTCGACGACCTGCTCGTCGTACGGCAGCACCGTGACGCCCACCATCATGGCCGGCGGCACCGACTCACCGAGTTCTGCGACGACCGCGTCCCACGCGACGGCGAGGTCGGCTTGGAGATGCTCGGCGACATAGATCGTCAACTTGGCGAGATCGGCCGTTGTCGCGCCGCGCTCGGCCAGCAGTGCCGACAGGTTCTCCAGACACCGGCGAGTCTGCCCGACGACATCGTTGGCCGCGACGACGACGCCCTCTTCGTCGAGCGGCGAGATTCCCGCGGTGAACAGCAGCGGCCCCGCGCTCACTGTCGCGCTGTAGGGGAATCCGCCGTTGTGGAGCACCGACGAGCCGTTGAGCGTGATTCGGGTCATGCCACGATCGTATGCCCCTCGCTGATCGAGCGCCCCACCGCTGATCGAGCCCCACCGCTGATCGAGCTTGTCGAGATCACCCCAGGCGAGACCTCAGCTCTTCAGCCGCGCGTCGAGCCAGTCGATCGTCTGCATCCCGAAGAGGTCGGTGCCCCAGCCGTACATGTTGGTCAAGAAGTGCAGCATGCTGCAGTCCGTCGGCTGGTAGTCGACGCGGGTGCCGCCCGCGCGATAGGTCGCGGCGAGCTTGCGCGAATCCGCGGCAGGCACCAGCGACATCGGCGAGTCGTCCTTGGCGCACGAGGCGATCAGCACCGGCGACTTCGGCGACTTCGTGCCGAGTAGGTTGTCGCGGTAGACGTGCTGGAACTCGGGGATGTCGGCGGGACTCTTGCCGCCCTTGAACAGCGTGCGCAGCGGCACGAACGGCGTGCCGAAGTAGGCGGGCGTCTGACACTGCGTGCGGAACACATCGGCGAGCGCCTTGCCCGCGGGCGTCAGCTTGTCGTCGATCTTCATCTCCGGGTACCGCGGCTCGAGCCCGAGCAGCGTCGCAAACGCGAAGCCCGAACCGACCGAGCCGTCGGAGGTACGGATGAAGTTGCGCTGGTTGACCACCATGCCCTCGAGCACGGTGCCCTTGATGTTCAACTCGGGCGCGTAAGCCGCGGCCTTCTCGGCGCCGAATGCAGCCCCGACGCCGCCCCCGGCGATCCCGAAGATCGCCTTGGGAGCGCTCTTCGACAGTCCCGCCGGTCGATGGGCGAGCGCTGCGCGCATGCCGTCGAGCAGAGCGTTTCCACCGAACTTGCCCGCAAAGACGCCATGCGGCTTGGGGTCGCCGTCGTTGCCGACGTCGCTGATCATCACCGCATAGCCCTTGCCGAACATCTGCGCGAGCGGTCCGAGCGCCGACCACGACGCACCGTCGAGCGGATCGGCTCCGGTCCACATCGACGACGGGTGGCAGTACGCCCCGACGCTGTCGTTGGCGAATTGATAGCCGACGAGTGGCCGGGTCGCGTTGTCGCGACCATCGACCGGCACCATCAGGATTCCCGTGCTGATCTCGGGTTCGTCGTGCAGTCCGCGCGTGACGTACATCAACTTGTAGGCGTCGAGGTTGCCAGGGCGGAATCCGGTGAACTGGACGTCGACCTTCTTGGCCTTGAGCACGGTGCCCGGCTTCTCGTCGCCACGCAGACGCGGCTCGGCGTAGAACGGGTCGCCGGAAGTGAGTGGCTTGATCACCTCGTCGGGACTCGCCAGCCTGCCGTTGGTGAACGTGCCGACGACGTAGCCGTTGAAGATCTCATCGAGTCCCGGTGTGCGATTGGGTGGTGCGGCGTGGGCGGCGGGTGCCGACAGCACCGCTGCCGCAAGCGCTGCGACGGCGAGAACCACGCCGAGTGCGCCGCGTCGTCGGTTGCCGCGCAACACCTTTGGTGTGTGACTCACTGGTAGCTCACCTTCGTCGTCTCCAGGGCGGACTGCAGCATCGGCGCGATGTTCCACATCGGCCGGTGGCTCTCCAACTGCTGGTCATACGGTTTGCGCAGCGTCGCGGAGAGCTCCGGCCAGTGATTGTTGACCTGCAGCTTGTACTTGGGCAGCAGCTGATCGGTGATGTATGCCCACCGTTCGGGGAAGACCGACCAGTTCCAATCCGGCAGCGGCACAGTCAATGTCGCCGGACGCCCGTTCGGCGCGGTGCCGTGGATCTCGATCGAGCGGAACGAGCGCGGCGCGACAACGCCTGCCACAGAAGGCGATCCGGCAACGGTGCTCGCATACGTCATCGCCTCGCCGACGTCGCCCTTGTACGCACGCGTCGCGTCCCACTGATCCTTGATGACCTCGCCCTGCTCGCGACGCAGCAGTCGCGCGTTGCCTGCGGCGATCGCGTCGGGTTGCTTGGACGCGATCTGCTGCCAGGCACGCAGGATCTCGGCGTCGAACAGGCCGGCCCGATGCATCTCGTCGAGAGCGGGCAGCCCGCCGACGACGTAGGCGCGGTGCATCGGCATGAGGTCGGAGAAGATGTTCTTCTGCATCACCAGGATGTCGCCCTGGATCTTGCGCAGGTCGTCTGCGGAGATGGTCGCTCCGACACGTGCCAGCGCACGCAGGCCGCGGGGCAGTTTGTCGACGAAGACCGGGCCGAGGGTCGTATTGGTCTGTCTCTTATACACATCT
>NZ_LZTE01000076.1:0-90502 GCF_001665925.1 Gordonia sp. 852002-50816_SCH5313054-c
GGCAGCGTCAGATGTGTATAAGAGACAGGATCTCGCGGGACCGCCACCGGCGGAAAGGTGTTCGAGCCGGGCGGCGTCGACGCCGTCGCCCCCCGACTCCCAGTGCCCCCGCACCCATTCCGGCTGCGCCGACGGTTGCGTCACCTGATCCGCCGCCCGGTCCCGCGAGATCGGGACCGCCACCGGCGGAAAGGTGTTCGAGCCGGGCGGCGTCGACGCCGTCGCCCGAGGCGATGCTGAGCATCTCGCTGACGGGTGTCATCAACGTAGAGGGCAGTTGTGTCGCTGTGGACACGCGTGGCGAGACCGCCTCGAGGATCGAACTGGCCAGCGCGAACGGTGACTGCGCCGCCGACGTTGCGGCAGTCGGCGGGGCGGTCACGTTGACCGGCGCGCCGTTGACGACCATTTGCGTTGTGGGGCCGAGCAATTGGGCCCGAGTCACCGCAACCGCCGCAGTCGCCTCGGCCAGCCCCTCCGTAGCGAATCCGACCGCTACGCCCTGACCGACCGGCGTCACAAGACCAGGTCCGAGGACCGCGATCTTGCCGATCGTCGCCGCGATGATGCCCTGGACGGCCGCGAGGCCCGCCGCCACGATCCCCGCCGCGGCCTGGATGTCGATCGACATCACCCCGCCCTGTGTCGACAGCGCGGCGCTGTCGGCACTTGCCTGCGCCGTTTTCGTCGTCGCACCCAGCGACGCCTGACCTGCCCACAACGTATCGAGCACACCGAGAGCCTGTGTGGCGGTGGACATCGCGGTATCGAGCACCGTCGACAATCCATCGAAGATCATCGACGGATCGAGCGGCGCGCCGGACAGGTCGCCGGTTCCGAAACCGCCCAGGAGATCGGTGATCGGTTTGAGCAGCATGCCGATGTCGATCGTCGGCAGCGGCGGAAGTCCCGGCATGGGCGGCAACGCCGGGAGCTGAGGAATCGGCGGCAGCCCGAGCCCGGCGAGTACCTCACCAACTGGCCGATCGAGGATCGGTCCGAGTGGCGTGGCGTCGATCATGTCCTGGATCGACATGTCGTTGATGGCAGGAACATCTGGAAGCGATGTATCGATCGCGCCGGGCGGGTGCGGCCCACCCGAGGCGGGTTGCGGCGAGGTCACAGCACCGACCGAATTGCTGCTGCGCCGGCCGCGTCGTTTGCGTCGAATTCAGCGAGTGCGGCTACCGTGCTCGCTGCGGTCGATGCATGGACTGCCGCGAGGCTTCCGACAGCGGCCAGATGGTTGGCCTGGGCGGTGATGAAAGCTGCCAAGAACTCTTGGCCGATGAGTCCGAACACCCCGATCATCGCAGCGGTATTCGCAGCAGCGTTGATCGTGCCCGCCGCGCCAACCGCCGTGCCGATAGCCACGTTGGTTGCCGCAAAGCCTTCCAGCACTTCAGGTGTCACCGTCACGTTGTCCATGTGGTCCCCTCGTTGATGCACGATTGCAGGTTTACAGTTGTCGGAGTCTGGGCGGTCTCGAGGCGTCGGGGATCTGACGGGCACTCGACCCGAAAGGTTCCATCGAATTTGCCGACGTCGCGTCGGTGTCGGTCATCGACTCTCGAGTTGCTCGGTGAAGGCCGCGGTGAACTCTTCGGTGAGCGCCGCACGCGCGGCGAACGCACGTTGAGCGCCGAGAAGCGCTGTAGCGACAATCTGTTCGCCCAGCCGCGTCTCGCCGAGGTCGTTTGCGCCTTCTGCCAGCCACAGACCGGTGAGCGCCCCCTTGCCGTCGACCTCAGCGGTCACCAGCCCGTCTGGCGAACTCTCCCGCACGCTCAATGCGGCCAGCCGATCTCCGAAGTCGGCGAGGTGGCCCAGTTGGGCCCGTGCTCGCGCTTCGAGTTCATCCATTGCACCCGTCATCGCATACCCCTCACACTCGACGCATCCACGACGCCGGAACGTCGTCGCGCTCGTCGTCGAGTTGCTCGGCGTGGGAGAGGTCGTCGGCTGTCGGTAAGCCCATCGCATCGACGACGTCGCGCGAGGCCCCGGCTTCGAGAAGCTCGTCGCGCCAACGGATACCGGCAGCCATCGCCGATTGCCTGCAGAGCCGCAAGATCTCGTCGGCGAGTACGTCGGGTCTCTTCTCGAGTTGCGATCGGTCGATGCGGACACGCGTTGGCAGACCCTGTGGTGTGGTCACCACCGTGATTGCGCCCGATCGTGATCGCGCAGAAGACATTTGGAATGCTGCAGGAACCTTTGCTTGTGGATCGAGGTCGCTCGTCGAACCCGAATCCTTGTTGCGCCCGAAGTCGTTGTGTTTCCCGAAGTCGTTGTGCTGCCCGAAGTCGTTGTGCTGCACTGCCATCTGATCCCGCACTCCCCCTGTGCCTCCGTACGTGACTCAACCGACCGCGCCCCTGACCTCAGTCGTCCGTCGCGTTGTGCGTTGAGATATTGCCACCCCTCGGACCTCCCGGCCATACCCCGACGCGTGCTTGTGGATAAGTCATTCTGTCGGATTTTTACGTTTCAGAACGAACAAACGTGTAAACAACTTCGAGGGGATCGGTTCCGCCACCACGCGGCGCTGGTCAGCGACTCTCCCCAACGGCCTACACCCCGGGCCACGTGCCGCCGAACGTCGACGTCGGAGCCGCTCTCCGAGCGATCGACCGCCGAGCTAGCGACCCTCTGCGCTATCCACTTCAGCGCTATCCACCTCAGCGCTATCCACCTCAGTGCTGTCAACCTCAGCGCGATGCATCGCCGAGTCGCCGACTTGCGCATCGTCACTCTCAGCGCGGCCACCCTGGGGGCTATCGGCCCCTGAGGCACCTACCCTCGAGCTGCCAACGTGCGCGCCGTCGACCTGCGCGCCGTCGGTCGCGGTCGCATCAGCCGCCTTCAGGCGACGCAGTGCGCGCCACCGTCGTGTTCCCTCGATGAGCGTCGGGACCACCACGGTCAGCACCGACGCCACGATGATCAGTTCGAGATGATCACGGATGATCGGGACGGAGCCGAGAAAATAGCCGAGCACGATGATGCCCGCCGCCCAGACGATGCTGCCCAGAACGCTGAAGAACGTGAACACCGAGTGGCGCATCCCGCTGAAGCCCGCGACAACCGGGGTCAACGTGCGCACGATCCCGATGAACCGACCGAAGAACACCGTCAGCGGGCCGAACCTGTCGAAGAAACGGTGCGTCCTCTCGACGTAGGTCGGTCCGATCGTGCGCATCAGACGCCCCTCGAGCACGCCGCGCCCAAGCCGTCGACCGATCAGGAACCCACACTGATCGCCGAGGATCGCAGCCAACGGAACCGCCACGCAGAGCAGCCAGAGCGGGGCGAAGGGTTCCGGCTGAGCAGCGAAGACACCCGCGGTGAAGAGTATCGAGTCGCCGGGGAACACGAAGCCGATGAGCAGGCCGGTTTCGACGAAGATCAGCACGCACAGCCCGACGAGCCCGCCCGTGGTCAGAAACGCGTCGATGTCGAACGGATTCATTGCCCGCAAGCCTATCGACACCTTGACGCCCGCGATGTGGTCGAGCCCACTCGTTTGCGCTCACGTTAACTCGCTGCAACATGGTGGGCAGACAGCGCCTATCGGGTGTTAACTCGAAGAGAAGGCGTTGTGGTCACATGCCGCCAGCCCAAACATCACGCCGTTGTGATCACGCGAGGAGTCAGTCGTGTCAGAAGCCCCGACCCGAGTCGGCGGAATCAAACGTTCCGGCGGCTCATCGTCTGCGAATCTACGCCCCGTCTCTGACACTGAAATGCGCATCGAATACAAGGTCATCCACGGCTACCGGCGGGCTTATCGGATCGCGGGCAGCGGGCCGGCACTTCTCCTCATCCACGGCATCGGCGACAACTCGTCCACCTGGAACGAAGTCATCCCGATGCTCGCCCAGCACTACACGGTCATCGCACCCGACCTGCTGGGACACGGGCGGTCGGACAAGCCGCGCGCCGACTACTCTGTGCCCGCGTTCGCGAATGGGATGCGCGATCTGCTCGTTGTGCTGGGAATCAGCAAGGTCACCGTCGTCGGGCACTCGCTCGGTGGTGGCGTCGCGATGCAGTTCTGCTATCAGTTCCCCCGGTTTGTCGAGCGACTCGTCCTCGTGGCGGCGGGCGGTGTCAGCCGGGAGGTCAACCCCGCTCTCCGGCTGGTGACGTTGCCGCTGGTCAACAGCGCGCTCACAGCATTACGGGTTCCGGGGGTGCTGCCGGCACTCCGATTTGGTGCCAGCGTGATCGCCGCGACGCCGACGCCGCCGGGAATCCCCGACCTCCCGCACGATCTGTCACCGAAGCGCATGCTCAACGACCACGAGGATCTGCTACGCGTCCTCGGCGACCTCGCGGCGCCCACCGCCTCTGCGGCGTTTCTCCGCACCCTGCGGGCAGTGGTCGACTGGCGAGGGCAATCGATCACGATGCTGGACCGATGTTATTTGACCGAGTACCTGCCCGTTTTGATCGTCTGGGGCGACGACGACACCGTCATCCCCTATGAACACGCCCTGCTCGCGCATTCCGCGATCGGCCACAGCGAGATGTCGACGTTCCATGGCTCGGGTCACTTCCCCTTCCACGACGACCCGGAGCGCTTCGTGCAGGTCGTCATGGAGTTCCTCGAACGCAACGAACCCATGGAGTTCGACTCCCAGGTCTGGCGCAGGCTGATGACCGAGGGCCGCAAGAGCGCCGACATCGTCGGCGACGAACAGACCGTCGAGGCAGTGTTCGACGCCATCGACGACGAGCGCAGCGCAACCTGAGGTCGGCCAACCGACCGACATACGCCAAGTCGTTTACACCGCGTAGCGACACCTGTCAGGGGTCCGTGCGAGGATTGGCGCCATGAGTTTTCCCGACAATTCGAACCAGGAGGCCCGCGGCAACGGGCAGCCTTTCGGTTCGTCGCCGTACGGCGCTCCCTCACCGTTCGGCCCCGCCGCCTCCGGCGACCAGTTCCTCCCCCTCCCGTACGAGAACGGAACCCCGGGTTCGCCCCAATACGGTCCCGCCTACGGCGCCCAGGGATACGGCGCCCATGGATATGGAAGTCAGGGATATGGCGCTCAGGGATACGCGGTCCCCGGTTACGGATTTCATGCCGGTTACCCCGGCGCCCCGGACCCGATGGCGCCCTTTGGCCGTGACCCCTACACGGGTGAGCGCCTCTCGAACAGGTCCAAGGTCGCGGCAGGTCTACTTCAACTGTTCTTGGGCAGTTTCGGCGCGGGACGGTTCTACCTCGGATACACCGGGATCGGCGCAGCGCAGCTCGTGCTGACGGTCGTCGGGTGGGTCACGATGTTCATGTTCATCGGCATATTCATTCTGCCCGCGGTCGGGATCTGGGCCTTCGTCGACGCCATCATGATTTTCACCGGCAGTGTCCGCGACTCGAACGGATACAAACTCCAACCTTGATGCCAAGGTGAAGGTGATCAAATAGTGAGGATGGTGACCCAGTGAGCTACCCGGACGCACCTCGACCCGATCTGTCGAAGTCTCGCGGTCAGGAATCGGGCGCCCCTGGATGGAGCGGCGTCGAGATGCCGCCGACACCGGACCCCGGAAACTACGCTGCCCCACCGATACCGCCACCGCCACCGGGCGATCCGATCCTCGTCTCGATCGGCGACATCCACTGCACGCGCAGCGAGGTCATCACGCCTGCGGGCAACGCACCCCTAGCCGGATCGCGGTGGAGCTTCGTCGACATGTCACGCACCACCAATGAGATTCCGCAGTGGGCTCTCATCGTGGCAATCGTGACAGCCGTCTTGTTCTGCGGACTCGGTCTGCTGTTCCTCCTCGTCAAGGAGGAGCGCACCGTCGGGTTCGTGCAGATCACCGTCTCTGCCGGACCGGTGGCCTACACCGCCGCGATCCCGGTCACCTCCCGCGCGGCCGTCGCCGATCTCGGGGCGCGCGTCAACTACGCGCAGACACTGGCATATTCGGCGTAGCGGCACTCAGTAGCGGCACTCGACTGCCGGGGCCGGTCACTCATCGACACACCGCCGCTCCCGCCAACTAGTCGCCGCAACATCCTTGTGCGCCTTCGGTTGTCGTGACCCGCACGTCGCGGGTGATCGCATTGCGCGCCGCCAGCTCGTCGGCTGCCGGGTAGTCGACGCCGACGAGACACAGGCCCCGCGCCTCGGCGACCGGCACCTTCGCGCTGCGTTCACGCTCGCCCAGAAGCGCCCGACACCAGTCGACGTCACGCCGACCATCCCCCACCGACGCCACCGCGCCGACGAGCGAGCGCACCATCGACCAGCAGAACGCATCCGCGCTGACCTCGCCGATCAGCACGCCTTCTGCGTCGCGCGACCAAGAGAACCGTTGTAGATCGCGGATCGTCGTCGCGCCCTCGCGGCGTCGACAGAATGCGGCAAAATCGTTGAGGCCCAACAACACCGACGACGCCGCGTTCATCGCCTCCACGTCGAGCGGCCGTCGCCATGCCGCGGTGGTGCGCGCGAGCACCGGTTCGGCACCGAACACCGCGTCGGAGAGTCGGTACCGGTAGTGACGCCGCAGCGCCGAGAACCGTGCGTCGAAGTGTTCACTGACCGGCGCGGCCTGCTTCACGCGCACATCGTCGGGAAGCATCTTGGCGAGTCGTCCGACGAGGCGCCCGGGGTCGCCGTCGATGGAACGCGTGTCGAGCGCGGACACGGGAATGTCGGCGTGCGCGACCTGCCCGGTGGCGTGGACCCCCGCGTCCGTCCGGCCGGCGACGGTCAGCCGGACCGGTACCCGCAGCACCGTCGACAATGCGGTCTCGACGACCTCACATACCGTTCGCTGGCTGATCTGTCGCGCCCACCCAGCGAAATCGGTTCCGTCGTAACCGATGTCGAAACGCAGACGAACGGACCCGCCACCTGGTGTGGTGGCGGGTCCGTTCATGTCTGGCGTGTTCAGCCGTCCGACCTACTTGTCGTCGGCCTTGTCACCGTCGACGTCGGCGTCAGCAGCTTCGGCCTCCGGTGCGGTGGCAGCCGTCGACTCATCGTCGACAGCCTCGGCCACGGCCTCGGCGTTCTCGACCTGTGCCGGGGTTGCCTCGTCGGCGACGGCCTCGACGACGTTGTCGGCCTCGGCTGCCGGAGCAGCGGCCTTCTCGTCAGCGGCCTTCTTCGACGCAGCAACACGCGTGGCGCGGGTGGCCTCGGTCGACGCGGTGTTCTCGCGCACCAGCTCGATCACAGCCATGGGGGCGTTGTCGCCCTTGCGGTTGATCGTCTTGATGATGCGTGTGTAGCCGCCCGGACGGTCCGCGAAGAACGGGCCGATCTCGGCGAACAGCGTGTGGACGACGTCCTTGTCGCGGATGTCCTTCATGACCTCACGACGGTTGGCCAGCTTGCCGGCCTTGGCGTGGGTGATGATCTTTTCCGCGTACGGGCGCAGGCGCTTGGCCTTTGCTTCGGTGGTGGTGATGCGGCCGTGCTCGAAGAGCGAGGTGGCAAGGTTCGCCAACATCGCCTTCTGGTGGCTGGCCGACCCGCCGAGGCGGGCACCCTTGGTGGGCTTGGGCATTGTCTTCTCCTAGGAGGACCCGGCGATCGCTCGACGAGTCAGGTTTGGCAGTCGCAGCGACTAGAGCTGCTCGGTCTCCGCGAAATCCTCACCGGAGTCAGCGTCGAAAGACGCGTCGTCCGACCACGTTCCGGTTGCCGGGTCGTAACCGGCGACCTGCGACGGATCGAAGCTGGCCGGGCTGTCCTTGAGCGACAGACCCAGGGTGTGCAGCTTGACCTTCACCTCGTCGATCGACTTCTGACCGAAGTTGCGGATGTCGAGCAGATCAGACTCGGTACGCGCAACCAGCTCGCCGACGGTGTGGACACCTTCGCGCTTGAGGCAGTTGTACGAACGGACGGTCAGATCCAGATCCTCGATCGGCAGGCTGAACGACGCGATGTGGTCAGCCTCCGCAGGCGACGGCCCGATCTCGATTCCCTCAGCCTCGACGTTGAGCTCCCGAGCCAGACCGAACAGCTCGACCAGGGTCTTGCCCGCGGACGCCAGGGCGTCACGAGCGCTGATCGAGTTCTTGGTCTCGACGTCGAGCACCAAACGGTCGAAGTCGGTGCGCTGCTCGACGCGGGTGGCCTCCACCTTGTAGGTGACCTTCAGCACCGGCGAGTAGATCGAGTCGACCGGAATACGGCCGATCTCGGCTCCCGACGCCTTGTTCTGCACGGCAGGCACGTAACCACGGCCCCGCTCGACGACGAGCTCGATCTCGAGCTTGCCCTTGTCGTTCAGGGTGGCGATGTGCAGATCCGGGTTGTGCACGGTGACGCCGGCGGGCGGCACGATGTCAGCACCGGTGACGGTGCCCGGACCCTGCTTACGCACATACATGGTGACCGGCTCGTCCTCTTCGGAGCTCACCACGAGGCCCTTGAGGTTCAGGATGATGTCGGTGACATCTTCCTTCACGCCGGGGACGGTGGTGAACTCGTGCAGAACTCCGTCGATGCGGATGCTGGTGATCGCAGCGCCCGGAATCGAGCTGAGCAGGGTACGACGCAGCGAGTTACCGAGGGTGTAGCCGAAGCCCGGCTCGAGCGGTTCGATAACGAACTTCGACCGGTCGTCGGCGATGATCTCCTCGGTGAGGGTTGGTCGCTGTGAGATGAGCATTTCTTGATTTCTCCTTGTGGCCGACCGCTATTTGACGGCCTAGAAGTGGACCGAAACAGCTTGTGCTGCTTGGTTTTACTTGCTGTAGAACTCGACGATGAGCTGCTCGGTGAGCGGAACCTCGATCTGAGCGCGCTCGGGCACGTTGTGCACGAGGATGCGCAGCGTCGAAGGAACCACCTGCAGCCAACCCGGAACCGGACGATCGCCGACGAGCTCCTTGGCGATCTGGAACGGGGTGGTCTGCAGCGACTTCGGACGAACGTCGATGATGTCGTACTGGCTGACGCGGTAGCTGGGGACGTCCACGCGAACACCGTTGACGGTGAAGTGGCCGTGGGTGACCAGCTGACGTGCCTGACGACGGGTACGTGCCAGACCGGCGCGGTACACGACGTTGTCGAGACGGGTCTCCAGGATGCGCAGCAGCTCGTCGCCGGTCTTGCCGTTACGACGGTTGGCTTCCTCGTAGTAGCGACGGAACTGCTTTTCCATCACTCCGTAGGTGAAGCGTGCCTTCTGCTTCTCCTGCAGCTGCTGCAGGTATTCGCTCTCCTTGATCCGCGAGCGGCCGTGCTGGCCGGGCGGGTAGGGGCGACGCTCGAACGCCTGGTCGCCTCCGATGAGGTCGACGCGCAGACGACGGGACTTCTTTGTTGCGGGGCCGGTATAACGAGCCATGTTTTTCTCTTCCTCCCTTTCCCGCTAGACCCGACGCCGCTTGGGCGGACGGCAACCGTTGTGCGGCTGCGGGGTGACATCGGAAATGGTGCCGACTTCGAGGCCGGCTGCCTGCAGCGACCGGATGGCGGTCTCGCGACCCGAACCCGGTCCCTTGACGAACACGTCGACCTTCTTGACGCCGTGCTCCTGGGCCTTGCGCGCAGCGTTCTCGGCCGCGAGCTGAGCCGCGAACGGGGTGCTCTTGCGCGAGCCCTTGAAGCCGACGTGACCCGACGATGCCCAGCTGATGACATTGCCGTTGGGGTCGGTGATCGACACGATGGTGTTGTTGAACGTCGACTTGATGTGTGCGTTGCCGTGCGGGACGTTCTTTTTATCGCGACGGCGTGCGCCCTTCTTGGGGCCTGCGCTACGTGACTTCGGAGGCATTACTTCTTCTTCCCGGCGATGGTCTTCTTCGGGCCCTTACGAGTACGGGCATTGGTCTTGGTGCGCTGTCCACGGACGGGCAGGCCACGACGGTGGCGCAGACCCTGGTAGCAGCCGATCTCGATCTTGCGACGGATATCGGCCTGCACCTCGCGGCGCAGGTCACCCTCGACCTTCACCGAGCCTTCGATGTACTCACGCAGCTTTGTGACGTCTGCGTCGGTGAGGTCCTTGGCGCGCAGGTCGGGGCTCAGCCCGGTGCCCGCAAGGATCTCCTTGGAGGTGGTACGCCCAACTCCGTAGATGTAGGTCAGTGCGATCTCGAGCCGCTTCTCGCGGGGAAGATCGACACCAGCAACACGTGCCATGTGGCGGATTTCCTTTACTTTTCAGAGGTCTTCTCCCGGTCCGTCCCCTACTCTGCGAGGGGCTCCGGCCTCTGCACGAAGCGAGTTGTACTCGCTGCGCGGTGTCTCGCGGTGGTCCGCGTGACACAGTCCGGAGGTAGGCGGTGACGCGTCTGTCGCCGCTGGTGCTGGGAGGGCTTCACAAGTTCTGCTCAGCTCTGGTGTGTGTATTCAGTTGTGTGTTTCACCAAGCGATCTGGTGGGGTGCTCCGCGGTCGTACGACCGTGGACGTGATCAGCCCTGACGCTGCTTGTGGCGCAGGTTCTCGCAGATCACCATGACCCGGCCGTTACGGCGGATCACTTTGCACTTTTCACAGATCGGCTTGACGCTCGGCTGAACCTTCACGTCAATCTCTCCTGTTGTCGCCCGTGGGCACGACCGAATGGCCGCACCACACGAGGGTTGTCCCGGACCGGTCTCGGCCGGGAAGTCTTACTTGTAGCGGTAAACGATGCGCCCGCGACCGAGGTCGTACGGCGAGAGTTCCACGACGACCCGGTCCTCGGGCAGGATGCGGATGTAGTGCTGCCGCATCTTGCCGCTGATGTGGGCGAGAACCTTGTGACCGTTCTCCAGCTCAATGCGAAACATCGCATTGGGCAGGGGTTCGATAACCCGTCCCTCGACCTCGATGGCCCCGTCTTTCTTCGCCATGTCCTCCGCGATCCTCGGCGGTGTCGCGATCCGCTCGCAGGGCAACAAGTGCCCGGACGAACGATTCACCCCACTGCCCGGTTGAATCAGTGTTTATCCGTTAGTGTGTTGACACCCGCTCCGAGAGCGAGAGCCTGGCAGCGATGTCTCCGGCCGCGCTCATCGGGTAGATGGCATGCGCATACCGGCACGACAAGCGCACCGACGTTCAATCGTACGCGAACTGGCCTAACAGTCCAAACCCACGACGACTGCCGCCCAGACGCGACTCCGACAAATCGTCCGCTGGGGTGACCGCGGGATGAATACCGTCCGAAGAGTCCCGGATCGGGCGGCCACAGACCCCATCCGGCATCGGTCGACGATCACTCTGGATTGAGTGGACCTCACAACACTCGCAGTGGTCGGCATCATCGCGCTCGCGGCGCTGTTCGATTTCACGAACGGATTCCACGATTCGGCGAACTCCATCGCCACCGTGGTCGCGACACACGTCCTCAAGCCCAAGGTCGCAGTCGTGTGGGCCGCCGGGTGGAACTTCCTCGCGTTCTTCGTGATCGGAACCGCGGTCGCCGACACCGTCGGAGAGACGGTCAAGTCGCAGTACTACAGCGTTGCCGTCGTGTTCGCCGCCCTGCTCGCCGCCGTCATCTGGAATTTCCTCTCGTGGCACCTCGGGATTCCGACGTCGTCGTCGCACGCACTCATCGGCGGTCTCATCGGCGCCGCTCTGGTCAAGGGCGGCATCGACGCGATCAAGGCGTCGAGCGTCGAGAAGACCGCGGCGTTCATCGTGATCTCGCCACTCGCGGGTCTGTTGCTCGGCGGTGCGCTCATGCTCATCCTGCGCGCAGTCCTTTTCCGCGCACCCGTCCTGCGCACCGAGAAGCTGTTCCGGTGGTTTCAGCTCGCATCGTCGGGAGCCATCTCGCTTGCCCACGGCGGCAACGACGCCCAGAAGACGATGGGCATCGTCGCGGGCCTTCTCGTGTCGACCGGCCACCTCACCCAGACCGGTTCGTCGCTTCCGGTGCCCGACTGGGTGGCGCTGGGCTGCTATCTGTTCATCGCACTCGGAACACTGTCGGGTGGATGGCGCATCGTCCGGACGATGGGCACCGGCATCACCCGACTGCGCCCGGTGAGCGGCTTCTGCGCCGAAACGGGTGCGGCGATCGCACTCTTCGGCTCGACGGCGCTCGGCGCGCCGGTCTCGACAACCCACACGGTCGCAGGCGCGGTCGCGGGAGTCGGCACCACCAACCGCAACAGCACCGTCGACTGGTCGGTGTTCCGCAAGATGGTGGTCGCGTGGGTCGTCACCATGCCTGCCGCGGCAATCGTTGCAGCCGCGGTCTACGGCCTCACCCAACTGCCGAGCCTCGCGGCGTCGACCATCGTCCTCGCGGTACTCATCGCTGGACTGCTCGTGCTGTTGTGGAAATCGCTGCGCGCCGCGCCCACGGCGAGCGACGTCGAAGCAGACCTCGACAAAGAAGCCGAGGAGGAATTCCCGATGCTCGCGGGAGCCGGTTCGATCATTCCGAGCGGCAAGCCACGACGCCCTCACGCCCACACGACGGAATCCGATGGTGACGCCGACGCACCCGGTAAGGACGACGCCAAGGCCGCGAAGGAAGCCGAGCAGCGGAAACAACTCGAGGAGCTGAACAAGGTGACGGCCGACCAGGTCCCCGAATTGTCCTGGTAGTAACGCGATCGGGCAAGGCGACGTGTCACGCTGAGGCATGGGCACCATCGACGACTATCTGGCCGAACTCGACGACGACACCGACCGCACAGTGATCGAGCACATCTACACGATCGCCCGCGAGGTCGTCCCCGACGCCGAGCAGGGCAAGGGCTACGGCATGCCGGCTCTGACCTACCACGGCAAACCATTGCTGTCGGTGATGCGGGCCAAGAAGCACATCGGCATCTATCCGTTCAGCCCGGAAGCGGTCTCGGCAGCGGCTCCGCAACTCGAGGGCTTCGACATGGACAAGGGCACCATACGGTTCCAACCGTCTGATCCCCCGTCCGACGACGCCATCCGCGCCCTCGTCACCGCACGCCGCGATCAGATCGGGTGAGCCGAAGGGACATCCACCACCAGGGGTGCACCACAGATCCGCTCTACACCGCGCGCCAACCTGTCCGAATTTGGCAAGATCTTGTACATGCGTGCATTTCTGCTCCAGTCGGCACTCTCGGGTGTCGCGCTCTGGGTCGCCACTCTGATCGTGCCCGGCCTGAGCTTCCAGTTCCCCGACAACGCGTCGGGCTGGGAAAAATTCGGGATCGTGGTGCTCGTCGCCCTGATCTTCGGTGTGGTGAACGCCTTCATCAAGCCGATTGTGCAGCTCTTCTCGATACCCCTCTACATCCTCACCCTCGGTCTGATCCACATCGTGATCAATGCGTTCATGCTCCAGATCACCTCGTGGATCACGCACAACACAACGCACTGGGGTCTGCAGGTCGACAGCTTCTTCTGGGCAGCGATCCTCGGCGCGCTGGTGATCTCGATCGTCAGCTGGCTGATTTCAATGGTGCTCAAGGAGCCTGTGCGGTAGCTGACCGCGTGCGCCCAGCGTGTCGTCGAGCCTCGCCGGCACCGCGCAGGTGATCGTCTTGGGTACTGCTACGCCGAGATAATCGCGGCCAGTTGTTCGACGGGCGTCTCCGAACCGAGCACCTGAATCGTCACGTGATTGGCGCCCGCAGCAAGGTGCTCGTCGAGTCGAGCCTTCACCTGCGCTGGGGTGCCATGCGCGACGAGGGCGTCGATCAACGCGTCACTGCCCCCGTCGGCAATGTCCTCATCGGTGTACCCGAGACGCTTGAGGTTCCTGGTGTAGTTGCTCAGATGCAGGTACGGCTGGTCGACGGGTGGGCGACCCACGGCACGTGCCTCGTCGGCGTCCTCGGTCAGCACCACCTTGTGCTCGGGAGCGAGCAAGGCGTCGGGTCCGAGGATCTTCCTGGCTTCGGCGGTGTGCTCGGGAGTGGTCAGGTAGGGATGGGCGCCCAGTGACCGCTCGGCCGACATCCGCAGCATGCGCGGTCCGAGTGCGGCCAGCAGTCGACGGTTGGGCGGAACCTGCTTGCCGTCGAGAGCGTCGAGGTAGCGTCCGACAGCCTTGAACGGCGTCGTGTACTCCGACGTCGCCTCCGGATGCCCGGCACCGACTCCGAGGTAGAAACGGCCGGGGAAGTCGCGTTCGAGTGCGTGGAACTCACCGGCGATCACGTACGGGACGGAGTTCCAGATATTCACGATTCCGGTGGCGACGGTGATGTGTTCGGTCGCCTCGAGGATCGTGCGGATGGGGTGCAGATTCTTGGGCGATCCACCGAGCCAGATGGTCCCGTATCCGAGCTCTTCGATCTGGCGTGCCTCGTCTGGCGAGAACTGCTTGAACCAACCCCACGCGCCGTAGGTGCCGAACTTGGCGATGTGTTCTGCCTTGGTCTGCGCTGCCCTGGATGAAGCGGTCATGTTCACAGCGAACCTCATCTCCGCTCGCCGGTATTCCGACGCGTCGAAGTCGTCACCAGATCTTCATCTGATGTCCGACGTACTCGCCCAGCAGCGGGTGGGTGCGGCCGATCTGTGATGCTGGTCGGCATGCGTGCAGTGATCCAACGAGCAAGTCAGGCGAAGGTGACCGTCGACGGCGAGACGGTCGGCGAACTCGACATCGCGCCCGGCGGCTTCGGTCTCGTCGCGCTCGTCGGGGTCACCCACGACGACACTCCGGCACACGCGACGAAGCTGGCCGACAAGATCTGGCGGCTACGCATCCTCGACGGTCCGGACGGACGCGAGAGCTCCGCGGCCGACCTCGACGCTCCGATCCTGGTGATCAGCCAGTTCACCTTGTACGCCAACACCGCCAAGGGTCGACGTCCCTCGTGGAACGCCGCGGCACCCGGCCCGGTCGCCGAACCGCTCGTCGACGCCGTGGTCGCGGAACTGCGTGCAGCCGGAGCGACCGTCGCGACGGGTCGTTTCGGCGCGCACATGGAGGTGTCGCTGGTCAACGACGGCCCGGTGACGCTCGTTCTCGACGTCTGAGGGAGCCGCTGATCGGGTGGGCGAGTCGCCGACCACCGGATACCGTGGTTTGCATGGGCCGGATCACAGCACGACGTCGCGTTACTCGCGTCCGTCGCGGTGCGCAGGCAACACCGCGCGTCGACGTGCTGGCCGTCGAGGAGCCGTTGGAGATGCGAGTCAACGGCGAACGGCTCGCGGTCACGATGCGGACCCCGGGACACGATGTCGAACTCGCGTCGGGATTCCTCGTCTCCGAGGGCGTGCTGGTTCGAGCGGAGGACCTGCTCACGGCCCGCTACTGCGCCGGCGCCGGGAGCGATGGGGTGAACCTGTACAACGTGCTTGATCTCGCGCTTGCGCCTGGCGTCGCGTCGCCCGATTCGTCTCTGTCGCGCGACTTCACCATTTCGAGTGCCTGCGGGGTCTGCGGCAAGGACAGCATCGAATCCGTCACGACGCGTTCGCGTTTCGACGTCTCCGACGATCCGCTGATCGTCGACGCCGACGCCGTGCTCGATCTACCCGGCCGCCTTCGCGAGCACCAGAAGGTCTTCGCGAAGACAGGCGGGTTGCATGCGGCGGCTCTGTTCGACGGTCGCACCGGTGAGCTGCGTGTGGTCCGCGAGGATGTCGGGCGCCACAATGCCGTCGACAAGGTCATCGGGTGGGCGTTGGCACGCGACCTGCTCCCCCTGCGCGGACAGATCCTCCAGGTGTCCGGGCGTGCAAGCTTCGAGCTGGTGCAGAAGGCGATCATGGCAGGCATTCCGATGTTGTCGGCGGTCTCGGCGCCGTCGTCGCTGGCCGCCGACCTCGCCGAGCAGCAGGGGCTGACCCTTGCCGGGTTTGTTCGGGGCGAGTCGATGGTCCTGTACAGCCGTGCCGATCGCGTCTCGTGTAACGACGCGGGCTCCCATGAAGAATTCTCAATTGCGACCAATCAGAAAGGGACGTGATGAAGAGCTTCTGGTGTGGTGCGGTCATTCCGAATTGCGAGGCAACGTTCGAGGCGGCAACCGAGGACGAAATTCTCGACCGTGTCGCCGCGCATGCCGCCGACGACCACGGGCTCGATGAGCTGTCCCCGACAACAGTCGCTCGTGTCCGTGAAGTGATTGTTGATCAATGAGTTCCTCCGACCGCGCCAACACACAGTCTTTGGGGGCGCGAGTCGAGTCGGAGCTAGAGCGTGAAGTGGATGCTCTGATCCATTCGGCTCAGGCCCCGACGGTCGTATTCCAGCCCATCGCCCATCTACCGCAGTTGAGGGTCGTCGGCTACGAAGCTCTGAGCAGGTTCTCGGCGCAACCGCGTGTCAGCCCCGATCAGTGGTTTGCGGCGGCTGCCCGCATCGGACGAGAGGCCGACCTCAGTGCACTCGTCCTCGAAAAGGCACTGTCGACAAGGGCCTCGCTGCCGCGTCGGACTTTTCTGACGGTGAACATCTCCCCCGAGGTGTTGCTCTCCAATGCCATACAGAAATTGTTGGAGGTCGGCCCGCTCGACCGGATGGTATTCGAGCTCACCGAGCACGCCATCGTCACCGACTACGACCAGGTTGCTGCTGCCATCGCGAGAGTGCGCGAGCTCGGCGGATTCGTCGCTGTCGACGACGCAGGCGCGGGATACGCGAGCATGCACCACATCCTGACGCTGCACCCCGATTTCGTGAAGCTCGACGGTTCGCTTGTGGCAGACCTGCACCGCGATCCGGCGAAGTCGGCGCTCGTCGAAATGTTCGGCGAATTCACCAGCAGAATCGACGCCTGGTTGATCGCCGAGGGCATCGAGTCATCTGATGACCTCCATCGGTTGCGCCAGCTCGGGGTGCCGCTCGGACAGGGATACCTGCTGGGAAGACCGGCCGAGGCGATGACTGGAATCGATCCGCTGCTCAAGACGCGGACGCGCGATCTGTGCGAATCGAGAGAGACCGTGGCACCCTTCATCGAAGCGGGCCAGACGGCATCCGCCGACTCCGACGATGCCGTGTTGCGGACGATCTTCGACGCCAACCCGGAGGTCGCGGCAATAGCTCTGCTCGACGCAAGCGAGGCCCGATCCACCTCGCGGCCAGGTGCGGTGAGCGAGATGTCGCTCGGCACAACACAATGCGCGTCAATCGTGCCGCCGATCGACGAGAAGTGTTGCGACGTGCCATGACCCGGCCGAGGCACACGCGGTTCGACCCGCTCGTGTGCTGCGACGAGAACGGTCAGTACATAGGCATGGTGCCCATCGACGCACTGATCTCGTCGCTCGCTGCCCGCTGAGGTGGTCGACCACTCAGAGACGAATACCCGAATCCCCTTCGAACCAGTGCAATTCGCCTGCATCCGGGATCAGGCCGAGCGATTCACCGACCTTGAACTCGTGCCTGTGGTCGGCACGGACGACGATCCGTCCGTCTCGAACGGCGACGTCGGCCGAGCAGTAGACGAACTGCTCGGACCCCAGTTCCTCGACCAATTCGATACGCGCCGTTAGTGAACCGAGCGTCCCCGGACCCGTGACCTGCCACGATTCAGCCCGCAGCCCGACCACCAACCGCTGTGGCGCTGAACGGGGAACGGCGATCTCGGCGTCGCCGAGATGCGCACGGCCGGCGTCGATGTCGACGTCGATCAGACACATCTGAGGTGAGCCCATGAACCCGGCGACGAAGGTGTTTGCCGGGCGCGCGTAGATTTCGCGCGGGCTACCCACCTGTTGCAGAACACCTTTGCGGAGCACCGCGACACGATCGCCCATCGTCATGGCCTCGACCTGATCATGCGTGACGTAGAGCGTCGTCGTACCCAATTCACGCTGTAGTGCGGCGATCTGCGCGCGGGTGCTCACACGCAGCTTGGCGTCGAGGTTCGACAGCGGCTCGTCCATGCAGAAGACCTTGGGACGCCGAACAATTGCTCGTCCCATCGCCACTCGCTGACGCTGGCCGCCGGAAAGTTTCGACGGTTTGCGGTCGAGCAGCTCCTCGAGTTCGAGCATCGCGGCGACCTCGGACACGCGGGTTGCCGTGTCGTTCTTCGACATTCCGGCGTTGCGTAGCGCGAATCCCATGTTCTGCGCGACCGTCATGTTGGGGTACAGCGCGTAGTTCTGGAACACCATCGCCACATCGCGGGATTTGGGTTCGAGACCGATGACGTCCTGTCCGTCGATGCTGATGGAACCCGCTTCCACCGACTCGAGGCCAGCCAGCATACGAAGCGTCGTCGACTTGCCGCATCCCGACGGCCCGACGAGCACCATGAACTCTCCGTCTGCCACCTCGAGGTCGAGATGGTCGACGGCGGGCGACGCGTCAGGACTGAACTGACGCGTCGCCCCGTCGAATGTCACTACCGCCACGTCACGCTCCCACTGCGTCGATAATGGCCGAGTCTCTGTTGACGTGGCCGATACCGATTGTGCTGCTCATCATTTCGGCAACTTCGGCTTGATCTGGGTGTCGTAGATCTGTTGGATCTGCTTGTTCACATCGGCCATGGTGTCGTTGACGTCAGCGTTCTGCAGGCCGATCTTCTCGTAGCCCGTACCGATGATCTTGTCGCCACCGGGCACAAAGACGCGAGCGTAGTTCTGCGGCTTGGTCTTCGGCAACTGGTCGATCGCCGTCTTGAAGTTGGGGTTCTTGTCGAGGAAGGCCACCATCGACGGGTCGTTCAGCGCCGACTTCCGGACCGGCATGTACCCGACGTTCTGCGAGAAGTACGCCGTGTTGTCAGTGTCGGTGATGAAGTTGATGAACTTCAGCGCGTTGACCTTTCGCGCGTCGGAGATTCGCGCCGGGATCGCAAGGCCCGCACCTCCCGTCGGGCAACCAACCGTGCCGTCGGGCGCAGGCAGGAACGCTGTGCCGAAGTTGAACTTGGCATTCTTGGTGATTCCCGACAGGTCGCCGGTCGATGCCACCGTGGAGGCGATGATTCCGGCGCTGAAATCACCTGCGATGTCGTTGGATATCTTCGCGTAGCGCTTGGTGTTGATCGACTCACTCAGATAGTTGGCGGCGGCGATCGTCTTGGGATCGGTGAACTTCAGATCCCACTCGTCGGAGTAAGCACCACCGAAAGTCCACGTGGGACCCTGGAACGTCCAGCCAAGGTAGTCGACGGCATTGCCCCAGCCGTGCGCCTGCTTACCGCCACCGACGACACCCTGGATACGCGGACCCCACTCGTCGAACTCCTGCCAGCTCTGCGGCCCGCGGGCAGGCAGTCCCGCCTGCTTCCAGACGTCGGCGTTGTAGTAGAACAGCGGTGTCGACCTCGCGTAGGGCAGAGCCCACGTCTTGTTGTTCCACTTGTAGTCGCCCACAAGCGAATCGACGTAGTCGGAGGTGTTGACATCCGCCTTGCCGAACAGGTCGTCGAGCGGCGCGATTGCACCGATGAGTGCGAAGTTGAACCACCACACGTCAGACAGGATGATGATGTCCGGCAGCGACCCGCCCGAGAGCGCGGCGTTGAACTTCTGCGCCGCTTCCTCGTAGTTCTTTCCGGCGTCGACCAATTGGACCTTGATCCCCGGATTGGCCTTCTCGAAGCGGGAGATCAACTCCTTCTCGACCGCCGTCGACTTGCCCGGGTGGTTCGACCAGAAGGTCAGGTTGTTGGCGTCACCCCCGTCGTCGGACCCCTCTGAACTCCCCGACCCGGCGCAGGCCGACACCGCCAGGCCTGCCGCCAACGTGACACCAGCCGCGAGAAAACCGCGGCGAGACAACTCGTGCATTCGTGTGCTCCTGTTCCCCACTGTTTGTCGTTCTCTGTCTGTCGCGCAGGTGGTTTCGACACCCCCGCTGATCGAGCCCTATCCGCTGATCGAGCTCCCGCCCACCGATCGAGCTCCCACCGCTGATCGAGCTTGTCGAGATCACCCCACCCCGCCGATCGAGCCCCCACCGCAGAAGTGCACCGTGGTTTCGACACGGCAGCTCGCTACGCTCGCGGCCTGCTCAACCAGCGGAAATGCGCCGCTGATCGAGCTCCCACCGCTGATCGAGCCGTCCCCCCCGCTGATCGAGCCGACTCCGCTGATCGAGCCTGTCGAGATCACCCCTTCACCGCCCCGGAGGTCAGGCCCTGATCATGTGGCGCTGCAGGAGCAGGAAGACGACGAGCATCGGGAGCATGGCGAGCACCGTCGCGGCCATCACGGGCCCCCAGTTGGTCAGGCCGTCGTTGTTCTGCAACTGCGTCAACCCGACGGGCAGCGTGGCGACGGTGTAGTCGTCGGCCATCAGGAACGGCCAGAGGTATTCGTTCCACTCGTTGACGAGCGTGATGAGTGCGAAGGCAACCATTGTCGGGATCGACAGCGGCAACACCACACGGGTCAGTAGCCGGAAGTGACCGGCGCCGTCCATGCGTGCGGCTTCGATGATCTCCTGGGGTATCGACAGAAAGTGGTTGCGCATCAGGAACGTTCCGAATGCGACGCCCGCGAGCGGCAGGATGATGCCGAGGAACGTATTGCGCAGCCCGAGCTGTGCGATGAACGCGTAGTTGGTGATCGACGTGATCTGATTCGGCACCATCAGCGCGGCGATGATCACGATGAACACCAGGTTCTTGAACGGAAACCGTAGGAACACAAGCCCGTACGCACTCAGCACCCCGAGTGCGAACTTCACGACGCCCAGGATCGAGGTCACGATCACCGAGTTCCGCATGAAGTCCCAGAACGGAACCGACGTCGTCGCCTCGCTGTAGTTCTCCGGGTGCCACACAGACGGCCACCACACGGCGGGCTGCACGTAGATCTCGGATCGATCCTTGAACGACGCCAACAGGATCCACACGAGCGGTAGCGCCACCAGGAGCACGACGACGACCATCGCGAGGTAACCGAACACCGTGGCAACGCGTCTGCGCCGCGCGTACGCCTTTGCGCGCTGGTCGGGGCCAGCGGGACTCGTCGTCGACGCCGCGTCACCCGACGTCGTCGACTCCGCCATCACGATCTCGCTCATGCCTGCGACCGATCCATCACGCGTACCTGCACAACGGTGACGACGAGCAGCACGACGAACATGATCGTCGCAACCGTCGCTCCGTAGCCGGCGCGGAAGTTGCGGAACGTCTCTTCATAGACCTGGTAGACCATCGTCGTGGTGCCGTTGCCGAGCGGGCCTCCGCGGGTCATCACGTTGATGATGTCGAAGACCTGTAATGAGTTGAGCAGCACGGTGATCGAGAGGAAGAACGTCGTCGGACGAAGCTGTGGCAGCAGAACCCGACGGAAGTAGGTGAAGCGGCTTGCCCCGTCGATTGCTGCCGCCTCGTCGAGGTCGATTCGCTTACCCTGCAACGCGGCAAGGTAGATCACGAACGCATAGCCCAGGTTCTTCCACACGTAGGTCACCGTGACCATGAACAGAGCCCAGTGCGGTTGCTGGTAGAAATCCGGCGCCGATCCGAGGTGCAGCCGGTGCATCAGGTCGTTGATCAAGCCGAAGCTCGGATCGAATACGAACTGAAACGCGATACCCACCGCAGCACCGGAGAGCACAAACGGCGCAAACACGATGGACCGCACCAGGTTTCGGCCACGCAGCTTGCGGTCGAGCAACAGCGCCAACGCGAGTCCCAGCGCCATACTGCCCGCCACCGCCACGACGGTGAAGACCACGGTGTTGACGACGATGGTCCAGGTATCGGCGCGTGTGAACCATTCGGTGTAGTTCGAGAACCCGATGAAGTCGGCGCCGGGCGACGAAATGTTCCAGTCGTAGAACGACATTCGGATGTTCTCGATGAGCGGTCGATACGTGAACACTCCGAGCAGCACCAGATTGGGCGCTACGAGCGCGATGAACAGCGCGTAGCTACGCCACGACCGGGCGCGCGACGACGGAAGCACCCGCTCGTTGACTGACGACACCCGGGCAGTATTCAGCCCCGATCTTACGGATGGCGAACGAGATGATTGACCGCCGACGTCCGGAAGGTGTCGCGTGGACCACGTCTCATGAATTGACTGTGAACACGCTTGAACCCGCGCCTACTTGCGGTTGCCCACAGGCGCGGAAACCGCGCGTCTGGGCAACCGGAAAGGATGGGCGACGGAAGAACGGGCAGCCGGAAGAGTCAGGCAGGGCGCTGCGTCAGAATGCGCGGACCGTCAGCCGTAACCGCGACGGTGTGCTCCCAGTGGGCGGCGCGCGAGCCGTCGTCGGTGACGACGGTCCAGCCGTCGGGAAGTTCGGTCGTCTCGGTGGTACCGAGCGTGAGCATGGGCTCGATCGCCAGCGTCGAGCCGATCACCAACAACGGACCGTGGCCGGGATCACCCTCATTCGGCAGGAACGGATCGAGGTGCATCTCGCGTCCGATGCCGTGGCCGCCGTAACCGTCGACGATCCCGAAGCCGCGTCCAAAGGTCTTCTCCGCCTTGCGTGTTCCGGTCTCGATGGCGTACGAGATGTCGGTGAGGCGCGCGCCGTCGACCATTGCGGCGATGCCCGCCTCCATCGACAGCCGTGTCGCGTCCGAGAGGTCCTGGTCGGCCTGCGAGAGTTCGCCAACCCCGAAGGTCCACGCGGAGTCGCCGTGCCAGCCGTCGAGAATGGCACCGCAGTCGATCGAGACGAGATCTCCCTCGGCGAGCACGACGGTCGACGACGGGATTCCGTGCACCACAACGTCGTTCACGGAGCTGCAGATCGAGCCGGTGAACCCGTGATAGCCCTTGAACGACGGGACCGCACCCGCGCCCCGGATCACAGACTCGGCCACCTCGTCGAGTTCGAGGGTGCTCACCCCGACCTTCGCGGCGTCGCGTACCGCGACGAGTGCTTGCCCCACAACGGCTCCCGCCGCAGCCATGGCGTCTAGCTCGCCAGGGCTGCGGAACGGAACACGTTTGGTCTTACGGAGCCTCATCGCGGATCGATACTCTAGGAGACCTTGACGCCGAGCGCGCTCAGCACTCGCTGGTGGACTTCGTCGACCTCGCCGACGGCGTCGACGGTCTTGACCTGGTCGCCGTAGTACTCGAGCAGCGGCGCGGTCTCTTTGTCGTACACCGCCATGCGGTTACGGATCACGTCTTCGGTGTCGTCGGCGCGACCGCGCGCGAGCATGCGATCCACGACGACGTCGGGGTCGACGACGAATGAGACAACAGCGTCGAGCTCGGTGTCCAGGTCGGCGAGGATCGAGTTGAGCGCTTCGGCCTGCTCGATCGAGCGGGGGAAGCCGTCGAGGATGAAGCCCTTCGACGCGTCGGGCTCGCTGAGGCGTGCGCGGACCATGTCGACGGTGATCTCCGGCGGAACCAGGTCGCCGGCGTCGAGGTACTTCTTGGCCTCGATGCCGATCGCGGTGCCCTCAGAGATGTTGGCGCGGAACAGGTCGCCGGTGGAGATGTGCGGAATACCAAGAGTTTCCGACAGCAGTTCTGCCTGAGTCCCTTTGCCAGCGCCGGGGGGGCCGAGAAAAACAAGTCTCACTTCAAGAATCCTTCGTACTTGCGTTGCATCAATTGACTGTTGATCTGCTTCACCGTGTCCAGACCCACGCCGACCATGATCAACACGGCCGTGCCCCCAAATGGCAGGTTCTGCACTCCCCCGCTGTTGCCGATCTCGAGGAAGAGGTTGGGCAGTACAGCGATGATACCCAGATAGATCGAGCCCGGGAGCGTGATGCGGCTCAGTACGTAGCCTAGGTAATCAGCCGTCGGCTGGCCGGGACGGATACCGGGGATGAATCCTCCGTACTTCTTCATGTCGTCGGCACGCTCTTCGGGATTGAAGGTGACGGCGACGTAGAAGTACGTGAAGAAGATGATCATGGCGAAGTAGACGAGGATGTACACCCAGCTACTCGGGTCGGCGAGATAGCGCGAGACCCACGACTGCCAGCCCGACTCGGTGCCGTCGGCACTCTTGGTGAGCTGCACGATCAACTGCGGCAGATACAACAGCGACGACGCGAAGATCACCGGGATGACGCCGGCCTGGTTGACCTTGAGCGGCAGATAGGTCGACGACCCGCCGTACATCTTCCGGCCGACCATCCGCTTGGCGTACTGCACCGGGATTCGACGCTGGCCCTGCTCGATGAAGACCACGCCCGCGATGATGATCAGCGCCGCGAGACACACGAGACCGAAGACCAGGCCGCCACGGCTGGTGAGGATCGCCCGACCCTCGGCGGGGATGCGAGCAGCGATGCCCGCGAAGATCAGCAGCGACATACCGTTGCCGATACCGCGCTCGGTGATCAGCTCACCGAACCACATGACGAGGCAGGCGCCTGCGGTCATGACGAGCACGATGATCGACAGACCGAAGATCGACTGATCGGTGAGAACGTTGCCGCACTCCTGCGGGAGCAGTGTGCCGCGGTCGGCGAGGGCGACGATGCCGGTCGACTGGAGCAGTGCCAACGCCACGGTGAGGTAGCGGGTGTACTGCGTCATCTTGGCCTGACCGGACTGGCCCTCCTTACGGAGTTGCTCGAACCGCGGGATGACCACGGTGAGCAGCTGCACGATGATGCTCGCGGTGATGTAGGGCATGATGCCGATCGCGAACACCGAGAGCTGCAGAAGCGCTCCACCGGAGAACAGGTTGATCAGCGAGTAGACCTGGTTGCCGCCACCGCTGTTGATGCGATCGATGCACGCGTGCACGGTCTTGTAGTCGACGCCGGGCGACGGGACCGTCGCGCCGAGGCGATACAGCACGATGATGCCGATGACGAAGAGGATCTTCTTCCTCAGATCGGGCGTCCGAATGGCCGCGACGAGGGGGGAAAACACTAACTCCTCCTAGGAACGACCACGCTCGGGTTGTTCGGGGGCCAGACGGACCCCACCCCCACGTGCTCGGCAATCGACGTTGATCGGTGGTTGCGTTGTGCGGCAACCCCAGAAACTCTACCGGCAGCCACGGCCGGCACTTCTGCGGGACCGCACCACCTGAAGTTTTCGGAGCCCGCTCGCCCGACCCGGCGCGCGTTGTACGTGCACGCACACCCGATGAGCTCGACGAACCGGCCCGCTGGCACCACAGCGGACGGCAGAACAGTGCTGCCGTCCGCTGTGGTCAGAAACGAACTCTTACAGTTCAGTGGTGCTGCCACCGGCAGCGGCGATCTTTTCCTTGGCCGACGCCGTGAACTTATTCGCGGTCACGTTGACCGCGACGCTCAGCTCACCGTCGCCGAGGACCTTCACCAGCTGGTTCTTGCGAACCGCACCGGCAGCGACGAGCTCGTCGACGCCGATGGTGCCGCCCTGCGGGAACAGCTTGGCGATGTCGCCGACGTTGACGACCTGGTACTCGACCCGGTTGGGGTTGGTGAAGCCCTTGAGCTTCGGCAACCGCATGTGGATCGGCATCTGGCCGCCCTCGAAGGCTGCAGGCACGTTCTTGCGTGCCTTGGTGCCCTTGGTGCCGCGACCGGCGGTCTTACCCTTGGACCCCTCACCGCGACCCACACGGGTCTTATCGGTCTTCGCGCCCGGAGCGGGGCGAAGGTGATGGAGTTTGATGGTCATTGCTCTTAAACCTCTTCGACTGTCACGAGGTGTGCAACCACGTTGATCAAACCGCGGTTGATCGGGGTGTCCTCGCGGGTGACGGTCTGGCGGATGCCCCTGAGTCCAAGGGTCCGCAGGCTGTCACGCTGGTTGCTCTTGGCACCGATGGTGCCCTTCACCTGGGTGATCTTCAGCTGTGCCATGTCTTACACTCCCTGGCCTGCGCGCGCCCGGAGCATACCGGCCGGCGCCACATCTTCGATCGGCAGACCGCGACGTGCGGCGACCTCTTCGGGACGCTGCAGCATCTTCAGTGCGGCCACGGTCGCGTGGACCACGTTGATCGCGTTGTCGGAGCCGAGGCTCTTGGCGAGCACGTCGTGCACGCCCGCGCACTCGAGCACGGCACGCACCGCGCCACCGGCGATGACACCGGTACCGGGGCTTGCCGGACGCAGCATCACGACACCGGCAGCAGCCTCACCCTGAACCGGGTGGGTCACGGTGCCTGCGATCAGCGGAACGCGGAAGAAGTTCTTGCGAGCCTCTTCGACGCCCTTCTGGATCGCGGCCGGAACTTCCTTGGCCTTGCCGTATCCGACACCGACCATGCCCTGGCCGTCGCCGACGACCACGAGAGCGGTGAAGGAGAACCGACGTCCACCCTTGACCACCTTGGACACACGGTTGATGGTGACGACGCGCTCGAGCTGGTTGCGCTCCTGGTCACGATCGCGTCCGCGGTCGTTACGACGATCGCGGCCACCGCGGCGGTCGTTGCCGCCCTGGTTGTTGTTGTCGTTACCGGCGGGTCCGTTTCCGCCGTCACGCTGACGTCCGGGCATCAGAGGTTCCCTCCGGTCATGTTGGTCTTGCTGTTGTTGCTGGTCATCATCAGAACTGCAGGCCTCCCTCACGGGCGGCGTCGGCGAGCGCGGCGATACGGCCGTGGTAGTCCTTGCCACCACGGTCGAAGACGACGGCCTCGACGCCTGCGGCCTTGGCGCGAGCGGCGATCAGTTCGCCGACGCGACGGGCCTGTGCCGACTTGTCGCCACCGGATGCACGCACGTCAGCCTCGATGGTCGACGCTGCTGCGAGGGTCTTGCCCGCGAGGTCGTCGATCAGCTGCACATGGATGTGACGGCTGCTGCGCTTGACGGCCAGACGCGGACGCTGCGGCGTTCCGCTGACCTTCTTGCGAAGGCGGAAGTGACGATTTCCGGTCGCGGTGCGACGACGGGTCGACACGTCCTTGCCGATGGGCTTGCGGACAGTTTTGGTTGCTGTATCACTCATGGCTTACTTACCCGTCTTTCCGACCTTGCGACGGATCTGCTCACCCTCGTAGCGAATGCCCTTGCCCTTGTACGGGTCGGGACGACGCAGGCGGCGGATGTTCGCCGAGATCTGGCCGACTTGCTGCTTGTCGATACCCGACACCGAGAACTTGGTGGGCGACTCGACGGCAAAAGTGATGCCCTCGGGAGCCTCGATCGGCACGGGATGGCTGTAACCGAGCGCGAACTCGAGGTCGCGACCCTTGGCTGCGACGCGGTAGCCGACACCGAAGATTTCCATCTTCGTGGTGTAGCCCTTGGTCACGCCGTCGACCAGGTTGGCAACCAGCGAGCGGTTCAGACCGTGCAGTGCACGGTTACGACGCTCGTCGTTGGGGCGGGTCACCACGATGGTGTTGTCTTCCTGCGCCACCTGGATGGGGCTGGTGACAACGTGGCTCAGCTCGCCCTTGGGTCCCTTCACGGTGACCGTCTGTCCGTCGATGGAGACGGTGACGCCCGCGGGGATCTCGATCGGATTCTTACCGATACGCGACATTGTGCTTACCTCCCCTTACCAGACGTAGGCGAGGACTTCGCCGCCCACGCCCTGGTTGGCTGCCTGGCGATCGGTGAGCAGACCGGACGACGTGGAGATGATGGCCACGCCGAGGCCGCCCAGGACCTTGGGCAGGTTGGTGGACTTTGCGTACACCCGCAGGCCCGGCTTGGACACGCGGCGCAGTCCTGCGATGGAGCGCTCACGGCTGGGGCCGTACTTGAGGGAGACGACGAGGTTCTTGCCGACCTCCGCATCTTCGGTGCGGTAATCGGTGATGTAGCCCTCGCGCTTCAAGATCTCGGCGATGTTCACCTTGAGCTTCGACGACGGGAGGGTCACCTCGTCATGGAACGCCGAATTGGCGTTACGCAGACGTGTCAAGAAGTCTGCGATCGGGTCAGTCATGGTCATGGTTGACCGTCAACCTTTCTCGTAGCGGTTCCCATGCAGCGCCGATCGTCAGGATTTCTCCTGTGACCTGCGGTGGGCCTTCCACGAAGTGGATAGTGAATAGGTTCTCGCCGCCGGTGCCCTAGGCATTTCGCCAGCACCGGAGACTATTCAGTTGTAGCCGTGACCCGAGTGCGGACACGCGAAGGTGCACAGGCAACCGTTCTAGTGTAGAGAATCGGCTGGCCAGACCCAAATCGATGGCCGCAGCGACATATGCATCACCGCACGCGGTGCGGACGTACGACCATACCGAGAAGGGCTATCGCCGCCACGGCGGCCGCGGCCATCATCGCCCACGCGGCGCCGTCGGCACCACCAACCGACGCCAACACCGCCCCGAGTGCGGCGACACCGAACGCCCCGCCGAGTTGACGCGACGCACTGAACAGGCCGCCTGCCGTACCCGCAGAACCCGCCGGAGCACCCGCGACGACGAGCCCGGTTATCGGCACGATCACCAGCGGTAATGCCGCTCCGGCTATCAGCATCGTCACGATCAACGCCCACAATGGTCCGCCGACGAACATCACCGCGGCGATCACGACAGAACCCACCACAGCCGCGGACTGGCCCAGCAACGCCGGCAACTGCGGCCCACGCGCGGCGACCACGCGCCCCACAACCGGGCCGAGGACGCATGGCCCGAACGTGTAGGCGATGAGGACGAGGCCCGCTCCCAACGGCGACAACCCGCGTGCGTTGATCAGATACAGACTCGCGACGAACAGCGTCGACGCCATCACCACCTGAATTGTGAAGCCGTACAACGTTCCTCGCAGGATCGGCGGGATGCGAAGCAGACGCACGGGAATCGCCGGGGCGTCGCTGCGTCGATCCGACCAGTACAGCAGTCCGGCCGCGCAGAGCATCGGGATCAGCGCCCACGCTGCCGTCGAGGATCGCTCCCCCGTCTCGATGATGACGACGACCACGAGCGCGAAGAACACCACCGCGAGTACCTGTCCGCGCACGTCGAGTCGGGCACCGCGGTCGCGTGCCTTCGGGTCAGCCGGAAAGTATCGACTCCAGGCCAGCGCGAGAATTCCCACCGGAACATTGATCAGGAAGATCCACCGCCACCCGCCGGCGGCGATGAGGATTCCACCGACGGTCGGACCTGCCGCGAAACCGCACCCGGTGACCAGCGCGTAGAGGCCGATCGCGCGGTGTCTGTCGGCTGGTTCTGGATTCATCCTCCCGATGAGTGCCAGCGTCGTCCCTGGGATCAGCGCGGCCGCAGCGCCCTGGAATGCGCGCAGGACGATGAGGATCAGCAGCGTCGGAGCGAGAGCGCACAACACGGACGTGACCACGAAGAGAAGTACGCCGACCCGGTACGTGCGCAGGGCGCCATAGCGGTCGGCGATCGCCCCGGAACTCAGCAACAGTGCACCGAAGGTGACCAGGTAGGCGCTGACGACCCACTGTTGTCCGGCCACACTCCCACCCAGCGATCTGGCTATATCCGGCAGCGCGACGTTGAGGACCGTCGAGTCGACCAGCACCAACAGGTAGCCGAGCGAGACCCCGACGTTGCTGATGGTGCGACCGCGCATGACCTCGCCCGAGCGGCGTCGTGATCTGGAGGGTTCGCGAGTTGTCGTTGGCACGGCATCAGGATGCTGCTGACGCCCGACGTCGATCGACCGGAATAGACGCAGGGAGTGTGCGGTTTTTCCGAACACCATCCGATGCGTCATGCCTCCCGGCCCCAAGCGAGGAGTAGCACTCATGGAAATCCGACACGTACGGACCTTTCTCGCGGTCGCCGAGCATCGCACTGTCCTCGGTGCCGCGGCCGCCCTCGACCTGGCCCCATCGTCGGTGTCGCAGCAGATCAGGGTGCTCGAACGCGACCTCGGAGTGCAGCTGTATCACCGCTCGTCGAGCGGGATGCGGCTGACCGAAGCTGGACTCGTGCTGGCCGCCCAGGGCCCCGAGTTCCTCGACCGCTGGGCCAGACTCGGCCGTTCCGTCACGGCTGCAGCCACGACCGCGCCCCTGCGTATCGCGAGCACCGAACACATGGTCGCCACGCAGATCCCCGGCATTCTGCGCGAGTTCGGCAACCGGGTTCCCGGCAGTACCGTCGCCGTGGACACACTCATTGACCCGACGTGCGTCGTCGACGCGGTGGCGTCGGGCAGCGCCGACGTCGGACTCGTACTCGACATGCACGACGACGCGGCCGACCGCTGGCTTCTGCCAGCGACGCAGCGCACAGACGTCTGCCCCGCCGACCTGGTCCCCGTCACCACCGCAATCGCGATGGCCTCGGGCCATTCGCTTGCTCGACACGAGCGCCTCACCATCGCCGACCTTGTCGGCGAGCACATCCTGAGCGGCCCCCGACGGTGCGCGACACACCTCGGCATCGAGGACATGCTGCCCGAACCGATGGAATCCATGCCGAGCCTCGTTGTCGCCTTCAGTTGGGCTGCGAACGGCCTCGGAGTGGTGATGGCCCCGAAGTTCGCCATAGGCCGTACGTCGGCTGCCGGGCAACTCGTCGCGGTAGATCTCGACATCGCGCCGCACACATCCTGGATTCGGATGGTGTGGTCGCCGGAGCGTCCGGTCGTCGGCGACTTCCGCGACCTGCTGTACGCGGCAAGCGTCGGAGTGAACGGCGGTGGCGAGGTCGCTCAACCAGGTGCGATCGCCGCGGCGTCGTGACCCGCCTGCCGTCGAGGGCTAGGCTGCTGCGGTGAATTGGGAACTGATCTCCTGCGGCCTACGCGGCCACGAGACCTATCGTCCCGACGAGTCCGACCTCGCCGATCACCTGCACACCGAGACCAGCGTCGGCGACGCCTGGCGGTGCCTGCGTTGCGGCGATTACGCCGTCGGCTCACCACGCAACAGCGGTCCCGCCGACCAGGCGCCGGAGGTTCCGCGCGGTCGGTTGCTGCGCGACCTGATCATCATGCGATTGCTGGCCGTCGAGCGCCTGATCCGCGGAGTCTTTCTCGTCATCGCAGGCATATTCGTGATCGAGCTGCGCAACAGCCAACAGACACTGCACGAGAAGTTCGACGCCGAGATGCCGCTCCTCAAACCGATCGCCGACCAGATCGGCTGGAACATCGACGACTCCAAGGTCGTGCAGTGGATCGAGAAGGCAACCACGTTGTCGACGGCGACCATCGTGCTCGTCGGCTGTGCGCTGCTCGCCTACGGAATCAGCCAGTTCGTCGAGGCGTACGGCCTGTGGTTCGCCAAACGCTGGGGCGAGTACTTCGCGGTGATCGTCACCAGCATCTTCATCCCGCTCGAGGTCTACGAACTCGTCGAGAAGGTGACCGTGTTCAAGGTGCTGCTGCTCGCGATCAACGTCGCCGCGGTGGTCTGGCTCATCTGGAGCAAGCGCCTGTTCGGAGTCCGCGGCGGCGAGGCGGCCTACCGCGCCGAACACAGCGCCGAGAGCCTCCTCACCGTCGAGCGGGCGGCCGGCTGAGGCGGCTGCACGGGACGCACGGTGGTGCGCCAGAGACCATCGCCTCACGTCGGCGACCAACAGCATCGCGAGTGTCCGACGAGCGGCAAGATTGACCTGCAATGAAGCCCGACCATTACGACCAGGAGCACCCGCCCATAACGCGAAATATTGTGTCGTATCGAAAGATGTGGGTGCTGCAGCACACAGATCCTTCGATACGACACACATCTAGCCCGGCCGGGCTGCTGCCGTGCATACGGGTCGCAAGGTCTGGCTCGAGCCGGGGTGCGTACACAATCGTGACGTCAGCGGGGCGCCGAGGAGATTATTGTCTTGGCGTCGCGCTGACGACCGAGTTGTGTACGCGCGCTGCGGGTGATCTCGACAGGCTCGATCAGCGGGATGGGGCTCGATCAGCGGGATGGGGCGGCGGTGTCCAGCCGTGCGGAGACTAGGGGAAAGGCCGCTGACACGAAATATGCCCGGCCGCTCCACATAGGTCAATGGATTGCTTCGATGATTGCTCTGCAACTGTTACGAAATCATCCGATTAGATGAGAGGATCGCGGCGCCCGTTGCCTGCTCGGCAACTGTTACACCTCAATGGAACCCGGGAAGTCATCCCAGGGGGCACGACAACCACCGGACTCTGACGACGAGTCCCGTGGGCGATCCACCGCCCACTGTGCCAGATCTCAGCTGCTGGGGCCGTCCCCTACCGAAACACACTCCCCTTGTTCTCCGACGCCTCGACGCGCTCGACGATCCAGGTGGTGATGACCGCTGGACTGCGTTTGCGGCTGGTCTCCTTGCGGGTGTCGAGTTCTTCCTCGGCGATGATGTCGCGCAGTTGCTCGATGTCGAGCTCGCTGAGCCGGGCCGTCAGCCCTGCGGGGCCGGCCTCTCGATAGACCACGAAGGGGTCGAGAACGGCGGGCTGACGAACCACCTTCTTCCGCGGAGTCGAGGCACGTTTGCGCGGCGGCGCAGCGATTGTCGACGGCAACGCGTCGGAGCTCGGCGCCAACGCACTCACGACGTCGGCGAGTGCTCCCGCGAATCGCGACGAGCGTTCTGCCTCATCGATGATCACGCGCGTCAGACCCGCAATGATCTGCGCCGCATGCGGATTCTTCACATCGAGCTGAGCGAGGGCTCCCCCGACAGCCTGGTACTCGACGCGGCGGCGTGCGTCGTCGGAACTCATTGCAATTTCTCCTGAGCCTCGGTCATCACATCGGTCGTCAGACCGCGGAATTGGTCGAACTGTCCTTGGTTTCCGTACTTGCCTCGCAGAGTTCCGTAGGGAACGAATTCAGCCGATGCCGCAACGGAATTGGCCTCGTTGATGTAGCTGGGCAGCACGTGCGCGATGGTGGGATCGCGACGCAGCCGCTTCGTCGTGGCACGGTGGACCGCCGAGTTCGCCTTGTACTTGGTGATCACCACACCGAGTTCGACGATGTTTCGACCGATCTCGTCGCCGAACTTGCGCACCCTGTTCTGGATCTGAGGAATCCCGTAGGTGGACAGGTGATCCGGGATCGTCGGGATGATGTAACCATCGGCAGCGGCCAACCCGTTGAGTGTGACCGGACCGATCGTCGGCGGGCAGTCGATCAGAACGTAGTCGTAGTAGTCGACCACCGGAGCAATCGCCTTGCGCAGAAAGTCGACGCCGCCACCGGGATCCGAGCCGCCCACGCGCAGCGCGCTGAGTTCTTCCTGAATCTCGATCAGGTCAAGCGACGAAGCGAGCAGGTCGACGGTGGCCACCCGCTTCACCGGCGATACCCCGCGCACGATCGCGTCGTCCAGGCGAAAGTCGTTGGTGCCATTGACCGCATCGCCGAAAAGTGATGCGAGTGTTCGGCCGTTGGTGTTCAGCGTGAACCACTGTTCCTCGCTGATCATCATGGTGGTCAGGTTGATCTGCGAGTCGAGGTCGATCAGCAGCACCCGCTGCCCGAACTCGGCCGCCATGAACTCTGCGAGGCCGCCGGTGACAGTGGTTTTGCCGACCCCACCTTTCAGACTGATGGTGGCAATCACCTTTGCCATGACATGAACCTTCCTTTGTACTCAACAAGCAGTCGTGCGGCCAACCGGCCGGATCGGTCAGGCATCGATGATCGCTCCCGCCCCCGAGCGCCTCGTCGTGAAGCCGATCTTCGGCGCAGGGTACGCGGCGTAGGGCAGCGCGTAGCTGAACAGTGTGGCGACGTCGCGCGGACTGACCTTGCCGCGCTTGACGTCTGCGAAGTGTCGGTCTTTGGGATCGCTCGCGAAGAGCAGGATCATGGCGCCACGGGTCGGCTTCCGCAGTCGTTGCGCCAACGGCCCGCCGACCTGTTTCTCCGGGTTCCCCGCGATGTGTTCGATCGCATCGCGTTCACGCACGGCGGTACCTGTGAAGCCCGTTCGGTACGCCGCCTCCTGCCGTCTGCGATTGACGAGCGGCAAGGGGTCGGCGACATCACCGATAAGCACGGGCGACTTCGTCTTCGGAATCGGTAGCAGGACAGCAAAATCCTCCAATACGCCGCGTTCCATCGCCCGTACGAACGCTTCACGATGCGGCGCGAAGTCCCAGTTGACGTCCCAGACGAACTGCTCGATGGCCTCCAAGATCTCCGATGCCGGCACGATGCCGTACCGGGCCTCGAAGTCCCTACTGCGATCGTCCCTGTCGAGGAAAGAGAACGACCCGGAATCGTCGAGGTCAGCCAAGATCGGTTGCACCGCAGCGAAGTGCTTCAAGTTGTTGGAACCGTCGTCGCGCGGGCCCTGCATGGTGAAGCTGAAGCTCTGACCACCGACACTTCGGTACGCCACTTCTGCGTTGTACATCTTGTTGGCCGCAGTCGGTTTGAGCCACGGCAGGCGCTGAAAGACCATCGGCGGAACGTCTCGCGGCGTCACCATCGGCTCGCCGTCAGCGTTGAGTCCTCTGAATCTGTCGAGTTCTTCGCGGAAGTCTTCCTCGTCGTCAACGATCGCTTCGAATGCACGGTAGAGGTCGAACAGCCGCCCGCCGGGACCGGGTACCTCCCGACCGATGAAGAGCCGCACCAGATCTCGATACCCCGGCCGGAATCCGAACCAGCGACCCATCTGCATGAGGGTGTCGGCCTGGGCGGTGCGCCGGGTGTAGTAGGTGGTGGTGAGGCCCTCCACCGTGAAACCTCGGCTCAGCTTCGTCCCGCCGACGAGAATCTTCCAAACCGGCCGCTCTTGAAAGTTCAGACGTTCCTGCTGGTAATCCTTGTCGGCGTCACCGTTGACGATGATGACCGGCTGCAGTCCCTCATCGATCCGATCACACGCCGCCCCGATAAAGGGTTCGAGCTGAGCGAACGTCGACGGCGAGACGACTCCGGGCTCTGCGCGCGCTGCAGACACAACCTGAAAGTCGTTCTTCCACAGCTCTTCCAACCGTTCGAGGCCTGCCGGCTGGCTGTACGACGCAGCCTTCCAAAGGACCGCGAAGTCCTCGGCAAGCGCGGAGTGTTCTGCTTGTTTGACCGACTCATGCACCAGCATGGTGTGGTGCCGGAAGCTCCCCGGTACCCCTGCAGCCTCACGGAATAGCTTGATCGCACCGGCCAACACGTACGAGTCGAGCGCGCGCAGCCGCTCGGCGTCGCGATCCTCGTCGCACTGCGGACGCAGGTCGCGCACAAAGGCTTTCTCGTTCGAGTTCGCCGGAGTGCGTTGCACACCCTCTCCCAGATCTGCATGGCGATCGTGGAAGTCGGTGCCTCCCATGTAGGCCGCGGGACGCTCCAGACTGACAATGAAGTCGTTCGGAAAAATGTTCACCGCATCTTCTGGATCAACGAAGACGTTGGCGAAAGGTGTTGCGGTGTAACCGATGTATTGCGCGCGCGGCAAGAGGTCGAGCAGATTGGCAATCTGTCTGTTGATTGCCGTGCGCTCGATCCGACCCTCCGCGAACTTCTTCGGGTTCTCGGTGTTCACCGACGCCTGGTCGGCCTCGTCGTCGATGATCAGTGTGGGTATCTGGTCGTGCGATGTCTTAATCTTCGCGACGTCGGCGACGAGCTTCTTGAGCACCGTCGAGTTCTTCTTGACCACCGCGATACGGACGTTGCTGCCGAACAGGTTGGCGGGATCATTCAGCGGCACAGCATGATCGGCGAATTCGTAGTGCAGCGTGCCGATTCCCTTGGCCAGTGCCTTGTAGTCATCGACCGCACCGGTGAGCCTGCGGACCGCCGGGGCGTCGTTGGAGTGATTGGGGTCGACGACATGCCGCAAGAACCTGCCGTCGATCCAATCCTCGTCATTCTCGTACTCGATGGGATCGATGTTCTGCATGCCGATCAATTCCATGTCGAGCCGACGTTGCGTCTGACTTCGGAGCAGCTCGATGGTTCCGGTGAGCACGATGATCAATCGGTAACCGGCATCGATCGCCTTCGCGAGCACACCGGTGAAGTTCGCGGTCTTGCCACTCTGGACGTAGCCGACGACGAGCCCCTTCGACTGGTAGGGCTCCTCGCGTGTCGGATCGGCAAGTCGGCGAACAACTTCCGTGCTTGCGGCATCGAGTCCGTCGACAGTCTCCTCCGACCATCCCTTCGAGCGGAGCACCCCTCGATATGCGCGCCAGTAGAAGTCGTGTGCGTTTCGACGGTCTGCCGTGTACCACGGCTCCCACGGCTGTTGCGCCGCGATGACCGTCGGACCGCCGGCAACCGGGTAATACTCGGACAACGGGGCGAACGCTTCGTTCGGGATGCCGAGTCTGGAGTAGATCAGTTCACGGCGGGCCGTCGAATTGGGTTCGGTGCCCTCGGCCCAGTCCGCCGCAGCGTCGGCGTCCCAGCGCGAGAGCGCCGACCGAACTGCCGTTCGCACCGATGCGACGCGTTCGTCGACCATGACATCGACCACCGTGGCCATGTCGACCGGGTCGAACCCCGCGTCCATCAGTCGACCCGATACCGCTCCGAGGAATCGCGCGGGAGCGTGATCAGGGTTGAACTCGCGCGCAATGGCATCGATCAACATGTCGATCATCGACCGTTTCCCTCCTGGGCCCTCATCGCCGCGATCAACACGTGCTGCCACGCCTCGATCTGTTCGGTTTGCCTGGAACTATGCCGCACCGAGTCGAACATCTCCTGGGCAAGGAGATAGGTCAGAGTGCGCAGCAGCGGAACGTCGTCATTGGAGCGACTGGTTCCGCCCAGTTGTCGACGAAAGCGGGCGTTCAACCACAGCGTTCGAGCTTCGAGATCCACCTCGAAGAAGCGGTCGACGGAGAGCACTCGCCACCCGATGTCGACGGGATCTGCAGTGTCTGTGAACGTGAACGAGTCGGCGAACTCGTCGGCAACAGCATCAGGCAATCCCGCACCCGGCTCGACGACGGTGATGGGTCGTCGTTGCACACGACGCGCCGCTTTGGCCGCGGTGGCGGCATCGGCAAGATAGTCGGGCGTGAGTACTCGCCGCAGCGCGGACGACAGCGTTGCGTCCACGGTGACCCCGGCCTTCTCCGGGTTGATGGTCATGTGCCGCACGAGGGCGTCGTCGAGGTCGACTGCGACTCGCGCCAGGGCCCACTCCGGCCGCGGACGTACGACTCCGAGCCAACCTCCCGGTTGGAGCAGTCGATCGTTGCGGTAGACGAAGAACCCCTGGGCAGAACGGCCCGATGCGCCGTCGAGTGTGTACGCGGGCAACGAGCTTCGCGCGGGCCACACATGCAGGGCGACAGTGGAACCCGGCCCGACGTCGATCGTCGCGTCTCGGGGGTAACCCGACGCGCCCGACCGCTGATATCCGAACGGATCGATAGCTCGGACTGTCCGTGGGGCCCCGGCCCGCAACGTTGCGGTGTCAAAGACGTCGATCGTCAGCGCGAGGCCACGTTCGATCATGCGATGAAACACCAGACCGAGCCACGCCTGCGCGTCCTTGATCGCGGTCTCCAGCCACACCGACTGCTCGGTGTGGTCCGACGTCATGGGGAAGGTCCGCAGGCCGCGCCACTCGACCACGGTGCCCGTCTCGAACGGAAATCGGGGATGTGCCGCAGCCACTGTGGACTCGGCAACATCTGCGGGGAGTGCCTCGACGACCGGCACGTCACCGCGCCCCGCGACACGGAGACGTCGGGCAACCGCCCTGTGCCCCTTGGCCGACGAGTAGACCGTCACCTCGTCTGCCTGACTGAGCGAGGCCGCCTTCAGACCAACACCGAAATGGCCGTGTTCGTCGTCCCGGCGGACACGCTCCGTCCCGTAACGCATCGCGGCGTCGATGCTGACGTCGTCCATACCTGCGCCGTTGTCGATGACCCGAAGTCCCACGGTTGCGTGACCAGTGTTCAGAAATCGAATCACGACGTTCCGTGCACCAGCATCGACACTGTTGTCGACCAGGTCGGCGATGGCGGTGACGAGCGTGTGATGCAGACCGAGCGCACGTTGCACCGCAACATCATCACGACTTACCGTTGTGCGCCTTGCCATTTCGTCACTCACCGCGCCGAGACCACCCAGGCGGATTCGAGCAGCGCGGCAACGACGTCGTCACGCGCCTGGTAGGCGCTGAGAATACGACGCGGCTTGGTGTCAGCGGGCAGCCCCGCCGCAACGGCGAGCAACGACGCCAGTTCGTCCTTGTCGACGTCGTCGGCCGGGGGATGGCCGATCAGTGCGAGCGCCCGACGAAGGGGATCGTCGGAGACCGGCTCGACATACTTGTCGACGCCGAATACGCCCTCATCCGAGCAGATCAAGAAGATGGTTTCCCTGGGTTCGATTGCCGAGTCGACGAGGAACCGTCGAATCGTGCCGCACATCGGATTGGTCCCGGTCCATCGGAGCGTTTGCGGGCCGAGCGGAGACGCGATGTCGCGAACCGTGCCGGGCCGGCAACCAAACGCGAGTGCGACGCCTGCAGGAAGGGCCACCCCGGAACCGCGCAACTGATCAGGGGTGACCACCATCCGAAAACGCCACGAGTCGCCGATTCGGTAGAGGCGCCTGGTCCGACGAATGACCTTGCTGTTGCGATCCTCCGCCCTCCCCGACGTTTCCGGCGCCAGGAGGTGCCAGTGGGCGTCACGGGTTTCGAGGCGCGAATCGTCTCCGAGCGCCCGCTCCACGGAAGCGTTCGACTTGTTGGTGTCGATTTCGTCGATCAGCTCCGTGGTGGTCATCGGGCGGCCTGATGCCTCGAGAAGTCCCGCGGCGTGATCGACGATCCGACGTGTGGCCAACAACGCCGCGCCATTGCAGAGCGGAATCTCGCAGTAGCGCAACCATTCCGCTGTCTGCTCAACGGTGAGTCGAAGGGTGTCGGCTGCGACGCCGAGTTCGACGACACCGTTGTCGGACTCGAACTGTTCGAGCATGGTGATCGTGCGGGCTTTGGCAGCAACCACATCGGGTGCGGCGGCCCACGGTCCCGTGACTTCGAAATAATCGTCGAGCCGGTCGAGTGCCAGCCATAGCGGGACGTCGAGCGATGGCACGGTTTCGGTCAGGACGGGATGAAGCTCGAGTAGACGCTCGAGCGGCGCGACCGGTTCGATCTCGGTCCGGATACTTGCCAGCAAACCGCCTGCCGCAGTGCTGAAGTCGCAGGCTGCCGCGAACTCGTCCTTCACCTTCGCCGCGATGACGCCCGCCCGGCTCTTGCTCACGTGCAATCGGGTGCTCAACTCACCCATCGATATGGGGACGAGCGCCATGAGGTGGTGCCGCAGCACAATGTCTTCGCGTTCGTCGAGTTGTTCGACGAGGTTCTCGATCTCATCGATCGGATTGGCCTCGACGCGCAGGTCCAAATCGGTGCCCGTCAGTGCCGCTATCCGCGCGGCCGTGTGCTGGATGACTTCAGGAGCGTCGTCCTCGATAGCGACCTCGATCAGCGCATCTGAAGAGCGTCCGCGCAGCCGCCGCCACCGCGACAGCACTGTGAGGTCGTCGAGCAATGTGGCGAGGGCCGGGTTGTCATCGCCGTCGTCCGGCTCGACGCCGTCACCGGGCGCAACGCGCAGTGCCGCCCCGAGCACACCCGCGACGATCAGTTCCGCCGTCTCAACGCTCGTGCCCCGCACCTGAAGGATCGATTCGACGTCCGTCGCCACCAGCGCTGCGACAACGTCACTCGACGCCAAGCGCCTGACGACGGTCTCTGCGCGCGAATCCATACGCAGCGCTGAGAGAGGGATCGACGCGTCCAGAGTCGGAGCAAGGACCGAAAGTGGCGTGGTCCGGTGCCTGCTGACAACCAGCGCACCGAGGCGCCCCACCATCTCGTCGAGAGACACATCGGCAGCGGTGATCCGGGGCGAATCGGCTATCCACCAATCCGCGATTCCGGGAACCAGCGCCTCGAGATGAGCGGCGGCGTCGGATTCATAGGAATCGAGCCAGGGAAACAGATCGACCCAGGCATCGCCGCGCAGATCGTCGGAATCCGTCGCCGTGAGTCCCAACGTCGACATGTGCAATTCCTGACTCGAACCCGGTGACTACCCGCTGAGCATATCGAAGCCGTAAAAGCTCCGATATCGGCCATACGCCCGTCACCCTCCAATGCCACCCACCGCCAGGCGTGGCGTGCAATCGTGAGACATGGACACCACGCGACTTCCAACCCTTGTCGACGAACTCATCGCCACGGCGCGCGACGCGCACAGTCGCCGCGCCGGGCACACGCTGCACGGCAACTCGGCGCGCCACCTCCGCCAGACCGTGATCGCATTGGCGGCTTCGACCGAACTCGGCGAGCACCAGAGCCCCGGCGAAGCAACCCTTCAGGTGCTCCGCGGCGACGTGACGCTCACCGCGGGCGCCGACGAATGGCACGGCGTGACCGGCGACCTCATCACCATTCCCGACGCCCGACACAATCTCCGCGCGAACGAAGACTCTGCGGTACTCCTCACCGTGCTGGCGAACTAGCCTCCGAACGTCGTGCCGAGAGCCATCGCCACCACCATCGCAGCATCCCGACGAAGACGATCACCCAGATCAGCAGCGCCAGCCACGCCTCCCAGGTACCCATGGTCTTGATCCACGAGACCTGCCAGGCGATCCCCAACTGTCTGCTGGCCACGCCCCACATGCCGATGGGGAACACGATCGACCACAACGCGGTGCGAAATCCCGAATGCGTACCCGGCCTACGCGCGTGCCAGATCATCAGTGCGACGAGCAGCGGTATCAACCAGGTTCCGAAGATCCAACCCATCAAACACAGCGTTCCGACGACGTCGTGCGAGACCAGCCGCTGCATGGCGCCCGCCCCGAGAACCTCGGCACCGGCGAGCACCGAAATCGCCCCTGCACCCATGAACACCCAGTAGGGGGCGACCTCGTCGTCCGCCGACAGGCCGACGATGATCAGTCGCGCGGCGACCAGCACCGCCATCACGACCAGTATCAGCACACCGGCCCCCCACCACAGTGCGGCAACGACCGCATACCACTCGACACGTTCTTTGGCCGCGAGCGCCCCGAATGCGACGGCAATCGACTGGGTTCCGACGACCATCAGAAACCAGGTGCCGTTGACGTGTGTCCAGGGCAGCGGGGTCGTCGGCGCCGGGGGATGCTCCCGCGACTGTGCGGCGCTGAAGAACGCGGCGATCACCGCTGTGTAGCCGAGGATCACCCACGACACCAGCGCGACGACAGCAAATGTGACTGCGGCCCAGGTACTTCCCGCCGCCAACGATCGCGCCGCAAGCACCCCACTCCCCGCGGTAAACGCCAACACAGTGAAACCGTCGGTCGCGATCTCACGCCGCACCTCGTTGACCACGCCCGCACCAGTGAACCAACCGGCAATGGTGAACACGGTCAACGCGACATATCCGACGACTGCCGCAAAAAAGAGAATCGCCGAAATGAGATCGGACAGATCTGAGTATGTGCCACTACCGAGCGACGCCGCATTGTGGATTGCTGTCGACACAATGCCGGTCGCCATGACGAAAGTGAACTGCCCGAGGCTCGCATGCGGCACGCGTCGTCGAAGCCGGGTGGGCGAATCGGGCGATACCGCACGCGAAACGTTCACACTGACCGACCCTTTCACGTTGTGACACAAGGACCTACACATTGCGAATGTCTATACCCAATCGAAACACGCGGAGCGCTCGGCGATAACGTCCGGCCGCGCGTCGACGCCTCCGCCGAGCCGCATCGGATCTGCGAAGACGAAACCGCACACCCTGAGCATTTCATCCGTATGGTGAATTCATGGCCCGATCTACTGCAGTTCAGGGCGATGCAGCCACAGCCCTACTCGATATCGGCAAATTCTTTACCCGTTGGGACGAAACCTCTGACGGGAGAGTCGTTTTCCGTGAGGGCGGCCGATCCGGCGACGTCTTCTACCGTGACCGGTGGAACCACGACAAGATCGTGCGATCGACCCACGGCGTCAACTGCACCGGATCGTGCTCATGGAAGGTCTACGTCAAAGACGGCATCATCACCTGGGAGACTCAGGAAACCGACTATCCGTCGGTCGGTCCCGACCGGCCGGAATACGAGCCCCGCGGCTGCCCACGTGGCGCGGCATTCTCCTGGTACACGTACTCACCGACGCGGGTTCGGTACCCGTACGCGCGCGGGGTTCTCGTCGAAATGTACCGGGCCGCCAAGGAAAAGACCGGCGATCCCGTACTGGCGTGGGCCGACGTCGTCGGAGATCCGTTGCGCCGCAAGTCATATCAGCAGGCTCGAGGTAAGGGAGGCCTCGTCCGCGTGAGTTGGGACGAGGCCATCGAGATGGCTGCTGCCGCCCACGTGCACACCATCAAGACCTACGGCCCCGACCGATGCTCCGGTTTCTCACCGATCCCCGCGATGTCGATGGTGTCGCATTGCGTGGGGACTCGCTTCATCCAGTTGATCGGCGGGGTGATGACGTCGTTCTACGACTGGTACGCCGACCTGCCCGTCGCGAGCCCGCAGGTCTTCGGCGATCAGACCGACGTCCCGGAATCCGGTGACTGGTGGGATGCGTCGTATCTGATGATGTGGGGCTCCAACGTCCCGGTCACCCGAACTCCAGACGCGCATTGGATGGCAGAGGTTCGCTATCGCGGCACCAAAGTCGTATCGGTCAGCCCCGACTACGCCGACAACACCAAGTTCGCCGACGAATGGCTACCCGCACAAGCAGGTACCGACGCCGCGCTGGCCATGGCGATGGGGCACGTCATTCTCTCGGAGTACTTCGTCGCGAACACGACCGAGTTCTTCGACGAGTACGTTCGCTCCTACTCCGACCTTCCCTTTCTGGTGCACGTCGAGCAACACGAACACGGCCTCGTCGCAGGCAAGTTCCTGACCGCAGATGAGTTGGCGGGAGCCGATGAGAACGACTCCGACGCCGTGTGGAAGACCGTGGTACTCGACGAGCAGACCGGAGCAGCCGCGGTTCCCAACGGCTCGCTGGGTTTTCGCCGCTCTGCCGCAGGCGAGGGCAGATGGAACCTCGACCTCGAGGGAATCACCCCGGCGTTGACCCTTTTCGGGCGCGACGACGCGCAACTCGTCGAGATCGCTTTGCCAGCCTTTGACGCCCCGGATGGCAGCGGTTCGGTGCTACGCCGAGGTGTGCCGACAACCGTCATCGACGGCCACCAGGTCACCACGGTCTTCGACCTCATGCTCGCGCAGTACGGGGTGCGTCGTGACGGAATGCCCGGCGAATGGCCGTCCGGCTACGACGACGCGTCGACCCCCTACACGCCTGCCTGGCAGGCGGAGATCACCAGCGTGCCTGCGGAGGCAGCGATCCGGGTTGCGCGCGAATTCGCCACCAATGCAGTCGATTCAGGCGGACGATCGATGATCATCATGGGAGCCGGGATCTGCCAGTGGTTCCACGGCGACGCCACCTATCGGGCCATCCTCTCGCTGTTGATCCTCACCGGCTGCATGGGACGAAACGGCGGGGGCTGGGCGCATTACGTGGGCCAGGAGAAATGCCGCCCGATCACGGGATGGATGTCGTTGGCCAACGGACTCGACTGGAGCCGACCGCCTCGCACCATGACGGGTACGTCGTACTGGTACATGCACACCGACCAGTGGCGCAACGACGGCTATTCGGCTGCGTCATTGGCATCTCCGCTGTCGCGCGGGACGCTCGACCACGAACACACCGCCGACGCCATCGCGCAATCGGCGCGGCTCGGCTGGATGCCGTTCTATCCGCAGTTCGACCGCAATCCGCTCGACGTCGCAGACGACGCACGGCAAGCCGTCGACCGTGGCGATGCCGAGTCTGCGTCGAGCTATGTGGCACAACATCTTTCCGACGGAACACTGACGCCGTCGATCAGTGATGTCGACGCCCCGGAGAACTGGCCACGGACGCTGGTTCTGTGGCGGTCGAATCTCATGGGGTCGTCGGCGAAGGGCAACGAGTACTTCTTCCGAAACCTCCTGGGAACACACAACAATGTGCTCGGAGTCGAATCGGCCGACACTCCCCGACCCAAAGACGTTCGGTGGCATGAGAAAGCGCCGGAGGGCAAGCTGGATCTGCTGCTATCGGCGGACTTTCGTATGACGTCGACGACGCTGCTGTCCGACATCATCCTGCCCGCAGCCACCTGGTACGAGAAGAACGATTTGTCGTCGACGGACATGCACCCCTTCGTGCACGCCTTCTCCCCTGCCATCGATCCGCCGTGGGAAGCGAAAACCGACTTCGATCTCTTCCACCGCCTCGCCGCCGCGTTCACCGAGCAGGCCAAGACGCACCTCGGTGTGCGGCACGATCTCGTCAGCACCCCCATGCAGCACGACACTCCCGGTGAGACAGCGCAACCCAAGGGCACTGTCGACGACTGGCACCAGTCGACGACGGTCGGCCATCCCGGAAAGAACATGCCTGCCTTCGCGGTGGTGGAGCGCGACTACACCGCGATTGCCGACAAGCTCGCGACGGTCGGCCCACTCGCCGATACGCTCGGCTTCGCCACCAAATCAGTCACCTACGATGTCGGCGAACAGGCGCAGAGTCTCTCAGACAGCAACGGAGTGATGCTCGGCGGTGCGGGCGACGGTCGGCCGGCGATCGATACCGATGCGAAACTCGCCGAGGCGATACTGCGGTTCTCCGGAACCACGAACGGCACTCTCGCAGTTCAGGGCTTCGAGAAGCTTCAGAAGCGCGTCGGAAAGACACTTGAAGACCTCGGAGAAGGCAACGCCGACAAGCACATCAGCTTCGCCGACACCCAACAGGCGCCCGTTCCGGTGTTCACCTCGCCGGAGTGGTCCGGGTCGGAAACCGGCGGCAGGCGATACGCCCCGTTCACCGTGAACATCGAGCGCCTCAAGCCTTTTCACACTCTCACCGGCCGCATGCACTTCTACCTCGACCACGATTGGATGATCGACGTCGGCGAATCGATGCCCATCTATCGGCCCCCGCTGGACATGCATCGATTGTTCGGTGAGCCACGACTCGGCCCAGACGGCGCACAGCAGATCACCGTGAGATACCTGACGCCCCACTCGAAGTGGTCCATTCATTCGGAGTACCAAGACAACCTCTTGATGCTGTCCTTGTCTCGCGGCGGTCCGACGGCGTGGCTGAGTCCCGAGGACGCCGCAGCGATCGACGTGCACGACAACGAATGGATCGAATGCGTCAACGCCAACGGCGTCGTGGTGTGCAGGGCTATTGTCAGCCATCGCATGCCAGCCGGAGTCGTCTATGTTCACCACGCGCAGGAACGCACGATCGACGTCCCGAAATCGGAGGCAACGGGTCGGCGGGGTGGGATACACAATTCGGCCACCCGACTACTCGTCAAACCGACTCACCTGATCGGCGGATATGCCCAATTGTCTTATGCGTTCAACTATCTCGGCCCCGCCGGTAATCAGCGCGACATGGTGTCGACGATCCGTAAGCGCAGCCAGGAGGTGACGTACTGATGCGGGTGATGGCTCAGGTCGGGATGGTGATGAACCTCGACAAATGCATCGGCTGCCACACATGCTCCGTCACATGCAAACAGGCGTGGACCAACAGGGCAGGCACAGAGTACGTCTGGTTCAACAACGTCGAAACCCGCCCGGGGCAAGGGTATCCACGACGCTACGAGGATCAGGAGAAATGGCGCGGTGGCTGGCATCTGAACGGCAAGGGCAAGTTGAGGCTCCGTACGGGCGGTCGGATGCAGAAGTTGCTGACGCTGTTCGCGAGTCCCGTTCAACCGACCATCTACGACTATTACGAACCGTGGACCTACGACTACCAGATGCTCATCGACGCCCCGCTCGGCGACGATTTCCCTGTCGCGCGGCCGAAATCGCTGCTCACCGGTGACGACACGAAGGTCACATGGTCGGCGAACTGGGACGACGACCTCGGTGGCGCACCGGAATTGGGCGCGCTCGATCCGATCGTCGAGAAGCTGCGTCGTGAATCAGAGGACGCCGTCAAGTTCAGCTTCGAGCAGACGTTCATGTTCTACCTGCCCCGCATCTGTGAGCACTGCCTGAATCCCTCATGCATGGCGTCGTGCCCGTCTGGCGCGATCTACAAGCGGAGCGAGGACGGTATCGTCCTCGTCGACCAGGACCGGTGTCGCGGGTGGCGCCAATGCATTACCGGCTGCCCGTACAAGAAGATCTACTTCAACCATCGAACGGGCAAGGCCGAGAAATGCACACTCTGCTACCCGCGGATCGAGGTCGGGCAACCGACCGTCTGCTCCGAGACCTGCGTCGGCAGACTCCGATATCTCGGGTTGTTCCTCTACGACGTCGACGCTGTCACCGAAGCTGCCTCCACACCAGACGACACCGACCTCTACGAAGCCCAGCTCAACCTGCTCCTCGACCCCAACGACCCGGACGTGATCGCCGGGGCGCGAGCTGAAGGCATTCCCGAGGACTGGCTCGATGCGGCACGTCGATCGCCAATTTATGCGCTGGCCAAGGAGTTCCGCGTCGCTCTGCCGCTGCATCCGGAGTACCGCACCATGCCAATGGTCTGGTACGTGCCGCCGTTGTCGCCGATCGTCGACCTACTCAGCGGGCAGGGCCACGACGCTGAGGACGCGGGCACCCTGTTCGGTGCGATCGACGCATTGCGAATCCCCGTGGAGTACCTCGCCGAACTGTTCAGTGCGGGCGACACCGCAGTAATAGACGGCGTCCTGCGCAAACTCGCTGCGATGCGCGCGTACATGCGCGACATCACGCTCGGCCGCGAACCCGACCCCGACATCCCCGCCTCTGTCGGTATGTCCGAAGAGCAGGTCTACGAGATGTACCGCTTGATGGCGATCGCCAAATACGAAGAGCGGTATGTGATTCCGACGGCCCATCTCGAGCAGGCCGAACAGCTCGACGAAATGGCATGCTCCCTCGACTATGAGGACGGGCCCGGCATGTACGGCTCCGGCGCCTTCGGCGAAGCGAGCGGAAACCCTACTCCAGTCTCAGTGGAGACCTTTCACGCGCTCAAGCAACGTCAGACGACCGACACCGCGACCAGCTCACATCGCCTCGCCAATCGCACGAACCTGCTGAACTGGGACGGTAACGGTTCGCCCGAAGGGCTGTTTCCCGACCGCCCCGCGTCCGACGACACCGGCAACTCGAAGGCGTCGTCGTGAAGTGGCCTCGCCGCGCGACTGCCGCCGATCATCGCGTGACGCGGCAGGTCTCCTCATGGTGTCTGAGCTACCCCGACGATCAGTTGGTCGATCGAATCTCGCTGCTGCGCAGAGCATTATGCGAACAGCCCGATCACCCCTCCATTCGTGAGCTACTGACCTTCGTCGATCATCTCGAGTCGACGCCACTCCGCACCTTGGTCGACGACTACGTCGAGACATTCGACCTGTCGCGCAAGCACACGCTGTATCTCTCGTACTGGACCGATGGCGACACACGACGGCGTGGAGCCGCGCTCGGTGAGTTCAAAGCGCTCTATCGGAGCAGCGGCTTCGTGGTCGACCTCCACGGCGAGTTACCCGACCACCTGCCGATCGTCCTGGAGTTCGCGGCGCGGGTCGACGCTGACGCGGGACAAGAGGTGCTGGAGAAATATCGCCCAGCGCTCGAGTTGATCCGATTCGCGTTGCGAGACCGTCGATCTCCTTACACGGCTGTGCTCACGGCGATCTGCTCGACGCTGCCCGGCGAGTCACCGGTAGACCGACAGGCCGCGCGCGCGATGACGCCGGCGCTCGGCGTCGAGGCCGTTGGCCTCGAGCCCTACGATTCGCGCCTACTGCCGCTGACCGCGACACCTGCGGGAGGTGAGGCGTGATGGACGTATTCCTCTGGGGCGTGCTGCCATACGTCGTGCTCCTGATACTCATCGGTGGCACCATCTGGCGCTACCACTACGACAAGTTCGGGTGGACCACACGATCGTCGGAGCTTTACGAGTCGCGGCTACTGCGGATTGCCTCGCCGATGTTCCACTACGGAATCCTCGTGGTCATCGCCGGACACGCGGTCGGTCTGGTCATCCCACAGTCCTGGACCGACGCACTCGGTGTCTCCGAGACGATGTACCACTGGGGCGCAGGCTTTTTCGGCCTCCTCGCAGCGGCAGCCACACTGCTGGGCATCGGCCTGCTCATCTATCGACGTCGCACCACCGGCCCGGTGTTCATGGCGACGACCCGCAACGACAAGCTGATGTATCTGGTCTTGGTGTGCGCGCTGATCGCGGGAACCTACATCACAGTTGTCGGTGCCGTCGATCCCAGTGGCCCCGGGGTCAACTATCGCCAGACTGTCTCGCCGTGGTTTCGATCGATCTTCGTGCTGCAACCCGACATTCGCGCAATGGACGCAGCACCGCTGCGCTTCCATGTGCACGTCCTGATCGGTCTGACCCTGTTCGCACTCGTTCCGTTCACCCGTCTCGTGCACATGTTCACTGCTCCGGTGCACTATCTGTTCCGGCCGTACATCGTGTACCGCAGTCGCGATCGACTGCCCACCCCCGGTGACCGCACGTCACGCCGAGGCTGGGAACCAGTGGGAGTCAAGGACCGCGACCGGTGAGCTACGCTCCACTCACCTGCGCTATGACCGGCAACACCTAGCTGAGAGGTTCGCACGTGACCACATCGTCGAATCGACGTCGTTCCCGAACCCGCCTGCTGACGACGGCCGTCGCCGCGATCGCCGCATGTATCTCGCTTGCCGCGAACTCCGCAGGCACCGCGTCGGCCGCCCCGCAGCAACAGCTCGCCGACCAGATCTCCGGCGCCTCACCGACCCCGGCCCGCGCCGAGACCTTTCTGCTCAACGGCGAGAGTCGTTGGCTCATCCCCACCGGCAACGGGCCGAAGCAGACTACGTTCCCCGCGGCTTTCGCGCACAGCCTGTCGAATCCCAACGTGGCGCCCGCCGGTGCGAATGACTGGTCGTGCAAACCGCAGGCCGGCCGCAACCCCGTCGTCCTGGTCCACGGAACGTGGGAGAACGCCTATAGCAACTGGTCGATGATCTCCCCCGCGCTCCGTCAGGCAGGCTTCTGCGTCTACGCACTCGACTACGGAATACAGCCGTCCTCTCAGGGCGGTGGCGTAGCAGCAGCATTCCCCGGCGTGTACGGGACCGGCGACATCGTGAAGTCGGCGACCCAGATCAAGACCTTTGTCGACAAGGTCCTCACGTCGACCGGCGCAGCCAAGGTCGACATGGTCGGCCATTCGATGGGCGGCATCTCGACCCGCCAATACCTGCGATTCGACGGCGGGGCGGCCAAGGTCGCCAACGTCGTGACGCTCGGCGCGACCAACAACGGCACGACGCTCAATGGCATCGGCACGCTCGGACGCACCATCAACGACCTCGGCGTCGACATCCTCGGACCCCTCGCACTCGGCGTCGGGGTCTCGGGCACCCAGCAGATCTACAACTCGCCGTTCCTGAAGAACCTCAACAGCGGCGGTGTCTACGCCCTCGGCGACATCCGATACACGATCGTCAACACCCGCTACGACGAGGTCACCACCCCCTACTCCAGCACGTTCTTCCCCACGGGCACCAAGAACACCCGCAACATCACACTGCAGGACGGCTGCCCCCGGGACACGTCCGATCACTTCTCGATGAGCTATTCGCCCCGCGCGACGTCGATCGTGCTGCGGGCCCTCGGCGCGGACGTCCCACTCGTCTGCGCACCGAATGCGTGGCTCGTCGGCTAGCGCGCTGCCGCCTGACGCCACTTGGTCCGGCTGACGCCGATCCGTATGACATTCGTGCCGATTCTGCGGGCAGTCCGTCATACGGATCACCGCGACGGCGCTGCTGTCGACACCTCGTCTTCGTCCCAGACCGTCACGGGCGTGACGATCTGGGACGAAGATCTTTCCTTCACGGATGACCGATGTCACCTGTTCGCGCTCGCGGCCGCAGCCGCGATTGCCTCGAGCACCGGCGGGACGTCGAGTTCACCGGTGACCGCCTCGATCAGCGTCAGCGATGTCGGGTGCGCGGCAGCGTCGACGAGCATGCCGGTCAACTCGGCCTGCGTCGTCGCACGATGGGTCCGCACCGTCGAGACGTCGCCGCCCAATGCGTACGGCAGCAGCGTCCAACGCCAGGGAGCGATGTCGTTGTAGTTCATCTCCGCACCGTGAATCGCACGCTCGACGGTGTAGCCGTTGTTGTTGACGACGACGATCACCGCGGGGATACGCTGCCGGATGAGTGTGCCGAGCTCGGCAACCGTGAGCTGTGCGGCGCCGTCGCCGATCAGCAACACCGGTCGGCGATGCGGTGCCGCGATCGCTGCCCCGATCATGGCGGGCAACGTGTATCCGATGGACGCCCACAACGGTTGACCGATGAAGACCGCACCGCTCGGAAGTCGTTGAGCCGCAATGCCACAGAAGCTGGTTCCCTGGTCGGCGAAGATCACGTCGTTGCCGGTAAGCGCTGCACCAACGGCCTCCCAGAGTTCCTGCTGGGTCAGCGGTGCATGCGGATCGGGCTCGAGGTTGCTCATCGGAGCGGCGAACGACACCGGCAGGTCGGGCCGCGGGGGAACGATCTCGGCCAACACGGCCAGCGCGTCGCGCATCTCGATGCCCGCGAAGGTCTCACCACCGACCACCGCGGTGTGCGGCTGCAGATCGATGCGGACCGCGTCGTCGAGTCGCTGTGTGAAGTACCCGGAGATCAGGTCGGTGAAACACACTCCGACGGTGATGAGACACTCGGCATTCTCGACTGCGTCGCGCACATCGGGCTGGGTCGCGTCGCCGAGGTACAGCCCGAGGTACCCGGAACCACGCTCGTCGACGACGCGCCGCCCCCACAGCAGCGACGCATACTGCAGCCCACCGACTTTCAACAGGTGATGGAGCTGATCCACGGAACCGGAACGATGGACAAAGATGTCGGCGAGTACGACCGGCGAACGGTCGGCGATCAATTGTGCTGCGGCGTCGGTGAATCGGGCGAGCTGGTCGACGTCGGTGCGCGCGGCAGGTACCTCGAGGACAGCGGTGGGCGGTTCACACGACTGCTCGGCGACGTCGGCGGGCAGCGAGAGGTATCCCGGACGGCCCTCGGCCACCATCGCGGCGAGCACCCGGTCGATCTGCGCGGTGGCGGTGCCGTGCTGCAACATCTCTTGTGCCACAGTCACTTCCGCCGACATCCGCAGCGTGTGGGTGAAGTCGCCGTCGCCGAGTGAGTGGTGCGTCGCCCGTCCGGCGGCCTGGACCGCCTCGGTGGGAGCGTCCACCAGGTGCAGCATAGGGACGTGCTCGGCGTACGATCCTGCCACCGCGTTGATGGCGCTGAGCTCACCGACTCCGAAGGTCGAGCACACCACCCCGACGCCGTTCATCCTGGCATAGCCGTCGGCCGCGTAGCCCGCGCCGAGCTCGTTCGCGGTGCCCACCCAGTTGATCGACGGATGCTCGTCGACGTGGTCGAGAAGTCCGAGAGTGAAATCGCCCGGGACACCGAAGATGGTGTCGACGCCGAGGTCGGCGAGACGGTCGAGGAGGTAGTCGGAAACGGTGTAGGTACTCGTGACGTTCATGTCCGCGCCTTTCGTCATCGCCGGGGAGCCCCTTGTGGCTCGTTCAGGAAGCGATGTACTCAGTTTTCGCGATCACGGACGTCCTACCCACCCGCCATCTGGCCGATGTTCGGGTGGATTGCGCGCTCCCCCGATCGGGGGATGCGGCCTGCGGCGGGCGTCGAGGCGGGGGCGGCGTCGAACCGATCAGTATGACAACGAGCCCCATAATCCGGCACTTCTGTCATACGGATCGGCCGGGCATCAACGACGACGACCCCGCATCCCACTTGGGGACACGGGGTCGTGGTTTCGACAAGCTCAACCAGCGGGCAGTGCGATCAACCAGCGGTTGATGCGCTCGACCCTGCGGGTGAAGCACACCAGCGGCCGCGGCGCGGGCCGGGCGGTCGAGCTAAGTCAGCGGAGCTGGGTCACCAGCTCGACTTCTGCACGCCCGGGAGCTCACCGGCGTGTGCCATCTCGCGCAGGCACACACGGCACAGGCCGAACTTGCGGAACACCGAGTGCGGACGACCGCAGCGGTTGCACCGGGTGTAGGCCCGCACGGCGAACTTGGGCTTCTTGTTGGCCTTGTTGACCAGAGCCTTCTTTGCCATCAGTTGTCCTTCACGGAGTTGTCTTTGAACGGGAAGCCCAGCTGGCGCAGCAGCGCGCGGCCTTCCTCGTCGGTGGTGGCCGAGGTGACGACGGTGATGTCCATACCGCGCGGCCGGTCGATGTTGTCGATGTTGATCTCGTGGAACATCGACTGCTCGTTCAGGCCGAAGGTGTAGTTACCGTTGCCGTCGAACTGGCGGTCCGAGAGTCCGCGGAAGTCGCGGATACGGGGAAGCGCGATGGACACGAGGCGGTCCAGGAACTCCCACATACGGTCGCCACGAAGCGTGACGCGTGCGCCGATCGGCATGCCCTCGCGCAGCTTGAACTGTGCGATCGACTTGCGTGCGCGACGGATTTCCGGCTTCTGGCCGGTGATCAGTGCGAGGTCGGTGACCGCGCCGTTGATCAGCTTCGAGTCGCGAGCGGCGTCGCCGACGCCCATGTTCACGACGACCTTGACGACGCCCGGGATCTGCATCACGTTGGCGTAGTCGAACTCGGTGTTCAGCGCATCCTTGATCTCGGCGCGGTAGCGCTGCTTGAGACGCGGCTGGGTCTTTTCGGTGGTGGTCATATCAGATGTCCTTCCCGGTCTTGCGGGAAATCCGGACCTTCTTGCCGGTCTCCTCGTCGACGCGGTAGCCGACGCGGGTGGGATTGCCCTCGGAGTCGACGACCATCACGTTTGACACGTGGATCTTCGCTTCCTGGGTCACGATGCCGCCCGACGCCGCGCCACGCTCGTTGGCCGACGCAGCGGTGTGCTTCTTGATGCGATTGACGCCCTCGACCAGAACACGCTCTTCCTTCGGGAAGGCCTGAATGACCTTGCCCTTGGCGCCCTTGTCCTTGCCCGAGACGACGATGACGGTGTCACCCTTGTGAACCTTCATGTCAGATCACCTCCGGTGCCAGCGACACGATCTTCATGAACTTCTTCTCACGCAGCTCGCGGCCGACCGGGCCGAAGATGCGGGTACCGCGGGGGTCGCTCTCACCCTTGAGGATGACGGCGGCGTTCTCGTCGAAACGGATGTAGCTTCCGTCCTGACGACGGCGCTCCTTGGTGGTGCGCACGATGACAGCCTTGACGACCTCTCCCCGCTTGACGTTGCCGCCGGGGATGGCGTCCTTGACAGTGGCGACGATGACGTCACCAATGCCTGCGTAGCGCCGAGACGAGCCGCCCAGCACGCGGATGCACAAGATTTCCTTGGCTCCGGTGTTGTCGGCGACCCGCAGGCGAGATTCCTGCTGAATCACTCGTTAGTCTCCTTGACCTGGATGTCGTCGACACGGTGGATCCACCGGGGTGGGCCACCGCATCTGTACGCCGGATTTCCGACCCGACGCACACGGTCTGTTACCACCGGACACACGCCTGCCTGGGGTTTTGTTCCGATCTTGCGATCGCAACGGACCACCGGGTGGGTTCGCGAGCCGATTCGCGACGCTCAACGCGCCGCAGGCAACCCCACAAGTGTAGGCGAACGCGCAGGTCCGGGCCAAATCGCTGCCGATAGGCATGACCACGACGACCCCTTCGCCATTCTCCACGACCATCCGCGCTTTCGATTTTTCTTCAATCCGCACCCATCTGCGGCGCTTAGTCACGCGAAGCACGGTCAGATCCACCGGGCACAGGGCCACCACCACCGACCGATCGCCGCGCTCGACCGCGACGGTCACCTCATGAGGAGGCACAGTGAGCACCGAGGTGAGCACGACTCATTTCACAAGCGGACATGTCACAGGCGGGCAGCCCACGTCTGCCGACGCGCAGAGCCGACCGCTCCCTCTGACCGCGGCGCAGCGCGGCATCTTCTTCGCGCAGCAACTCGACCCCGACACCCCGATGTCGGTTGCGGCCTTCGCCGAGTTCTTCGACGACGTCGACGCCGAGGTGATGGACCGGGCCGTGCAACAGACCGCGAACGAAACCGAATCGGGCCTGTTGCGTGTCGTCGACGACGAGGACGGCGAACCATGCATCGTCGTCGATCGCGACAGGGACATCCGGCTCGGGCTCGTCGACTTCTCCGACGACGACGATCCGCGTGCGCGGGCTCTCGAATGGATCGACGATCACCGGTCACGCAACGTCGACGTCTACACCGATCCGCTCCTCGAGACGTATCTGCTGCGCATGGGTCCGACACACGCGCTCTGGTACTGCTGGGGCCACCACATCGCGTTCGACGGATATGCCGCGATGTTCATGATGGTCCGGGTCGCCGCCCACTACACCGCGATCACCGAGGGTCACGCCGCACCCGCGTCGACCAGCGCGACGATGGCGCAGATCGCCGAGATCGACCGCGAGTACCACGCCTCTGACGCATACGCCCGCGCACACGACCACTGGCAGCAGCGCCTGCGCCCCGGTGGAGCCGACGCTCCCGAGCCGACCTCCCTGTCGCCGGCGAGCGCACCGGCCGCGCCTGTTGCCGTCGTCAAGAGCACCGAACTCGACGCCGACCTCGTCGCACACATCCGTTCGCGCGCCGCAGATCACGGGGTGCGGGCCGCGTCGGTGATCACCGCGGCGGTCGCCCTCTACCTGGCACGCCTCAACGATCGCGACGACGCCCTGCTGAGCCTTCCGGTGGCCAGCCGCGACACCGACCTGCTGCGCACCTCTGCCGGCCTCACGTCGAACGTCCTACCCGTCGGCATCGAATTCGACGCCGCGACGACCATCGCCGACGCGCTGCGGAGCATGAACTCCGACATCAAAGACGCTGTGCGACATCAGCGTTTCCGCCATGAAGACATCACCTCCGACATCCTCGACGACTCAGACGGTAGGCGCGGATTCTTCGGTCCGATGGTCAACGTCATGCTCTTCTTCGAGCACATCGACTTCGGTTCGCTGCGTGGCGAACTGAACGTGCTGTCGACCGGTCCCGTCGAGGACGCGTCGATCAACGTCTACGACGGCTTCACCGGCGGCATGCGACTCGACCTTGAGGCGAACCCGAACGTCTACACCGCAGACGACGTCTCGCTGCACCACAACCGGATCGTCGACTTCCTGCGACGATTCGTCGACGCCCCCACCGATACGCCCGTCGTCGACATCTCAGCCGCGACGGCGTCGGAGTTGTCGGCCATCGACGACGTCGCACACGGCCGCAGCGTGGCGACAACAGACGCGACGCTCATCTCGCTGCTCGACGCCGCGCTCGAGCAGAGCACCGCCACGCGCACCGCGCTGATCGAACCCGGCGTCGAAACCCTGGACACCGCGACCTTCACCGCACGCGCACGCAGCGCGGCGGCCGGACTTGCCGCGCGTGGGATCGGCCCCGAATCGGTTGTCGGCGTTGCTCTCCCGCGAAGTGCCGACCAGGTGGTCGCACTGCACGCCGTCATCCGCGCGGGCGCGGCGTTCCTGCCCATCGATCCCGCGGAACCCGCGCAGCGCCTCGCGCACATCCTCGACACCGCCAAGCCCGCGGTGATCATCGCAGCACCCGGCTGGGCCGGCACCGACACTCCGCTGGTCACCGTCGATGACCTGATCGAGCCATCACCGTCGACAGTGCAGTTCCGCGCACCCCGCCCCGACAATCCGGCCTACGTGCTGTTCACCTCCGGCTCGACGGGCAGGCCCAAGGGAGTCGTGATCGACCACCGCGCCATCGTGAACCGTCTGCGATGGATGCAGGATCGCTACCAACTCGCCTCCGACGACCGGGTGCTGCAGAAGACACCGGCGACCTTCGACGTCTCGGTGTGGGAGTTCTTTTGGCCGTTCGTCGCGGGCGCCACACTCGTCGTTGCGCGACCCGACGGCCACCGCGATCCGTGGTATCTGCGCGACGTGATCGCCGAAGAGTCCATCACGACACTGCATTTCGTGCCGTCGATGCTGTCGGCATTCGCCGACGCGCTCGCCCTCGACGAGTCGTCGAACCCGGATGCACTGACGTCGCTGCGACGCATCTTCACCAGCGGCGAGGCACTCACACCCGCGACGGTTGGTGCGATCGACGAGCTCACCACCGCGCCGGTGCACAATCTCTACGGGCCGACAGAGGCCGCCGTCGACGTGACCTATCACGACGAATGCCGCAGCGACGCAGGCGATATCCCAATCGGCCGACCCGTCGACAACACGTCGACCCACGTGCTCGACCATCACCTCATGCCGCAAGCCATCGGCGCGATCGGTGAGCTCTACCTCGGCGGCATTCAACTCGCCCGCGGTTACGCGAGCCGTCCCGACCTGACCGCCGCACGGTTTGTGTCCGATCCGCGTCAGCCCGGCGCCCGCCTGTATCGCACCGGCGACCTGGTCCGCCGACGCGCCGACGGCGAGATCGAGTACCTCGGCCGCGCCGACTCACAGATCAAGATCCGCGGCCAGCGCGTCGAGTTGGGCGAGATCGAGTCGGCACTGGCGGCGTTGCCCGGCGTCCGCAGCGCGGCCGTCATCACGTTCGACGACGCGGCCACAGGTGGCATCGAACTGGCAGGCTACGTCGCGGGCGCAGATGCGCTGAAGTCTCGCGACCTCCGCGCCGAACTCACCGATCACCTTCTCCCCCACATGGTCCCGTCGACCATCACGGTTCTTGCGGATCTTCCGACGACAAGCAACGGCAAGCTCGATCGCTCCGCGCTCCCGGCACCGACACCCACGTCGTCGCAGAGCGGACGGGTCGAGCCGGTGACCGCACTCGACATCGCCGTCGCCGAGACGGTCACCGCAGTGCTCGGCCTGCCGACTCGGGTGTCGTTGTCCGACAACCTCTTCGATCTGGGTGGCAACTCGCTGTCGGCCACCAGGGTGAGCGCACGCCTCGCACGCCGAACCGGACACCGGCTGCCGCTACGCACCGTGTTCGACGCCCCGGACCTCGCCGCGCTCTGTCACGCACTGCGCGCAGCAGGAGTCGACGACGAGCTCACAGCCACCCAGTCCGTCGATGAGATCCCAGCGTCGACCGATGGGCGCGTCGCACTGTCGCCCGCGCAGCAGCGGCTCTGGTTGACAGCCCGCCTCGACCCGGATTCTGCTGTCGCCTACCACATCCCGTTCAGCGTCCGCCTTGTCGGAGCCCTCGACGTCGACGCACTGCGTGCCGCGGTGAACGACGTCGTCGCGCGGCACGAGCCGCTACGCAGCACGGTGTCGGAGCACGACGGACAGCCATTCCTCGACATCCACGCCCCCGACGACGCCGCGATAGAGATGCCCCTCGACGAGGTCGCCGAGGTCAGCGAGATACAGCAACGCGCCACCGACCTCGCCTCACAGCCGTTCGACCTCACGCGCGACTTTCCCATCCGCACACGGCTCCTACGCACGTCGTCCGATGATCACACGCTGGTCGTCGTCATTCACCATCTCGCAGCGGACGGGTGGTCGCTGGCGCCCTTCGCGGCCGACCTCGCCACCGCCTACCGCGCACGCGTCGACGGTCACGCGCCTGCGTGGGCGCCACTACCCGTCGAGTACTCGACGGTCGCCGCAGCCCACCGCGCCGCGTTGACCACCACCGACGGCACAGACCTCGACTTCTGGCGCAGTCGACTCGCCGACGCTCCCGCCGAAACCGAACTGCCACTTGACCGTCCGCGCTCGGATCGCCCAGGTGTAGCCGGCGGCCTCGTGACGATCACCGTGCCCCGCGAGCGTCACACTGCGTTGACAGCGCTGGCAGCCGACAGCGACGCGACCCTCTTCATGGTCGTCCACGCCGCGGTCGCCACACTGCTGCGCGGCTATGCCCGCGCCGACGAGATCGTCGTCGGCACACCGGTGTCCGGACGCGGCGACGCCGACCTCGACGCGCTGGTCGGAATGTTCGTCAATACCCTCGCACTTCCGACGCGCGTCGACAAGAACTCGTCGTTCCTCGCTGTGCTCGACAAGGTCCGCGACGCCGACCTCGACGCCTTCGACCACGCAGACATACCCTTCGATCACCTTGTGACCGAACTGAATCCGCAGCGGTCAGCCCAGGTGCATCCGTTCTTCCAGGTCTCGCTCGCGGTGGACAACCGCGACGACATCACCATCGACCTACCCGGCGTGACAGCAACGGCCTCGCCGATTGACATCGCGTCAACCAAGTTCGACCTCTCGTTCACCTTCGTCGAACACACCGACGAGCACGGGCAACCGTCCGGAATCGACGTCGAGATCGGCTACGCCACCGGACTCTTCGACGCCGCCACCGTGAGCGGTATCGGTTCACGACTGAGCAGGATCATCACCACGGTGACCGACGACCCGACACTGGCGGTCGGCGACATCGCCGTCCTCGACCCGAGCGAGCGACTCGGACTGGTACCGGCCGTCGGCGTGGGAACCCGTCCCGTCGAACACTTCTCGTCGATCCTCGCGGCAGCGGTTCGCTCAGAGCCCGACCGGATCGCCGTGACCGACGGCGACACCTCACTCACCTACCGCGAACTCGACTCCGCCGCCGAGACTCTCGCGCAGTGCTTGCGCGACAACGGAGTCGGGCCAGAGGACTTCGTCGCAATTGCGCTAGCCAGGAGCGCGCAGTGGGTGCGCGCGGTCTGGGCTGTCACCCGATGCGGAGCCGCATGGGTACCGATCGATCCCGCCTATCCGCACGCACGTATCGAGTTCATGCTGACCGATTCCCGTGCGCGCCTGCTGCTGACCGACGTCGACTCACACCCGAAACTCGGCACCGCGGCCGATGGCATCACCACCATCACGCTCGACGAGATCCACCGTTCGGACGGCGACACCCCAGCGCCACAGCGCGATAACGCACCCGACCTCTCCGTCGACCAACCCGCGTACATGATCTACACCTCGGGCACCACCGGCACGCCGAAGGGCGTCGTCGTCAGCCACCGTGGTTTGGCGGACTTTGCCGCACAACAGGTGTCACAGTTCGGGCTCACCGCCGACAGCCGCACGATGCACATGGCGTCGCCCAGCTTCGACGCCTCGGTCCTCGAACTCCTCATGGCGTTCGCAGGCGCGTCGACGATGCGGATCGTCGGGCCAGATCCCGTCGCCGGTGGCGAACTCACCGATCTGATGCGCTCCGCGGGCATCACCCACGCGTTTCTCACGCCGTCGCTGCTGACCACCATGAATCCCGAGGCCGTGCCGGAGCTCGAGGTGCTTGTGATCGGTGGCGAGCATCCGAATGCCGAAGCGGTCCGTCGATGGGCGCAGACCACGACGATCTTCAACGCCTACGGGCCGACGGAGACGACGGTCGTGGCGACAGTCTCGGACCCGATCGTCGAGCAACCCACGACGTCGCGCTCACCCCGCGTCACGATCGGCAGGCCCATTCGCGGCGTCTCGACGGTCGTTCTCGACGAGCGACTCGTCCCTGTCGCACCCGGCACGACGGGCGAACTCTACGTCTCGGGAACTCACCTGGCCCGCGGCTACCACGGCGTGCACGGACTGACCTCGAAGCGATTCGTGGCCAATCCCTTTGGCGATCCCGGCGAACGGATGTACCGCACCGGCGACCTGGTGCGCTGGACCGCCGATCATCGCCTCGAGTTCCGCGGCCGCGCCGACGACCAAGCCAAGGTACGCGGGCATCGCATCGAATTGGGAGAGGTCGACGCCGCGCTCACCGCGCTCGACGCCGTGCAGTCCTCGGTGAGCGTCGTCGACGGTGAAGGTGCGACGGCGCGCCTGATCTCGTTCGTCGCGTTCGACGGGGTCGATGCCGGCCAGCACACACGCGCGGCGCTGCTGACCGAACTGCGAGAACGTTTGCCGCGGCACATGATTCCCTCCGCGATCATCGCTGTTCCCGAGATCCCCAGGACTCCCGCGGGCAAGATCGACCTGCCGCGCCCTACCCGCGCCCGGCGACGCCGACACCGCACGCGAGTCCGAGCCTGTCGCACCTCGTTCCGACGCCGAGCGCATGATCTGCTCCGTGTTCGCCCGGGTACTCGACCGACCGGTCGCCGACGTCGGTGTCGACGACGACTTCTTCGAACTCGGCGGCAACTCACTACTGGCGACGCAGCTGGTGGATGCGCTCGGACAACACAGCGGCTCACGCCTGGCCGTGCGCGACGTCTTCGATCATCCGACCGCTGCGGAGCTCGCACTTCTGTGCGCGGACGCGGCACCCGCGGAACACGATCTCCTGCAGCACGATCCGACAACCGAGATGTTCTGCGGACCTGCTCAGCGGCAGCTCTGGTTCCTCAACACGCTCGGCGCCGACGACGATGCGCCCGACGCGTCGTACTCCATCGCCTTCGCACTCGACATGCGAGGCGCACTCGACGTCGACGCGCTCACCGGCGCGCTCCGCTGGGTGATCGCCCGCCACGAGCCGCTGCGCACCGTATATCCCGAACGTGACGGACTGCCGGCAGCGGTGGTCGCCGCCGACAGCGACATCACGCTCGACGTCCAGGACGTCTCGGCGTCGGAATGGCGTGTAGCCGCGGAATCGCTGGCGCAGCGTCCATTCGACCTCACGCGCGATCTGCCCATCCGCGTCGCGCTGCACCGGCTCAGCGACTCCGCTGACCACCACAAGCTGACCGTCGTCGTGCACCACATCGCCGCCGACGGCGCGTCGATGGCGCCACTCGCGCATGACCTCGCGGGCGCCTACGCGGATCTGTCCGACGGTCGATCACCGTCGGCAGATCCGCTCCCCCTCGACTATCGCGATTACCTGCGGTGGCAGCGTGACCGGCTCGACGCGCGCCTGCCCGACCTGACCGCGTGGTGGCGCTCCGAACTCGACGGTCTCGATTCCGCCCCGGTACTGCTGCCCGACGTCGCGCCCGCGACAGACGCAGCAGGGCAACGCGGCGCCGACGTCGTCGAGGTGGCCCTCGGCCGCGATGTGCGTGCGCGCCTCACCGAACTCGGTAGCTCGACGACGACCGAGTTCATGGCGATGCACGCGGTGCTCGTCGCTCTGCTACGTCACCACAGCGCCGACCAGGCCGTGCACACCAGCGGCTCCGACGCCGACATCGTCATCGGGACACCCGTCGCTGGACGAGCCGATCCCCGTCTCGCGCAACTGGTCGGAATGTTCGTCAACTCGGTCGCACTGCGCACCCGCGTCGACGGAACGTGGTCGGCGGCCGAACTCGTCGACGAGGTGCGCCGATCCGACCTCGACGCCCTCTCACACGCGGACATGCCGTTCGACGCCGTCGTGGCAGACCTGCGTCCCCCTCGGACGGGCCGTCACCCGATCTTCACCATCTCACTGACGGTCGACGACGATCCGCTCGCGACAACGGACTCCGCGCTACGTGGAGTACGCACCGGGATCGAAGAAGTCGACACCGGCGCAGCGCGATTCGACCTCGAGGTGCAGTCGCGCGGCGACACCCTACGTCTGACGTACGCGACCGACCTGTTCAGTCGCGCCCGAATCGAGTCCCTGGCAGACGATTTCGTCGAACTCGCCCATGCACTGATCGCACACCCCGACCGCAGCGTCGACGACCATCTCGTCGCAACGCAGCCTGCGCGTGATGTCACGACGCCCGACCCGGTTCACCTCGGTGACCTGCTCGAGCTCACCGCCACCCGCCACCGTGATCTCATTGCCGTCGAGGACAGCGACGTCGCGCTGACGTACGCGCGCCTCGACGAGATCTCGGCACGATGGGCGAACGCTCTCCGGGCCGAGGGCGTCGGGCCGGAAGACGTAGTCGCCGTGGCACTCCCCCGGTCGTGGCGGTTCGTCGCCGCGCTCTGGGCAGTCCTGCGCGCGGGCGGCGTGGTGCTTCCCATCGATCCGCGGTATCCGACCGAACGCATCGAGCACATGCTCCGCGACTCCGACGTCGCAGTCGGAATCACCGACACCGACGGGGCACTCGGAACCGCACTGCTCGACGCGTCGTCCGACCTGCACTGGTTCGACACCGGAGCACTCGATCGCGGCAGCGCGGCACCACCGGCTCCCGCGCCTCGTCGACCCGACGCCGCCGCGTACGTGATCTACACCTCCGGCTCGACCGGCACACCCAAGGGCGTCACGGTGACGCATCGAGGCATCGGCGCGTTCAGCCAGAGTCAGCGCGACCGCTACGACGTTCATTCCGGCGATCGCACACTGCATTTCGCGTCACCCGGTTTCGATGCGACGTTCCTGGAGTTCCTCCTCGCCTTCGATGCGGGTGCGACGATGGTCATCGCGCCGCCGACCATCTTCGGCGGAGACGAGCTCGTCGAGTTCCTCGCCGAGCACGCGGTGTCGCACGCCTTCATCACACCCGCCGCGCTCATGGCAGCCACACCTGCGCCGCTGCCGCTGCTCCGGACGCTCGGCGTCGGGGGCGAGGCATCGCCAGCAGAACTCGTGGCGGCCTGGGCACCGGGAAGGCGTTACGTCAACTGCTACGGACCCACCGAGACCACGATCGTGGCGACGATGTCGCAGCCGTTGAGTCCCGGCGAGGCGATCACGATCGGCGAGCCGGTTATCGGTTGCACCGCACTGGTTCTCGACCATCGACTGAATCCCTTGCGCGACAACGTACCCGGTGAGCTGTACCTCGCAGGACCGGGGGTCGCACGCGGCTACCTCGGCCGTCCGGGTCTGACCGCTGCACGATTCATCGCCGATCCGCGAGCGCGCGGCGGGCTGATGTATCGCACCGGCGACGTGGTGCACCGCACCACCGATGGGTCGTTGGTCTTCGACGGCCGCAGCGACAATCAGGTCAAGGTGCGCGGTTTCCGCATCGAGCCGGACGAGGTGAGCCACGCGCTCACATCACATCGTGACGTCGACGCCGCGCTGACACTCGTGCACGGAGAAGGCGCCGAGGCACGCCTGGTCGCGTACGTCACGTCGACCCGGCCCGACTCCCCGTCCGACCATGACCTCATCGCGCATGTCGCGGCGAGTCTGCCCCGGCAGATGGTGCCGTCGAGCGTCGTCGTGCTGGATCGGTTCCCGTTGACTCCCAACGGAAAGATCGACCGTCGCTCGCTGCCCGCACCGACCGCACCGGCGGCGGCTGCTGTGCGAGAGCTCGGTTCGACGGCCGAGCAGCGGGTAGCCGACGCAATGGCCGACGTCCTCGGCGTCGAACGCGACAGCGTTGGCGCAGATACCGACTTCTTCGCCGCGGGCGGAACGTCGTTGCAGGCAACGGCTCTCGCGGCCAAGCTGCGCAGCGACGACGGAACCAGGCTTCGCGTGCGGGAGATCTTCGATCGCCCGACGGTTGCCGCGCTCGCGGAACTCGTCGGCCGCGACGAGCACGTCGAGCAAGGGAGTCATTCCGCCACGCTGATTCCTCTGCGCGGCAGCATCATTCCGATCGCGCCGATGCAGCGTCGACTACTGTCGCTGGCTCGCACGCAGCCGGCGTCGACCGACTACCTGATGCCCTTCACACTGCGCCTGACGGGACCCCTTGACCGTCAGACGCTCCGCGACACACTGGTCGATCTCGTGTCGCGGCACGCCGGCCTGCGTACCGTCTACCCCTCCGAAACAGGCGGTACGCAGGTCGGAGGTGTTCTCGTCGGGGCCGACCGCGCGATCGGGCATCTGCAACCGCTCGGCTACAGCGACGACAGCGACGCGTCGGCGTTGATCGAGCACCTGTGCGCCACCCCGATCGACATCTCGGCGCAGCCTGGGATGCGCGCGCATCTCCTGACGCGGATCTCGCAGGGCACCACCAGCGAGCACATCCTCGTCCTCGTCATCCACCACGCCGCGGCCGACGGCGCCTCGCTGCCGATTCTGATCGACGACCTCGCCACGGCCTACTCCGAAAGACTCAACGGCCGTGACACCTTCTGGGAGGCTTCGGCTTTCGACTATCGCGACTACGCCGCAATCGTCACCGCGGCCGACCGTCGAAGTGAAAAAGAGGACGATCTCGCCTACTGGACGAGCCTGCTCGCAGGCGCCCCGGCCGACTGCGCACCAAAGCCGACCCGCCCCGCGCAGACCCATGCCGACGCACACAAGAGTTCGCCGTCGGTTGCCGGTTCGGTATCGATTCCGCTCGACGACGGGCTGCGCAACGCCGTGATCGATTGTGCGCGAGCCTATTCGACCACCCCGTTCACTCTGCTCCACACCGCACTCGCCACCCTCCTGCACCGACTCGGAGTAGGCGATGACGTGGTGATCGGCACGCCGGTGGCGAATCGGGACATCGCTGAACTCGCAGATAGCCCGGACACCGACCTCAGCCGTGTGGTGGGAATGTTCGTCAACACGCTCGCCCTGCGCACTCGGCTCGACGGCACCGAACCCGTTCGCGACCTGCTCGCGCGGGTGCGAGACGACGACCTCGATGCGCTCGACCATCGCGACGTGCCCTTCGACGACGTCGTCGCAGCGGTCAATCCCGACAGGTCGGTCGGCGGACATCCGCTCTTCGAGGTCGCACTCTCGGTCCACGACTACGGGGCAGACGTCGCGCACGGACAGGTCGACCTGGCACCGGGGCTGCGCGGGGAAATCGGCGAGATCGGCTCCGCCCAGGCCAAATTCGGTCTTCAGTTCACGATCGCGCACCTACACTCACCCGACGCTTCCCTCGAGGTGACGTTCGCCGCCGATCGGTACCGCGACCACGATGCCCACGACCTCGCCATCCGGTTCCTGCGGGTGGTCCGTGCGTTCACCACCGACACCACGCGCGCGGTCGGCGACATCCGCATCACCGATCCGCTCGAGGTTGCCGATGTCGCACCCGCGCGCGGACCGGTCAGCGGCGAACCGATCACGTTCGGCGAGATTCTCGACGACTCCGTGTCACGCAACCCCTACGGCATCGCCGCCACCGACGGCGACACCAGCATCACCTACCGCGAGCTCGACGCCCGCGCGCACCGACTCGCACGTGTGCTGCTGGCCAGTGGCGTCTGGGAATCGGACGCGCAGGCGACGAGCGAACCTGTTGTGGCCATGGCCATTCCCCGGTCGATCGAGGCACTCGTTGCCATCTGGGCCATCGTGCGGACAGGAGCCGCCTACGTGCCCGTCGACCCGACGTACCCGCCGGAGCGGATCGCGCACATGCTCACCGACAGCGGTGCGCGACTCGTGGTGACCGACTCGGCGACCCGCGAGCGCATCCCCTCCTCGACGATGCCGATACTCGTCGTCGACGAGCAGTCGGTACTCGACCGGCTCGCCGGCGCGTCGACAGCTCCCCTCACAGAGACCGAGGCAGTACCCGCAGGCGTCGACCAGTTGGCCTACATCATCTACACCTCCGGCTCGACCGGGCGACCGAAGGGCGTTCTGGTGCCGCACTCCGGGTTACGTGCGGTCCGCGACGAGTTGCGGGCGAGGATGACACCGGACGAAGGATCGCGGGTGCTCCATTTCGCGTCACCGAGCTTCGACGCCTCGGTGCTCGAGTTCCTGCTCGCCGCAGCGGGCTCCGCATGCCTGGTCATCGCTCCGACCGACGTCTACGGTGGTAAACCGTTGGCGCGGTTCCTCACTCGGACCGGGGTGACCCACGCATTCATCACGCCCGCCGCGGTGGCGAGCATGTCGCCGACCGATGTCCCGACGTTGACGTGCCTCGCGATCGGCGGCGAGGCCTACGGAGCAGATCTCGCGCGGCGGTGGTCGGCGGGGCGTCGGATCATGAATGTCTACGGCCCCACCGAGACCACCGTGATCACCACCTCGAGCGATCCGCTGCGCGCACACGACGAACTGACCATGGGCACACCGAACAACGGCGTGAGCGCACTCGTACTCGATGCGCGCCTGCATCCGGTGCCCGCGGGTGTCGTGGGTGAGTTGTACCTGATCGGGTCGCAGGTGACCCGCGGCTACCACCGTCGTCCCGGGCTCACCGCGTCGCGGTATCTGCCCGCCCCGATGGTCGCCGGAGACGAGTTCGCCGGTTGCCGCATGTACCGCACCGGAGACCTCGTCCGGTGGACGCACGACGGCCGACTCTCCTACGTCGCCAGAAGCGATGGCCAGGTACAGGTTCGTGGCTTCCGCGTCGAACTCGGAGAGATCGACGACGCGCTCACGGCCGACCCTCGGATCGATTTCGCGGTCACAGTGCTGGCCGGAGCCGGCCAGTCCGGGGACGACTCCGCGTCGACGGAGGGCGGCACCACCTTGCACAGCTACGTGACGCTCGCCGAGCGAGCCGCCCACGCCGGCACCTCGCATCGAACCGCTCTGGGCGATGACCTGAGAAGTTCCCTGCGAGAACGCCTTCCGCGCCATATGGTGCCCGCGACGGTCACTGTTCTCGACGAGATCCCACTGACCCCCGTCGGCAAGCTCGACCGCACGGCGCTCCCGGCTCCGGAGATCACGCGACGTGGGCGCGCCCCGCGCCCCGGCACCGAGACGACCATCGCGGCGATCTTCATCGAGGTACTCGGACTGCCGGACGACGAGATCGCCGCAGACGCCAGCTTCTTCGATCTCGGCGGAAACTCGTTGCAGGCAACGACCCTGACCGATCGTCTGTCGAGCGCTCTCGGAGTCGAGATACGCGCGCACCAGGTGTTCGCGGCACCGACAGTCGCAGAACTCGCCTCACAGATCGACCCTGCGTCACACGAACCGGACAACAGCAGCGCGGGCTCTCGCTCCGCCTGGGAGGTACTCATCCCGCTGCGGTCGGCGCCGCGCGAGTCTGCGTCGACAAAGGCACCGCTATTCGTCGTGCATCCGGCGATCGGACTCTCCTGGGCATTCGCGTCGCTGCTACCCCACCTGGAACCCGACCGTCCCGTGTACGGCCTCCAGCACCCGACGCTGTCCGGGCAGCCTGCGCCGTCGTCGCTTGGTGAACTCGCCGCGTACTACGCCGAACAGATCCAGTCGGTCGCGCCGTCCGGTCCGTACCATCTGCTCGGCTGGTCGCTCGGCGGGATCATCGCCCAGGAGATCGCGGTGATCCTTCAGGGGAGCGGAGAAGTCATCGGCGATCTCACGATCCTCGACTCGTACGTCCTGTCCGACCGACCCGACCTCGTCACCGAGCCCTCCATTGGTGAGCTCACGAGCGAATTCGGCATCACCACAACCGATCCCACCGCGTCACCCGATGTCGACGACGCCTGGCACGCGGTGCGGTCGGCCGGCGGGATGCTCGCGGGGTTGTCGAGAGCCGAATTCGGCACGGTGCACCGCGTTTTCGAGCAGGCGGGCTCCCTCGCCAATCCGTGGCGTCCTCGAGTGTTCCACGGAGACATCACCTTCGTCTCCGCCACCAGGGCACCTCAGCGGGGTGCACGAGCCGTCGACGGATGGCGTCCCTACGTCGACGGGTACATCCACAATATCGATGTCGACTGCACTCACGCTCGAATGCTTCTGCCGCACAACGTCGTCGACTTCGCGCATGTCCTCTCCCCACAACCGCGTCGGACATCGAGGCATCGCATGGACGACGCGGCAACTGCGCGCCATCGGTGGCGCCACACCAGTGGCGTCACGTCAACCGAAGACATCAACTGAGGAGGAATCACTCATGACCAATCCGTTCGACGACGTCAACGGCGTGTTCCTGGTGCTGGTCAACCACGAGAACCAACACTCGCTGTGGCCCCAGTTCGCGCCTGTCCCCACCGGCTGGCGCAGCGTGCACGGGCCGTCGGGCCACGACGACTGCCTGCGCTACGTCGAAGAGAATTGGACCGACCTGCGCCCGAAGAGCCTGATCGAAGCAATGGAAGGGAGTAAGCGTGCCGACCACGGGACGACACAGGATGACTGAGCCCAGCACCACGGATACGCCCGATCGCGACAGGACAGATACCGGGTCGTCCGACACCGGGGCCACACAGAACGCACTCGAGATCCGCGGTGTACGAAAGGTCTTCACCTCCGGACTGCTGCGCCGAGGCCGCGCTGTCGTCGCCGTCGGGGATCTCGACCTCACGATTCCGGCGGGCACCGTCCACGCTCTCCTGGGTCCCAACGGTGCGGGCAAGACGACCACCGTTCGCATGGTGGCCACTCTGCTGCGCCCCGATGCCGGCACGGTCACCGTCTCGGGGATCGATGCACTGCGTGAGCCCGACCGGGCGCGCGAAATCATCGGCGTCTCAGGGCAATACGCCGCTGTGGACGGCACCCTCACCGGCTTCGAGAACCTACGCATGGTGGCGCAGCTCTACGGCCATCGTCGTCGCGACGCATCTGTCCTCGCGCGCGACATGATCGCCGAACTCGGCCTCGACGATGCCGCCGACCGACCGATGCGCACCTACTCGGGCGGCATGCGGCGACGACTCGACCTCGCTGGAGCGCTCATCAACCACCCGCGCCTCGTCATCCTCGACGAGCCGACCACAGGACTCGACCCACGGGGCCGACGTCAGATCTGGGACCTGATCGCCGCACAGGTGGATGCGGGAACCACCGTGTTGCTCACCACCCAGTACCTCGAGGAAGCCGACACACTCGCCGACGAGATCACCGTCATCGACCACGGAACGATCCGCGCGCAGGGCAGCGCAGACGAGCTCAAGAACTCCATCACCCCCGAAATCCTCACCGTCGAGTTCGACGGCGAGCCGACAGCTTCCGAATCCGCCGTCGTCGCAAGAACATTGGCGGCAATCGGCGTCGGAAACCCTCATCGATCCGAAACAGGGACGTGGACGGTGCCCGTCGCTGACGGTGCTGCCGACATACCGGACGCCATCCGTGCACTCGACGCCGGAGGCACGCCGGTGCGCAGCGTCTCCGTTGCCGGACCAACACTCGACGACGTCTTCCTTCAACTGACCGACCACACCATCAACGCCGATGGCGACACGGCGACGAACCGCGAGACAAGGGAGCCCGCCGATGTTCACTGACACAGCAGTCATCGTCGAGCGCAACCTGCTCACGGTGCGACGCATCCCCACCCTGCTCGTCAGCGCGACCATTCAGCCGCTGATGTTCGTGTTCCTCTTCGCCTACGTCTTCGGCGCGACGTTCGGAGGGCACTCCTACCGCGAGTACCTGATGGCCGGGATCTTCACGCAGACAGTCGTTTTCAACGCAGCGTTCACCACGGTGGGACTTGCCAACGACATGTCGGACGGGATCATCGACCGGCTGCGCTCGTTGCCCATGTCGCGATTGGCCGTCATCGCCGGGCGGGTGGGCTCCGACATGCTGCTCGGCCTCGTCGGACTCGCGGTCATGGTGATCAGCGGACTGGTCATCGGGTGGCGGGTCCACGGCTCGCTCGCCGACGCGGCAATCGCGTTCGGGGTGATCATCCTGTTCGCGCTCGCGATGGCATGGGTGGGCGCGGTCACCGGGCTGATAGCGCCCAATGTCGAAGTGGCGCAGAGCATCGGGTTCCTGTGGATGTTCCCGGTGACGTTCCTGTCGTCGGCATTCATCTCGGCGGCCAGCCTGCCGGGGCCGCTACGAACGATCGCCGAGTGGAATCCGGTGACGGCTGTCGCCACGACGAGTCGCGAGCACCTCGGCAACGGCGCGCCGTCGAACTTCGTGCCACCGTCCGGGTGGGTCGCCGACCACGCGCTCGGCTACTCGATCGGTGCGAGCCTCGTGATCCTCGCGGTGTGCATGCCGTTGTCGCTGATGCTCTACCGGCGTGCGGCAAGCAGATGAGTCGACGGCCCGATGGTCGTGCCGATCCCGACACGACACGACACCGTATGGGCGTAATCGCGACACCTGACGTCAGGCGTGGCTACGGTGGTGGAGTGACATCCGGCCACGCAGCGACGGGAGACGACGACCGCCCCGGAGGCTCGACGTCGGAAGCCGGAACCCTTCGTGATCTGCTGACCGCATCCGCAGGCGGCGACCGCGCGGCATTCAGTCACCTCTACGACCTCACCAGCGCACGCATCTACGGCCTCGCGCTCCGGGTGATCCGCGACGTGCACTACGCCGATGAGGTCGTACAGGAGTCCTACCTGCAATATTGGCAGAAGGCCGACCAGTATCAGCCGTCGCGGGGCTCGGTGATCACGTGGATGATGACGATCGCGCATCGGCGCGCCGTCGATCGCGTCCGCACGGAGGAACTCCAGCAACGCAAGGCCGCCGAGTACGGCGCAGGCAACGCGAGTACCCCGCACCCGATTCCACTCGAAGTGGTCGTCGACCGCGAGGAGACCCGCACCCTGCACACGTGCCTCGACCGGCTGACGGAACTCCAACGCGCGAGCATCGAGATGTCGTACTTCAACGGCATGACGTATCCCGAGGTCGCGGCCGTCATGTCCACTCCGCTCCCGACGATCAAATCCCGCATCCGCGACGGCCTCCGCCGGCTCAAGAAGTGTCTGCACGGTGAGTCCGATGGCTGACACCGAGTGGCTCGACGACCACATCGAGCTGTATGCGATCGACGCGCTGACGCCCGCCGAGACCGAACGCGTGCGCCGCGAACTCGACGACCTCAGCGCCGTCGAACTCCGGATCTACCTCTCACGCATCACCGACATCCAGTCGGCCATCACCGACCTCGCAAGCGGATTCGCACTCGCCGCACCCCCAGAGATGCGCACGACGGTCCTCGACCACGTGTTCAGCGCCGACGCCGAAGGGTCGAGCGACACCGACACCTCACGGCCGGGCGTCTCCGACACCGACCACCCAGGCGACACCGACACCGACCACCCAGACGCCTCCGACGGTGACCCCGCGACCGTTGTTCCGATCGACCGCGCGCGCAGCAGGCGCGGGCGTGTCGCAGTCGCGGTCGGCGCTGCAGCGGTCGCGGTGGCCGTCGCGCTCGGTGCTGGTGTACTGATCGGACGATCCACCGCACCGGAGCAGACGACGACAACCACCGCCCAACAGGTCTCCGACATTCTCGCCGCACCTGATGCGCGATCGACCGTCTCGTCGCTCGCCGACGATCGAGGCACCATCACCGTGGTGAGTTCGAAGTCGGCGAACCGCGCTGTCGCCGTAGTGCGCGACCAGCGCAACCCCATCCCCGCGGACCAGACTTTCCAGTTGTGGCTGATCGGCAAAGCGGCCACCCCGGTCTCAGCGGGCCTCGTCGCGGGTACCGGCTCCAGCGCCCCGCAGGTGATCGATTCCCTCGACTCCTCGACGGTCCTCGCTGTGACGATCGAGCCACAGGGTGGATCGGCTCAACCGACGACCGATATCCTGACGCAGGTCGCGCTGTAGCGCGACACACGCCTGCGGGTCGACGTTTGAGAAAGCGCGGCTTCGCAGACGTCACGAGTGATCGCAGGAGAATGATGCGTCGACAACACCTGATCTGGCTGACCCTTGGGCTCACGCTGGCCGCGTTCCTCGGGGCGACGGCACCCGCGCAGGCTGCGCCGACGTCGAGCATCGTCAGTTCGACCGACGATTCACCCCAGCAGGTGACGCTGATGGTGCATTCGGCGTCGATGGATCGCATCGTCCCGATCACGGTGTTGACGCCGAAGAACCGCACGCGTCCCGCGCCGACGCTGTACCTGCTCAACGGCGCAGGCGGTGGCGAGGATTCAGCCACGTGGGACGCCCGCACCGACTACAAGAAGTTCTTCGCCGACAAGAACGTCTACGTCGTGACCCCGATCGGCGGTGCATTCTCGTACTACACCGATTGGCAACGCGACGACCCGGTCCTCGGACGCAACAAGTGGCAGACGTTCCTCACCAAAGAACTGCCACCCCTGATCGACAAGCGCTTCCCGACCACCGGAAAGGTTGCCGCAGCAGGCATCTCGATGGCCGGCACCACGGTGTTCAACCTCGCGCTGGCTGCTCCCGGGATGTACCGCTCGATTGCCGCGTTCAGCGGCTGTGCTCGCACCAGCGACCCCGTCGGCCAGCAGTACATCCGCTTCGTCGTCGAGAACCGCGGCGGCGGCAACATGGTCAACATGTGGGGGCCGCTGAATGGACCCGGTTGGCGGGCGAACGATCCCTATCTCAACGCGGCGAAGCTACGCGGCACCAAGGTCTACATGACCGCGGGCACCGGACTTCCCGGCAAGCACGAACAATTGTCCGACCCGTCGATCGACGGCGACGGGCTGGTGCTGGCGAACCAGGCGCTGCTCGGCGGAGCGATCGAGTTCGGCATCGATCAGTGCACACGCCAGATGGCCACGCGCCTCGCTCAGCTCGGCATTCCCGCCAAGGTCAACCTGCGCTCAGGCGGAACCCACTCATGGGGCTACTGGCAGGACGACCTGCATCAGACCTGGCCGTCGATCGCCCGAGACATCGGGGCGTAAGACCTCACCAGAGGTCGAGGCTGGTGTAACCGTCCTGGAGCGCGCGAGCCAGCAAATGGGTCTTCGTCGGGGCGGGACGGCCGGCGGCCGTGTACTTCGCGCGGATACGCGCGAGGTGGGTGCTCACGGTCGAGGCGGAAATGAACAGCGTCGCCGCAGCGTCTTCCTTCGACTCGGCACGCAGCCAGGTCAACAACACCTCGACCTCGCGGCGCGACAGCACGGGCCGGCGCATGGCGGCGACGTCGTGGCCGTGGCGGTAGTCGTCCATGCGGGCGATCTCGGTGCGAGCGGACGCGGTCGACGTCGCGACGCGATCAACTACGACGCCGGGCACAGGCGATGGCGCCGCGAGAGGCCCCCCGGTCTGAGAAACTACGGTCACCAGTACGTCCTTACACATCATGTCTTTACGACAGCGATCCCCAACTCACAGCAAATAGTAAGGATTGGGTCTGACATGTCGGTAGTCCCCTAAATGGGGCCTTTGTTGCATTCGCAACAATCGACGCTGGATTGCCGAACCCAAATGTGTGTCCAATCGAAAGATGTGGGTGCTGCAGCAGCCACATCTTTCGATAAGACACACATTCAGGCCGAGGAGCCATCACTCAGCCGACGGTGTGCCAAACTAGAACACGTTCTCGTTTGGCCGTCGCTGTCAGAAAGGCGCCTCATGCCCTCCCCGTCGACCCACACCGTCGCAGGTACCACGCTCACGATGCCCGTCCAGGTCAGAGATGCGCGGTGCATCGTCGCGGGATTCACCGCCGACGCCGACGCGATGGCGCGAGCCATAGAAGCGTCGGGCGCATCGCCCCTTCGTCCACTGCGGATGCGCCCGGGCCGCGGAATGGTGATGCTGGTATTCGTCGACTATGTCGACGGAGATCTCGGCCCATACAACGAGTTCGGTGTGTGTTTGCTCGTCGAGAATCCGGCGCAACGTCCATCGCCCATCAATGCGCTCGGCTCGGTGTTGCGCGGCGATGCGCACGCATTGATTCATCGGCTTCCGGTCGACGGCGAGTTCACCCGCCAGGCAGGGCGCGGGATTTGGGGCTTCCCCAAGTTTCTCGCCGACTTCGACGTCGACCATGACAGCTCGCGCAAGCGCGGCAGCGTCTCGCATGACGGAAGCCTCATCGCGGCACTCGAGACCGCACCTGGCCTGCCGGTCCCCGCAGGCTCAGGGGATGCGGAACTCACCGCCTACTCGTGCCTCGACGGAACGCTGCGCTCCATACCGTGGCGGCTGGGATCACTGAGCGGTGTCCGCGCACGGATCGGCGGCGCCACCCTGACGCTCGGCGGTCACCCGATCGCAGAAGAACTACGTGACCTGAAGTTGGCCCGGCACGCCGCCATGACGATGTCGGTGGCACACCTGGCCATGACATTCGACGACGCCACCGATCTCTGAGATTCGGCTCGCCGATCGCACCGGGCACGCGTCGTCGACCCGGCTGTTCCTAGACTGGCGTCATCAGCCCCACAGCCAAACGGTCCACAAGCCGAAAGGCGCCAGCCGAAAGGCACACGAGCCATGAGCAACCTCGAAGCACACCCGGCCGAGATCGACTGCCAGACCGAGGCCGAGAACGCCGATCCCGATCATGACGGATCGCTGCGCGTCGAGGTGCTCACCGCGCGCGACGTACCGCTCGGCGGGCCGCGTGCCATGACGGTGCATCGCACCCTGCCGCAACGGGAACGGTCGCTGATCGGAGCGTGGTGCTTCGCCGATCACTACGGCCCCGACGACGTCTCGGCCACCGGCGGCATGGACGTCCCACCGCATCCGCACATCGGATTGCAAACGGTCAGTTGGCTTTTCACCGGTGAGATCGAGCACCGGGACACCATGGGCAATCACGCGTTGGTCCGGCCGGGCGAACTGAACCTGATGACCTCCGGACACGGCATCGCCCATACCGAGGTCTCCACACCCGACACCACGGTCCTTCACGGCGTGCAGTTGTGGGTCGCGCTTCCCGCCGAGTCCGCGAACACCGCACGCGACTTCGCCCACTACGCACCACCGGCGATCACCGTCGGCGACGTGACGGCACTCGTCTTTCTCGGCACCCTGCTCGGCAGCACGTCGCCGGTCGAGACGTTCACGCCGCTGCTGGGCGCTGAACTGCGCATCCCGCCGGGAGCAGACGTCACGCTCGAGGTCGACCCCGGATTCGAACACGGATTCCTCGTCGACTCCGGTCGCGTGGAGATCGTCGATTCGACGACAGGTCCGCTCGAGCGGACCGAACTCGGCTACGTCGGAGTCGGCGCCGAGACCATCGTCCTCGCCAACCGCGGCGACGACGACGCGCGGGTCATCGTGCTCGGGGGTGCACCGTTCGACGACGACATCATCATGTGGTGGAACTTCGTCGGGCGCAGCCACGAGGAGATCGTCCTCGCGCGCGAGGAGTGGATGGCGCACAGCGAACGCTTCGGCCAGGTGCAGGGCTACACCGGCGAGGTGCAACACCTGCCGGCGCCGGCCCTTCCGGGCACACGACTGCGCGCCCGGGAGAACACTCCCGGGCGCGCATAGGCGGTCAATCCGCTTCGGTCAGTTGGTTTCGCTCAGTCGCCTGCGAGCAGACGAGCGAAGTTGGCGATCCCCGCCTCCTCGCCCGCGTGTACCCGCTGCTCGCCGCGATCAGCGTCCGACGTCTGCGACGTGGCGGCCTGCCGAACAGTTCCGGTGGGCATGAGCGCCACCAATTGTGTTGCGGCCCGGCGGATTCGGTCGGACAGCGTTGCCGTGTCGCCGGAGGTCGACGCCCAGTCCTCCGACGCCGCGTAGACGCCGGTCGGCACGACCACGGTGCGCAGGTAGCCGAACAACGGACGCAGCGCGTGGTCGAGGACCATCGAGTGCCGGGGACTGCCCCCGGTCGCCGCGATGAGGACCGGCTTGCCCTCCATCGCGTCGACGTCGACGAGGTCGAAGAACGACTTGAACAAACCCGAGTACGACGCGTTGAACACCGGGGTCGCGACGATCAGTGCGTCGGCGTCCTGGACGGACCGGATGGCGTCGCCGGCACCACCGGTCGCGAAACCGGTTGCCAGCGAACGCCCGATGTCGACGGCGAGGTCGCGAAGATCGACGATCTGTACGTCGACGTCTCCGCCCTGCGACCGCACGAGCGACGCTGCGTCGTCGGTGAGCCGGTCGACGAGCATCCTCGTCGACGACGGTTCGCTGAGTCCCGCGTTGACTGCGACGAGTGTCAGCGGCTTCATGCGTTCACCTGTGTTTCCTGCTCTGCAAGCTCCTCTGCGTCGCGTGCCGCGACGAGCGAGGCGTGCGTCGGCGCGTCGGGAACATCTGCCGGGCGGCCTTCTGCGAATCCCTTGCGGAGTTCGGGGAGCACCTCGCCGAGCTCGTCGAGCTGTTCGAGGACCGTCTTGAGCGGCAGTCCCGCGTGGTCGACGAGGAACAGCTGGCGCTGGTAGTCACCGAAGGTGTCGCGGAACGAGAGCGTGCGGTCGATGAACTCCTGCGGGCTGCCGACCGTGAGCGGCGTCTCGCGACTGAAGTCCTCCAACGACGGTCCGTGCCCGTACACGGGCGCGTTGTCGAAGTAGGGACGGAACTCGTTGACGGCGTCCTGGGAGTTCTTCCTGATGAAGAACTGACCACCGAGCCCGACTATCGCCTGGCTCGCCTTTCCGTGTCCGTAGTGCTCGTAGCGCTCCCGATAGAAGTCGATCAGTCGCTTCGAGTGCTCGGCGGGCCAGAAGATGTGGTTGGCGAAGAAGCCGTCACCGTAATAGGCGGCCTGCTCGGCGATCTCCGGACTGCGGATCGAGCCGTGCCAGACGAAGGGCGCGACGTCGTCGAGCGGACGCGGCGTCGACGTGAACGACTGCAGCGGGGTGCGGAACTTGCCCTCCCAGTCGACGACGTCCTCGGTCCACAACCGGTGCAGCAGGTGGTAGTTCTCGATGGCCAGCGGGATGCCCTGCCGGATGTCCTTGCCGAACCACGGGTACACCGGGCCGGTGTTGCCACGACCGAGCATCAGGTCGACGCGGCCGTCGGCGAGGTGTTGCAGCATGGCAAAGTCCTCGGCGATCTTGACCGGGTCGTTGGTGGTGATGAGTGTCGTCGCGGTGGAGAGCTGCAGCTTGCTCGTCTGAGCTGCGATGTAGGCGAGCGTCGTCGTCGGTGACGACGAGAAGAACGGTGGATTGTGGTGCTCGCCGAGGGCGTACACGTCGAGACCGATGTCCTCGGCCTTCTTCGCGATAGCCACCGACGCCTTGATGCGCTCGTGTTCTGTCGGCTCGACTCCCGTCGTAGGGTCGGCCGTGATGTCGCTGACGGAAAACAGTCCGAACTGCATGTCATGCCTCCTGGAATGACGGATACGAAACCTTTCACTCGCCATAACCGGACCATGGTCCGGTTAATTCCCGCGTGTAGTGCCGCCCCTCGTCGATGCAAAGCGATCGGTTAGTGTGGCCTTACAATTCGTCGTCAGGAGTAGCAATGAAGCTTCGGAAGTCTCTCGCGGCAGCCATGATCGCGGGCGCCGCACTTGTCGCTGTAGCGGGCTGTTCAGGTTCGGACAGCGCCAGCGATACCGTCGCAAGCGCCACCAGTAAGGTCACCGAGGCGACGAGCCAGGCCGCCGCGGCGATCGCCGGCCTGACCAATTCCGACGCCCAGGACATCCTCCGCAAGGCCGTCGACCCCAATACCTCGTCCGACGAGCTCGAGAAGGTCGTGGACACCAGCAACCCGGTCACCAAGACCGCGATCCAGGCGTACGCCAAGGGCGCGTCGGCAGCGGGCTACGGACCCGATGTGTACACCGTGACCGAGGTCAAGAAGACCGGTGACAACGCTGCTGATGCCAGCGTGGAGGTCAAGAGCCCGCACACGTCCAACCCCGCGAACATCACGCTCTCGTACGTGAAGGTCGATGGCGAGTGGAAGCTGTCCGGCAACGCCGTCACCCAGCTCACCTCGATGATGGGCCAGCACGGCGGCTGATTCGCCAGACGCCGCTGATTCGCCGGACACCTCAGTACAGATCCACCCACTCCGCGCCGTTCCGGACTCTTCATTCCGGGGCGGCGCGGTGTGCATCGGTAGACTCACTACGAGGAGGGCCGATGCGAACCGAACACCACACAGCGCCGATCGAACCGGCAGCAACCGACCGTTACGAGCGCTGGCCGCAGTCGAACGTGCTGGAGTCGATGTCGCTGCCCTCCATACCGGATGCTTCATCGACGCCGGATGCCCTGGAGACGTACTCGGGGCCGGACGCCGCGCCATCTGGCCGTGGCGACAACGCGCCACGATCACGACGCAATCCTGTGCCCATCGAAGGCCTCCGCGTGCGGACACGAGATACATCTCGCGATACCCCCCTACCGGAGGTCGGCGACTACTGGGACCTCGCCCACGCTGAACGCGTGATTTTCACGCCGACGGTGATACCGACGGTCCGTCCGGTACCTCTCGCCAGTCAGGTGCCCGCGCGACCGCGGACATCGCCGCTGACCACGGCGTCGTTGGTGACGGCACTGGCCGCGTTCCCACTTATTCCGGTGTTGGGCATCGGCGGGGTCGTCGGGCTCTTGTCGATGGTGCTCGGTGCTGCGGGCGTTCGCCAGATTCACCGACACCCGACCCGCTATCGAGGCAGTGGCCGCGCGGTCACCGGAATAGTCCTCGGCACGATCGCCGCGGTGATCGGCATTCCGATCATGCTGCTGGTGCTGGTGATCGCAGGCTTGTGAGTTGATGCCGCGGCCGGTGAGTTTGTCGCAGGCTTGTGAGTTGGTGCCGCAGGGCGGGAGCGTCAGCCCACGGCCCGGAGCGAACCACCGGAGAACGGCAGATTGCGACCGAGCCAGGCGAGAACCTGATCGATCATCGCCCCCTGCTTGACAGGATCGCTGACCGTGGCAATCGACGGGAGCGAGTGAAGGAGTGCCGCGTAGATCGCCGCCTCCGACGACATACCGTTTCGCTTCATCACCTTTTCGTACGACGACATGCTCTCCGCAAGCTCGGCGTACGTCGCCGAATCGCCCCCCAAGCGAACAGCCGTCATCCACGGCGTCGCCTCAGCGCGCCGCTTCACGTCGTTACGCAATTCCGTCATCATTCGACCTCGAGCACCCCACGCGTCGACATCTCCGACCTCAGCCATCTTGCCTCCCAACGATGGCGTCGATCCTTTCGAACAGGATGCACCTAAGCGACTTGTTCGGAAGACGAACCACCGTACTATGTGACGAATTCCACTCGGATTTCGTGTTTCTACAAAACCCGATGCTACTGAGGCGTCAGCAGGTATCCAATGTTGCTGATGTGACTGGTGTGAAAGCGTTATATGCGTGTCACCGGTCGGCGATTACGTCGTCGTGTCGCAGCCTCTACAGGGGCGTCTGCCCTTCGCGCCGACTAATCGGCCTCCATCGCTTCGATGAGGCTCTTCGGGCGCAGGTCGGTCCAGTTCTGCTCGACGTACTCGAGGCACGCGGCCCGGCTGTCCTCTCCGAACACCTTGGTCCATCCGTCGGGGATGTCGGCGAATGTCGGCCACAGGGAGTGCTGGTTCTCGTGGTTGACCAGGACGAAGAATCGTCCGTTCTCGTCGTCAAAGGGATTCGTCATTGTCGCTTCCTTTCCTCACCATCGTCTTCGATGTTCGTTATATGTTGCTCGTGCGTGTTGCCCGCCAGTCGCAGAGCCAGGACCGGCCCGATGACAGCGAGTGCGTCCGCATTCGCCATGCCGAGGTGGTCGGCGTCGACGTCTACGTTGACAACGTCTCCGTCGACGTGTGGTTCCCACGACCGCGCGACAGCGGATGGGTCTTCCTTGTCGCGTGTCGCCGTGAACACCAGCAGCGAGCCGTCGAACCGGTCGGGGCGGAATTGCTCCACCAACTGCTCACCACCCGCGAAACTGTCCATCACCCACTGCACCTGCTCATCACGCAGCAGTCCCAGCGATGCGATCTTGTCCCGCACGATCGCTGCGACCTCATCGGTAGAGCTCGCCTCAATATCTTCCCCGAGATCGAATAGGTCGCGCCAGCCCCCCAGCAAATCGCCGACGAACTCGCCGCCGGGACGCACCCGCTCGGCCGACTCAGACCCGTTCACCTGGTCGACGGACACCGGCGCCGAGTCCATCACGCCGAGGAAGGCGACCTCCTCGCCTGCTTCCCGCAACGCCGTGGCCATCGCGTACGCGACATATCCACCGAGCGACCATCCGAGCAGGTTGTACGGCCCTTCCGGCTGCACACGACGGATCTCGGCGAGGTACCTCTGCGCCAGCTCTTCGACAGACGAGGCAAACGGTTCTCCGGACACGGCGTGCGGGTCCTGCAGGCCGTACACCGGCCGATCGGCCAGGTAGGGCACGAATCCGCCATAGAACCACGCGAGTCCGCCCGCCGGGTGCACACAGAACAGCGGAGGCTGTGAGCCGCGCGCGAGCTCGATGAGAACCTCACCTGCCGGCGCGGTGGCGCCTTCGATTCGGGCCGCGATCCCGCGCGGCGTCGGATCGTTGAACAACCAGCCGAGTTCGAGATGGTCGCCGTGCACGCGCCGCAAGAGACCGAGAGCACGGGTCGCCGACAACGAATCGCCGCCGAGGTCGAAGAAGCTGTCGGTCGCGCCGATGTTCTCGACCCCGAGGATCTCACCGAACACCTCGGCCACCGATTCCTCGATCGGCCCGACCGGGTCCACACGAACCCCGCTCGGGCGCTGCGGTTCGGGAAGCGCGCGCTTGTCGAGTTTGCCGACGGCCGTGAGCGGAAAGGCATCGAGCACGGTGATGCTCGACGGCACCATATGGGCGGGCAACCGTTGCGAGAGAAAGTGCCGCAGCGTCGTCGACACGGATTCCGCGGGATCACTGAGGGAATCATCGGGGCCCGGGGAATCGTCGAGCACGACGTACCCGGCGAGCGCTGTCGCCACCGCTCCCCCGACTCCGACGACGACGGCCGATTCGACCTTCGGATGAGCCGACAGGGCCGCCTCGATCTCACCCAGTTCTATTCGTAGGCCGCGAAGCTTGACCTGAGCGTCGCTTCGGCCCGCGTACTCGAGTGAGAGTTCGCCGGTCTCGTCGCGCTGCCAACGGACGACGTCGCCTGTGCGGTACATGCGTTCGCCCGCGGTGCCGTTCGGGTGCGCGACAAACCGCTCCGACGTCAGTCCCGGCCGATCGAGATACCCGCGAGAGAGCGGTAGTCCGGTGATGTAGAGCTCTCCGGAGACTCCCTCGGGTACGGGATGCAGGCGGGCGTCGAGGACTTCGAACCCTGTGCCGTTGATGGGACCGCCGAGAAGCACTCTGGCACCCGGCCACGTCGGCCGCGCGAACGTCACACTGATCGTCGTCTCGGTCGGACCATAGATGTTGTGCAGGCTGAGGTGGCCCGACCAACCGTCGACGATCGACGGCGGGACGGCTTCGCCGCCCACGGCGACCCCCGCCAGATCCGGCAGTGCAGCCGGATCCATGGTCGACAACACGGTCGGGGTGAGGAACGTATGAGTCACCGCGCGTTCTCGCATGAACTGCTCCAGTGCCTCGCCACCGACCGCGTCCGCGGGGCGGTATGCGATCTCGCCGCCGAACGCTGCGGCGAGGAGGTACTCCAGCACCGAGGCGTCGAAGCTCGGCGACGCGAAGCCGAGCACAACCGGCTTCTCGACCTGCGGGAAGCGGGACGATTCCGCTGCGGCGTAGTTGGCCAGACCGGAGTGCGTCACGCTTACACCCTTCGGTCTCCCGGTCGATCCCGAGGTGTAGATCACGTAGGCCGTGTTGTCCGGTCGCACCGGCTTCAGGAGCTCGTTCGCGGCGAGCGAGGTGGTGTCCTGTGACGAGATTGCGCGCGAGACGGCCGGGTCGTCGAGGTCGACCCAGTCGAGTCCCGGCCGCGTCGGCAGCGAGCGCGAGCGGGTCAGGCCAAGCACGGCGCCGGAATCCTCGACCATCGTCGCGACTCGTTCTGCGGGATAGTCCGGATCGATCGGCACATACCCCGCGCCGGTCTTGGCGACCGCCCAGATCGCTGTGAGCAATTCCGTGGAGCGTCCGATCGCCAGACCGACGAGCGACTCGGTCCCGATCCCACGTGCGATCAGCCACCGCGCGAGGCGAGTGGACTCGGCGTCGAGTTGGGCGTAGGTCAGCGTTGAACCGGCCGCGTCGCTGACCGCTGTGCGCGGTCCGTATGCCGCTGCGGCTTCGGCGAAGAGGTCGGCGAGCAGCCGCGGTCGTGCCCCTTCACCACCGTCGACCGGCGTGAACAGTGCCCTCTGTGCGTCGGTGACGAGGGTGATGTCGGCGGTGAGGCGTGTCGGGTCTGCGGCCATCTGGCGCAGGATCTCGACCAGCGCGGTGCAGAACACCTCTACCTGGTGATCGTCGAATGCCGCAGGCAGATACTTGAGCGTGAGCGAGATCCGCCCGCCCGGCAACGGAGCCGTCGCCATGTTGAGCGGGTAGTGGGTCGCGTCGGTGCCATCGAAGTCGAGGATCTGCAGTCCCCCGGTCTGTGCGGGGTCGGCGCTCGCGAGCGAGTCGCCGTCCACCGGGTAGGACTCGTGCACGGTGAGGGTGTCGAACAGCAGCGGGACGTCGGCCAGCGCCATCAGTTCTGTCAGTCCGATGTGCTGGTGGTCGAGCACGGTCACCTTCGCCTGCTGCAGACGGGCGAGCACGTCCGCGACGGGTGCGTCCGGGTCGACGTCGACGACAGCGGGCACGGTGTTGATGAACAGGCCGACCATCGACGCCACGCCCTCGAGATCTGCGGGGCGGCCCGAGGTGGTCTCACCGAATGCGACGACCCGGTTCCCGGTCAGTCGAGACAACAACACAGCCCAGGCCAGTTGCAGCACCGTGGCCACGGTTGCGCCCTGCGCCCTGGCGAGCCGCTCGATTCCGTCGACGATCTGCTCGTCGAGCAGCGCGGAGTGATCGCGCGGAAGCATCTCGCGAGCACCGGACACGCCGGGAGCCACGAGGGTCGGACCGTCGACCGGTGCGAGCACGCCTCGCCACGCTGCCCGAGCGGCGTCGGGATCGGCGAGCGCGATGCGGCGCGCATGATCGCCGAAGTCGCCGCCGCCCGGTTGTGTCCCGGTGTAGGTCGACCCGGTCGCGTACAGCGCGAGCAGGTCGGCGAGGACGAGCGGACCCGACCATCCGTCGATCAGAATGTGGTGATTGGTGACGATCAGGTGCGCGTCGTCGCCGTGGCGGACGAGCGTGAAGCGCATCAGCGGGGCGGACTCGAGATCGAATCCACGACGTCGCTCCACGTCGGCGTACTGCTCCACCGCCGACATGTCATCACCGGCCGACGACGCCGGTACCTCGACGACCTCCCACGGCACGGAGACCGTCTCGGGGATCACCGTGACCACGGCGCCGCTCCCGCAACGCACGAACGCCGAGCGCAACGCCCTGTGATGATCGAAGAGTGCTGCTGTCGCACGACGAAGCCGCTCGACGTCGATGTCCCCGCCGAGGTGGAGGATTCCCTGCACCACGTAGACATCGACCGCGTCGTCGCCCGCGAGCTCTGATTGGACGTGCAGGCCCCTTTGGAGTGGCGTCATCGGCCAGACGTCGGCCGAGCCGAAACGATGCGCGAGCTCGTCGAGGTCGTCCTGGGTGACGCCGGTACCGGGCACGTCCGAGGGCGATAGTCCCGGCCCGCCCGGCTGTCGCGCCGCGGCGGTGACCGCGGAGAGTTCGGCCCCCCATCGATCACCGAGATCTTCGATGTCCGACCGAGAGAATGCGCCACTCGGGAACAGAAGGTCGGCCGACAGTTCGCGGCCGCTGTCGGTCGTCGCGGTGCCGACGTTGACGGAGAGCGTGTTCATCGCAACCATGCGACCCGACATCGACGCGGGCAGCGCGGGTGCCGCGGGATCGGCGGTGAACGGCAGTACCGCCGCGTCGTCGCTGCCGCGGACGCCGGCTCCGAGGTAGTTGAACGCGATACCGGGCAACGCGGTCTGCGCCAACCGTGCGTCACCGTTGCGCGAGAGGTTGTTGCGCAGCAGGCCGAATCCCAGACCGTGCTCGGGCTGACCGAGGCGTTCCTCCTTGGCAGCCTTCACGGCGTGCACGACGTCATCGCCCGGGTCGACGACGATCGGGGCGATCGACGTGAACCATCCGACGGTGCGGGAGAGGTCAGCGGTGCTCGGTGACGAGCCGTGGGCGAGCACGTCCTCGTAGCGTCCGTGACCTTCGACCAGGATCGATACCGGAGCATCGTCGACGATTCCGCGAGCACGCTGCCACGACGTGATCGCGCGCGCCAACGCACCGAGCAGAGCGTCGTTGACATGCCCACCGAACTGTTCGGGGACGCTGGTGAGTAGCGCCTCCGTGTCCGCGGCGCCGACGGCGACGGTCACCGTGGAGAGCGTGGCGAATCGATCTCGGTCGCGGTCGACGGTGACGCCGAGATCGGTGGGCTCGCGGTCGACGCGCGCCAGCCAGTAGTCGACCTCGCCCACGTGATCGGGTGTGCGTTCGGCCAGCGCGGAGTGCCACGCCCGTGCCGAGGTGACCTCGGGACGCAACGTCGCATCGCCACCGCTTTCCGACGCCGCCCACGCCGTGATCAGATCCTCGATGAGGATCGGCCACGAGACCGCGTCCACGCCGAGGTGATGGATCGCGAGCACCACCCGCGCACCGTCGGCTCCCACGACGTGTGCGGCGGACACCAGGACCCCGTCGGCCGGTGACAGCTCACGCAGTGCGCGAGCATGTGCCGCCCGCACCGCGGCAGCGAATTCCGGGCTGCCGCCGGCTGCATCGACCCGCTCGCCGACGACGCTCGGTGTGGCGTCGGATCCTGCTGTGGCCACCCATTCACCGTCGACGCACCGCAGTGTCGACGACAGCATCGGGTGTGCCGAGACGACCGTCGTCAGTAGTCGCCGCAGCCTCTCGGTGTCGAGACCTTCCGGCGCGATGAGTGTCATCGACTGCGAGAAGTCGGCGAAATCGTCTGGCTCGTCGGACAATTCGATCATCCACGCAGCAACCGGCGAGACCGGAACGGCACCCGTCGGCCCGTCCGGCAACTCGGCGAGCATCGGGAGTCGTTGTGCATCGGCTACTGCTGCCACGGCAAGAGCGCGCACCGACTTGTGCTCGAAGATGTCGCGCGGGGAGATCGGAAGGCCTGCTGCACGTGCGGCCGACGAGAGCGTGATGGCGAGGATCGAGTCACCGCCGAGCGCGAAGAAGGAGTCGGTCATGCCGACCTTCTCGACCCCGAGCACACCGGCCACGAGGCCGGCCAGAGTCTCCTCGGCGGGCGTCGCCGGCACGACGTCGTCGCCGCCGACGCTGTCGATCGTGGGCTGCGGCAGTGCTTGTCGATCCAGTTTGCCGTTCGCGGTCAGCGGCAGACGATCGATCGGCGTGATGATTCCGGGAATCATGTACGTCGGCACCGCGCGCGCAACCGAGTCGCGGACCTCGTCCACGTCGATCGTGTCGATCCGGTCTGCGACCACATAGCCGACGAGTTGCTCGCCCCGTCCGGGGATGTCGACGACCGTTGCCGCGGCCGCGTTGATGCCGGGGGCAGCGGCCAATGCGGCCTCGACCTCGCCGTACTCGATGCGGAAACCACGCAGCTGCACCTGCGCATCACCGCGACCGAGATACTCGATGTCGTCGCCGATGCGGCGGGCGAGGTCGCCGGTGCGGTACATGCGTTCGCCGCCCGGATCGAAGGGGTCGGCGACGAACCGCGTGGCGGTGAGCTCCGACCGTCCCCGGTAACCCCGCGCCAATTGGCCACCCGTGACATAGATTTCGCCGACGACTCCCGGCGGGACCGGATGCAGTCGCGAGTCGAGGATGTGAATGCCCAACGAGCTCAACGGCCTACCGATCAGCGAGCTGTCGCCGTCGAGGACCGATGCTCGGTCCATGGGCCGGATGCTGACATGCACCGTGGTCTCGGTGATGCCGTACATGTTGACCAGTTGAACTGTGTCCGAGGGGTTTTCGGTGAACCAGCGGTCGACCTGATCGAATGCGAGCGCCTCGCCGCCGAACACGATGTAGCGCAGGGCGAGATCAGGTCCGACGCGCCGTCGAGCGTCGATGAGTTGGTAGAAGGCGGACGGCGTCTGGCTCAGCACCGTCACCCCTTCGCGGCCGAGGAGTTCGACGAATGCGTCCGGGTCGCGTGCGACGTCGCGGTCGACGATGACCAGACGCGCACCCGACGCGAACGGGCCCCACAGTTCCCACACCGAGAAGTCGAACGCATAAGAGTGGAACATGGTCCAGACGTCGGTCGGGACGAACTCGAAGTCGGTCGCGGTGGTGTCGATCAGGGTGAGCACGTCGCGGTGAGTGATCTGCACACCCTTGGGCTTGCCGGTGGATCCGGAGGTGTAGATGACGTACGCGCCGGAATCAGGTTTGATGACCGGCGTCGGCGTGGGCAGACCTGTCCCCTCGCCCACCAGGTCGTCGACGTCGACGGCCGCGACGGCGTCGGGCAACTGCCCGAACAGCTCGTGATCGACGGTCGCGGCGTCGGTGATGATCAGGTCGATGGCGGCGTCGGCGACGATGTAGGTCAGGCGTTGCACCGGGTTCGTCGTATCCAACGGGAGATAGCCCGCACCCGCCTTGAGGACACCCAGAATGGCGACGGCGAGGTCGACGGTGCGTGCCGTTGCGACACCGACGAGATCTCCCGCGACGACACCGCGCTCGACCAGTGCCGCGGCCACTGCCGTCGACCGGCGGTCGAGTTCGCCGTAGTCGAGCGACCGTCCGGCCGCGCTGACCGCAGGCCGGTCATGGTGTGCGCGTACGGATTCGGCGAACAGGTCGACGAGGCTCAGGTCTGCGCGCGGCGTGTGTGTCGCCGGCGACGGTAGTGCGGCGAGCGTCGCCTTCTCGTGATCCGACAGCAGCACGACGTCGCCGATCGGCAGGCTCGGATCGGCGGTGCAGCCGTCGAGCATCCGGACGAACCGGTCGGCGATCGTGTCAACCGTCGGGGCATCGAAAAGGTCTGTGGCATAGACGATCTGTGCCGTCCACGGCTGACCGTCGGGAGCGTCGGCGATACCGAAGGTGAGGTCGACCTTGGCCGGGGTGTGCTGCGGCGCGATGGGCGAGATCTGCACTCCGGCAACATGTGTGGCGTTCAGTTCTGCCGCGAACTCCGGCAGCACCGACTGATGGAACGTGAGCAGCACCTGGGTGAGGGGCGCGAACGCTTCCGAACGCACGGGGTCGAGACGATCGATCACCGCTTCGAACGGAACATCGGCGTGGGCGAACGCGTCGAGGTCGGTGGTCCGCACAGACTCGAGTAGATCGGCGAACGATGCACCGGGGTTCACGTCGCTGCGGAGTACGAGCGTGTTGACGAACATGCCGACCAATGCGTCGAGATCACGTTGTCCGCGACCGGCAATCGGTGTTCCCACCGTGACATCGGTCGTGGCGGCCAGTCGGGACAGGAGCGCAGCGAGTGTCGCGTGCACGACCATGAACGGTGTCACACCATGCTCACGTGCCACCGCCGACACCCGGCCTGCGATGGCGGCCGGTATCGCGAACCCGACCTGCGCGCCCCGCTCGGAGGCGACGAGGGGTCGCGGACGGTCGGTCGGCAGTTCCACCACATCCGGTACGCCTGCCAGCGCGTCCTCCCAGTAGGACAGTTGACGCGCGACCACCGACGTCGGGTCGTCCGGCCGGCCGAGCACCTCGTGCTGCCAGATGGCCACATCGGCGAACTGCACCGGCAGCGGCGCGAAGTGCGGTGCCGAGCCTGTCGCGCGCGCCGCATACGCCGCCATCATGTCGCTGACCAACGGGCCCATCGACTCGCCGTCGGCGGCGATGTGGTGGGCCACCAGCGCGAACACATACTCGTCCTGCGCGGACCGCCAGACGCGGCACCGCAGCGGCTCCTCGACACTGACGTCGAAGCCATCGGTCACCGCGGCCTCGAGCTGTGCCGCGGAGTCGACGACGCCCCAATCGAGGCGGTCCGACACGGTGTCGACGCCGCCGATGATCTGCACGGGAACGCCGTCCACCGCGGGGAACACCGTCCGCAGCACCTCGTGTCGCTCGACCACGTCGACGACGGCTGCCCGCAGCGCAGCCACGTCGACGCCGCCGCTGAGCCGAAGCAGCACCGGGACGTTATAGGTACTCAACGTGGGATCGAACTGATTGATGACCCACATCCTGGCCTGCGCGAACGACAGCGGAATGCGGGCCGGACGGGGCACGACCGGCACGACCGGGGCAAGGCCCGGCTCACGCTGCGCCGCAAGCGCGGCGAGACCGCGCACGGTTGGCTGCTCGAAGACGTCGCGCACGGTGATGTCGGCGTCGAAGAGTTCGGAGATCCGCGCAGCAACGCGAGTGGCCGACAACGAGTTGCCGCCGAGGTCGAAGTAGCTCTCCGTGACGCCGACGGTCTCGCTACCGAGCACCTCTGCGTAGACGGCGGCGACACGCTCCTCCGCGTCGGTCGCCGGTGCGACGCTGCTGTGCTGCTGCGCTTCTTCGGCAGGCGTGGGCAGCGCGGCGACGTCGATCTTGCCTCCGGGCGTGTGCGGTAGAGCATCGAGCACGGTCAGACTCGCGGGCACCATGTGCGAGGGAAGCCGCGTGGCGATGTGGTCGCGGATGGCCGCGACATCGACGTCGGGTGATGCGACCACATACCCTGCCAGCGCGCTCGCGACGGCACCGCCGACGCCGATCACCACCGCAGCGTCGACGTCGGGGTGGGAGGTGAGTGCCGCCTCGATCTCGCCGAGTTCGATCCTCAGCCCGCGCAACTTGACCTGGGTGTCGATGCGGCCGGCGTACTCCAATTCGCCTGTGGCGGTGACCCTGACGAGATCGCCCGTCGCGTACAGGCGCGCGCCCGGTGTCGAGCTGAACGGATTCGCGACGAACGCCTTCGCGGTCAGTCCGGGGCGTCCGAGGTAGCCACGCGCGAGAGAGTCGTCGGCGCTGAGATACAGCGCCCCCGTCACGCCCTGCGGCACTTGGTGCAGTCGCGAATCGAGAACATACGCGGCGAACCCGCGAATCGGGCGTCCGATGGTCACCGGCTGCCCGCGCTCGATCACGGCCGCGGTTGCCCACACCGTCGTCTCCGACGGCCCGTAGAGGTTGAGCGTCCGGAGATCGGGATGAGCCGACGCCCACCTGTCCATGAGTTCGGGTGGGCACGCTTCTCCCGCCGATGCGAGATTTCGCAGGCTCGCACCGAAACGCGGGTCGACGGTGGCGAGCACCGTCGGCGTGATGATCGCGTCGGTGACACCGCCGCGCTCGAGGACGCGGCCGAGCGCGTCCGAGGCGTACTCGTCGGCGCCGGCGATCACCAGGGTGTGACCGAGGCCTATGCCCCAGAGCATTTCGAGTACCGACGCGTCGAAGCTGGGCGATGCGACATGGAGCACCCGGACGTCGGATGCGGTTGCCGCGGTCCCGGAGATCTCCGCGAGTGCGTCGACGAGATTGGCGATGCCGCGCTCAGCGACGCCGACCGCCTTGGGGCGACCGGTCGATCCGGAGGTGTAGATGAGATATGCGAGGTCGTCGAGTCTCTTCGGTGCACGGCGCTCGTCGTTCGTGACGGGGCTGTCTGCGACCCCGGGTGCGATCAGGGTGTCGATGTCCATCCATGTGCACGGCGACTCCCCGAAGCCGGGGATGGTGTCGCGATCGCTGATCCCAAGGGTTGCACCGCAATCGGCCAGCATGAAGGCGATGCGGTCCTCGGGATACGACGGCGCGATGGGCACGTACGCGGCCCCGGTTCGGAACACACCGAATACGGCGACAACCGAGTTGATCGACCGGTTCATGCCGACGGCGATCACGTCGCCGGGTCCGACACCCGCGGCGATCAGTCGGCGGGCCACACGATTGACCGCCTTCTCGAATTCGTCGTAGGTCAACTGCTGGTCACCACAGACCAGTGCCGGACGACCTGGGTCGATGACGCGATCATCGAGGATGTCGACGAGTACTCGCGGCGTCGAGACACCGCCGTCGGCCGCAACACCATTGGTGCCCAACGAGTTCCGACTCCGCACCCCGAGTGACACCACCGTGTCGTCGTCGACTGCGAGGTCGATGTCGCCGACGGCGACCCGGGGATTCGCCACCATCGCTTCCAGCACCGCCAACCAGCGATCGGCGAAACCGCGTACCGTCGATTCGTCGAATAGTGCGCTGGCATAGATGAATTCGGCCGTCATGGGAGAGTCGGCGCGTCGGTCTGCCACGCCGACCGTGAGGTCGAACTTGGCCGTCGGCGCAGCGATGTCCAGCGGTTCGGCGACCAGTCCAGCCGCCTCCATCTCGGCCCGCGGATCGACGTCGCCCGACACATGGGTGAAGGCGATCTGCACGAGCGGCTCGAATGCGGTGGAACGCGCGGGCGACAACTCGTCGATGAGATCTTCGAAGTTCACGTCGGCATGCGCGAAGGCATCGAGATCGGTGGTGCGCACCGACGCGAGGAAGTCCTCGACGGTCCGCCCCGGATCGACCTCGGTGCGCAGCACCAACGTATTGACGAACATCCCGACGAGATCGGCGAGGGCAGAGTCCGTGCGCCCCGTGATCGGGGTTCCGATGACGACGTCGTCGGTGGCGGCCTCGCGCGACACCATGATCGCCAGCGCCGCGTGCAAGACCATGAAGCCGGTGATCTCGTGCTCTCGGGCGAAGGCCTCGATGCGAGTCGCCAGCGCGTCGTCGACGGTCAGCCTGACCACACCTGCGTCGCTGTCGCGCACCGAAGGCCGCTGCCGACCCCTCGGCAGGTCGGTGACGATCGGGAGTGCCGCGAGTTGCGTTCGCCAGTAGTCCATTTGGCTACCGATCGGGCTCGACGGATCGTGCACGCTGCCGAGGGCCGCCTGCTGCCAGAGCGCATAGTCGGCGTACTGCACGGACAGCGGAGCCTGCGCGGGCACTGCCGGGCTGGTGCGGTGAAGGTAGGCGGCGAGAAGATCGCCGACGAGTACCGGAACCGATCCCCCGTCGAACGCGATGTGATGGACGGTGAGGGCCAGTTCGTGCTCGTCGTCGGCGACTCGCAGTACCCGACCCCGGATCGGGAGTTCACGCGTGACGTCGAATCCCGTTGTGGCAGAAATGATCAGATCATCTCGATGGTATGCGGTGCCCCAATCCACCTCGTCGCGCGCCTGTGCGGCGTCGACGATGTGCTGCACCGGGCCGTCACCGTCATCCGGGTAGATCGTGCGCAGCACCTCGTGACGTTCCACGACGTCGCCGACTGCTGCGGCCAGAGCCTCGAGGTCGAGAGTTCCCCTGAGGCGCAACACAAGTGGAATGTTGTAGGACGCCGACGTCGGGTCGAATCGGTTGATGAACCACATCCGCGATTGCGCAGCGGATAGTGGCACCCGCGCCGGTCGCGCCACCGCTGTCACGCGGGGC